>NZ_JBJHAK010000022.1:0-76291 GCF_054050975.1 Blastococcus sp. SYSU DS0828 | reverse complement strand
GGGTGGGCGCGGACAGCGGCAGCGTGGCGATCACCGAGGCGGCCGGGTGGACCGAGGCGGCGGAGGGCTCGGGGGCGCAGGTGAGCCAGCTGGCCTACCAGCCGCGGCCGCAGGCCGGTGACACCGGTACCGCGGCGATGACGCTGAGCACCTCGCAGTACGCCGGGGGCTGGCAGCGCGCCCTCCGCCCCGCCCTCCGCTCCGTCGTCTGATCCGTCGCCGTCCCCGCCGGGATCGTCCCCGGCGGGGACGTCGACGGTGCCCGCCGGATCCGCGTCCGCGCTGCCGACGGCACGATGCCACCCCGCCTGCTCGACGGCAGGCGGGGTGGCACCAGGCGTCGGGGGTCAGGCGTCGATGCGCACCAGCCGGCCGCACCGCTCGTCGTCGAGCAGCTTGATGTCGGCGTCCACCATGATCTCCACCAGCTCGGGCGTCAGCACCTTCGGCTCCCAGCCCAGTTCGTGCTTGGCCTTGGAGTAGTCACCGATCAAGGCGTTCACCTCGGTCGGCCGCTCATAGCGCTTGTCGTGGACGACGTAGTCCTCCCACGCGAGCCCGACGTGGAGGAACGCCATGCGGACGAAGTCGCGCACCGTGTACGCCGTGTTGGTGGCGAGCACGTAGTCCCTCGGCTCCGACTGCTGCAGCATGCGCCACATGCCCTCGACGTACTCGGGCGCGTAGCCCCAGTCGCGGACCGCCTCCAGGTTGCCCAGGTACAGCTTCTCCTGCAGGCCCGCCTGGATCCGCGCGACGGCACGGGTCACCTTGCGGGTGACGAAGGTGGCCCCGCGCCGCGGCGACTCGTGGTTGAACAGGATGCCGTTGACGGCGTAGGCGTCGTAGGCCTCCCGGTAGTTGCGGGTGGCCCAGTACGCGTAGAGCTTGGCCACGCCGTACGGACTCCGTGGGTAGAAGGGCGTGTCCTCGTCCTGCGGTGGCGGCGTCGCGCCGAACATCTCGGACGACGACGCCTGGTAGATCCTGGTGCGGACGCGGGCCGCGTGGACGGCCTCGAGCAGCCGCATCGCGGCGATGCCGGTGACGTTGCCGGTGAACACCGGCTGGTCGAACGAGACCATCACGTGCGACTGGGCACCGAGGTTGTAGACCTCGTCGGGGTTCACCTCCCGCAGGAGGTTCGTGAGCGCGGTGCCGTCAGCGAGGTCTCCGTAGTGGAGGAACAGGCGTCGGTCCGGAGCATGGGGGTCCTGGTAGATGTCCTCCAGGCGTTCGGTGTTGAAGCTCGATGACCGGCGGACGATGCCGTGCACCTCGTAGCCCTTGTCGAGCAAGAACTCGGCGAGGTACGAGCCGTCCTGGCCGGTGATGCCTGTGATCAATGCGGATTTCGACATCGCACGTACCTCTGGCTGTCGGCCCGGAACCGGTACATCCGGCTCCTGAGGGGCGCTAGCCTGGCAGCCCGGCGGCGGAAAGGGAACGGCCTTGTCCACGACTGTTCATTCTCGAGACACCTCGACGTTCATCGCCGGCCACCGAGGCCTCGTGGGCGGTGCCGTGCTGCGGCACTTCCGGGCGGAGGGGTTCACCAACCTCGTGACGCGGACCTCCGCCGAGCTGGACCTGCGCGACCGGTCCGCGGTCGAGGAGTTCTTCGCCGCGGAGCGGCCGGCCACCGTGGTGATGGCGGCGGCCAAGGTCGGCGGCATCCTGGCCAACAGCGCCTACCCGGCCGACTTCATCTCCGACAACCTGCGCATGCAGGTCAACGTGTTGGACGCCGCCGCCCGTCACGGCACGACCAGTCTGCTGTTCCTCGGCTCGAGCTGCATCTACCCCAGGCTCGCGCCCCAGCCGATCCGTGAGGACAGCCTGCTCACCGGGCCGCTCGAGGAGACCAACGACGCCTACGCGATCGCCAAGATCGCGGGGGTCCTCCACGTGCAGGCGCTGCGCCGGCAGCACGGCGTCCACTACATCTCCGCCATGCCGACCAACCTGTACGGGCCCGGCGACAACTTCCACCCGCAGCACTCCCACGTGCTGCCCGGGCTCATCCGCCGGTTCCACGAGGCCAAACTCGCCGCCGCGCCGTCGGTCGTCGTGTGGGGCACCGGCGCACCGCTCCGGGAGTTCCTCCACGTCGACGACCTCGCGCGGGCCTGCCTGTTCCTCCTCGAGCACTACGACGAGCCGGAGCCGATCAACGTGGGGGTGGGCGCCGACCTCTCGATCCGCGAGCTCGCGGAACTCGTCGCCGACGTCGTCGGCTACGAGGGGCGTCTGGAGTTCGACACCTCGAAGCCGGACGGCACACCCCGCAAGCTGCTCGACGTCTCGAAGCTGCACGGCCTGGGCTGGCGTGCCCGGATCGATCTCCGGACGGGGCTCGAGGAGACCTACGCCTGGTACCAGGAGCAGCTCGCCGCCGGCGCTGTCAGGGCCGCGTGAGCAGCGCCGGCGGTCCGGTACCTACGCGCCGGCCGGGTTCGTGACCTGATCCGTGCGGCGGGACGCCGGCGGCCGCCACCCGGTGGTGTCGCGGCGGAACGGCTCCGCGAGCGCCGGCTCGGCCGGCTCGACGAGGACGCCGCGGGTGGCTGCCAGGTCGGCCGGGTCGACGGTGATCGAGCGGAACACGCCGTGGTCCAGGGCCGGCGCGAGGTCCGGGCGGGCCGCGTACACCTCCGCTTCCGCCGTCCGCACGACGAAGACGCACGGGGTACTGGCGGGGGAGCCGAGGTAGGGCTGGGAGGTCGCGCCCGCCATCGTGTGCCAGGGCAGGCCCATCGCACGCACCAGCCGGTGCACCCGGTCGTCGAGGATGGTGACCATGCCGGGGATCCCGCAGTTGCGGGCGTACCGCCAGATGCCGTGGCACAGGGCGACGCTGACCTCCGCGCCCGCGGCGCCGGCGCGGTACCGGGGGTCCACGGCGAGGCTCGCCACGTCCCACACGGTCCCGGGCTCGAGGCCGACGGCGCCCAGGCTGTCGGCCACGGGCAGCCGCCAGGGGCCACCCGCCACGTCGACCAGGGTCTTCACCGGGCTGTCGCCGGCGGTGATCAGCCGAGCGGTGCCGAGGGCGGCGCCGCTCTCCTCGTCGATCACCGCGACGAACCGCGACCGCGCCTCGTAGTCGCCGTACTCCTGCTCCAAGAGCTCGGGCGTGTTGCCGAAGGCCTGCAGGAAGACGTCGGCCTCGACCTGGCGTGCGGCGTCCCGTTCGGCGGGGGAGTGCGCCACCAGCAGACGGAGGGCCATGTCAGAAGGACTTCGCGACGACGGTGCGGGCGGCGAAGAAGTCGGCGGTGAACGCCACGGCGACGTCGGGGTCGAACGCCTTGCACGTGTAGATGTCGACGGAGAAGAACAGCCGCGGCTGCTCCCAGGCGTAGAAGTGCGCGCCCGAGGTCTCCCAGTGGATCCAGCCGGCCCAGCCGTAGAGGTCGGAGCGGTGCGTCACCGGCTCGAGGAGCTGGACCATGTCCACCTCCCGGGAGAGGGCCGAGAGGTACGTGCGGATCTGGGCGTCGTCCACGGGCGCGGCCGGGTAGCCCTCGATCACGAGTCGCTGCCGGAGGATCTCCGGAGCGAGGTCGCGCCAGGCGAGGGGGGAAGCGAGCAGGTCAGGGGCAGGGGAAGGCGGCGTCACCCGCTCATAGTCCACAAACAGCAACGCTGCGTGGTGATCGTGGTCGGCGTGTCGCCCGGTCGCGCGTCACCCCGGAGTGTCCTCCTCACCCGGCGGAGTCAGTCGGGGGTCCACCCCCGGCTGAGCTGCGGGATCAGGGCCGCGTCGACGAGCCCGGAGTCGGAGGCGGCCAGCCAGTCCAGGAAGTCCTCGACCGGCATGGGGCGCGCGAGGGCGTACCCCTGCGCGACGTCGCACCCGAGGCGGGCGAGTGTGGCACTCGTCGCCAGGGTCTCGACCCCCTCGGCCACCAGGCTCAGGCCGAGGGCGTGGGCCAGCGCGACGGTGCTCTGCACGATGGCCGCCGCCCGCGGGTCGCGGTCGACGTCGGCGGTCAGGCTGCGATCGAGCTTGAGCTCGTCGGCCGGGAGGTGCCGCAGGTAGGCCAGCGAGCTGTACCCCGTGCCGTAGTCGTCGATGGAGGTGCGCACGCCCGAGGCGCGCAGGTCGGCGAGCACCGTGCGGCCGCGCTCGGGATCGGCCATGAGGGTGTCCTCGACGAGCTCCAGCGTGAGCGCCCGTGCGGGCAGGCCGTGCCGGTGCAGCGCGGCGGCGACCTTGCCAGCCAGGTCGAGGTCGGTGACGTTCGCCGCGGACAGGTTCACCGACACCGGCACCTCGCGCTCGGGCCACCAGCGGGCGGCCGCGGTGAGCGCCAGTTCGAGCACCCGGTCGGTGAGCGGTCGCAGCAGCCCGGCCTGCTCGGCCGCCGGCAGCAGGTGGGCGGGGGAGAGCAGTCCCCGGGTGGGGTGGTTCCACCGGACCAGCGCCTCGGTGCCCACGATCCGGCCATCGCGCAGGTCCACCTGCGGCTGCAGGAAGACGCAGATCTCGTCCCCGTCGAGGGCGGTGCGCAGCTCCTCCATGGTGCGCAGGCGGTCGCTGCCGGCGGTGCCGGTGACGGGGTCGGGCACGTAGACGTGCACCCCCTCGCGGGCGCGCTTGGCGCTGTACATGGCGACGTCGGCGCAGTGCAGCAGCTCCTCGACGGTCGCCGCCGGGGCCGGCGTGGTGGCGACGCCGATGCTGACGCCGACGTGCAGCCGGACGTCGGCGACCGTGAACGGCGCGAGCAGCAGGTCGCGGAGCCGTTCGGCGAGCGCCCGCGCCTCGTCGGCCGCCGCGGCCGGCATCAGGACGGCGAACTCGTCGCCCCCGAGCCGGGCCAGGACGTCGCCGGCGCGCAAGGAGCCGAGCAGCCGCGGCCCGATCTGGCGGAGCAGGTCGTCACCGGCGGAGTGGCCGAGGCTGTCGTTGATCTCTTTGAACCCGTCGAGGTCGAGCAGCAGGAGGGCGGCGGGCTGCTCTGGCGTGGCCGAGGCGACGACCCGCTGGGCCCGTTCGATGAGCGCCCGGCGGTTGGCGAGGGCGGTGAGCTCGTCGGTGCGCGACTCCAGCTTGACCTGGTTGTACCCGCGCACCTCGCGGAAGGTGACGGCGATGCGGACGACGCCGGCCAGCACGCACCCGATGGCCAGCCAGCCGGCGACGTCGGGCACGGGTTGCGACCAGGGGCTGAGCACGACGAGGCTGGCGACCAGGCAGGCGAGCGGCACGGCGAGCAGCCGCCAGCCGGTGCGGGAGCCGCCGCTGCGGAGGAGCCGGGGCGGCTCGACCGCGCCCGCGGCGGCCGCGGCGGCCAGGACGACGGAGGCGAGCCAGCCGAGCTCCAGCGGCCCGCCGTCGACGTAGGTGCCCTGCACCTTGAGGCCGAACAGGATGAGGTCCGACAGGCAGATCAGGCCCAGCGCGGCGCCGAGCAGCACGAAGGTGCGGTCGAGGCGCACGCCGAGGATGCCGCCGACGGCCATGACCATGCCGATGAGCAGGATCGTCGTGATCGGTGCCGCGAGGTCGACGGCCGCCACCGGTCTCTCGCCGGGGTCGGTCAGCAGGTAGGGGCCCAGGAGGAAGGCGACGCCGGCGGCGAGGCTGCCGAGGGCGGCCACCACCCCGTCGAGCCACATGCTCGGGTGGAAGCGCGGCACCCGGGTGCGGATCAGCACGACGACCGGCACGTACATGGTCAGGTAGGCCACCAGCATGACCGCGTGCGAGAGGGTGGACGACGGTTCGTTGCCCTCCAACCCGGCGGAGAGCACGCGCAGCACGTTGCCGAGCGCGCCCAGGACCAGGGCGACGGCGAGCGTGCCCCAGGCGATCCGCTCCGACCGCACCCGCCGGGCCGCCATGACGCAGACGGCCGCGGCGGCGAGGTAGGGCAGGTTGTAGAGGACGACGTCGTAGGTCCGGTCCCACGCCGCGCCGGCCGGCCGCGGCCCGATGCCGGTGGCGAAGAGCGCGACCAACCCGATGGTCAGGAGCAGCGCGCGGCCGGGGCGCCGCCGCAGGGCAGCGTCCTGGTCTGGCTGGTGCATGGCAGGGGCATCGGCCTCGGGACGGCGCGGGTTCACCCGTCCCGAGGCCCGGATCACCCGGAGGGGGGAGCCGCCGCGCTGTCGACCGGGCAGCGTCACGGACGCAACCTCGGCTGCCGATGAGATAGGTGTGGGGCAATCCGATGAGCATGCAGCGGTAGTGCCGTGGACGGTGGATCACGATGCCGACCCGGCGACGATGAGCGCCACGGTCGTCCTCCGCAGTTCCGGAGCCGAGAGCTACGGCCGCCACGCCGCGCCGGCGTCCGCGTACGGACCGGCCGACGTCCACCGCTTGGCTCCCGTGCCACCTCCCCGTCTCCGTCCGGCGGAGTGGGTGGACGGCGGAGACGCGGCGGTGGAGGCCGCCGACGACGTGGCCGAGGCCGCCGCCGTCACCGGCGCCCGGTCGTCGGACGACGAGGTGCCGGCGAGGGTGACCGGCTTCCTGGCCCGCCTCCGCCTGCTCCCCCGGGCGGCGTAGCGCAGGAGCAGCGCCAGGTGCCCTGGCTGCAGCGGCTGCCGGCGGAGTCGCCCGATCGAGGGTGCCGATCCGTCGGCACGTGCGTGATCTACCTCACGGCACCATGTCGCACAGCCGATCGGATCACGGCTCGTGGTAGGCGCCCGGCCTTCTTCGAGCGGTGAGCCGAGGCGTGGCGGGCGAGGTCGTCGGTGGCGGGTCGTCCGGATCCGCGCACCGTCCACGAGATCGACAGGGCACAACTCGTTCGTTCGCGCCTGCATGTGTGCCGTGCCGCTGCATTTCCACCCCAGTCCACCACGCTTCTCGGTTCCCGCAGACCGTGGGATCTCGCGGTCGAGCCACCTCGGACCAGCCGGCACGTCCTCGCACCACTGCTCCTACCAGCCGGTTCTCCTCGGGGTGGGTGCGCCGGCCCGGACCGGGTGGGAGCGCCCGAAGGGGGCTCCGCAAGGGCGGGGAGGCGAGCGAGGGGAATGGTCGATGAATGCGCGAGGGGCTCGGGGGAAATGCGACTAAAAAGGCTCGTGCGGCAGAAACTCAGAGTAACGATGCCAGGCTCGCGCGGCCCGGCGCGCGGTCGACTCGGGGGCGAACGCGCACGTCACACGGCTGTGGCCGAAACGTGGCAGTAACTCAGCGTAGTCAGTTGAGCGCACAAAGATCGCATCGGTAAAGCCTTTCCCGACCACCCTTCCCCGTCATACGTTCTCGGCGCCTGCTCTCGTTGCCGCGGTGAGGAGGAACGTGCGGGATGAAGATCCGTGAGCCCGAGGCGCACTTGCCGGGTCGCTCGCGGCAATCGGGGGGATCCGGTGGGAACTGCAGGAATCGAGGGCGCTCGCACGCATCCTGTGGACGGCCTCGGCCCCGCCGCGGAAGCGCGCACGACGTTCGCGCCGGAGATCCCCCGGCAGTACCGCTTCGAGTCCAACGCCGCGGTGCTGGCGCCGGCCGAGACCCCGCGCACGGCGCCGGAGCCCGGCAGGGGCGCCCATCGCCGGCAGGCGCGCGTCACGGCGGTCATCCCGGCGCACAACGAGGAAGTTGGCATCGCGCAGACGATCGCGAGCCTCCGCCGGCAGACCATGCCACCCCAGCGCATCCTCGTTGCGGCCGACAACTGCACGGACGGCACGGTCGAGATCGCCCGGGCCTTGGGCGTCGACGTGCTGGAGACCCGGGGCAACACCGCCAAGAAGGCGGGCGCGCTGAACCAGGGGCTGGCGCTGGTCCTGGCGGCGCTCGAACCCGACGACGTCGTCCTGTCGATGGACGCCGACAGCCGGCTCAGCCCCGACTTCATCGAGCGCGGGATGCGCTACTTCGAGGCCTACCGGAAGCGCGGTGGCATCAGCGGCTCCTACGAGGCCGCTGACCACCCGTCGCGGATCGGGCTGCTGCAGAAGATCGAGTACGCCCAGGGGCTGCGGACGGTGCACCGCCGCGCGGGCCGGATCCACGTGCTCTCCGGGGCGGCCACCATGTTCACGGCGGAGGCGCTGCGGGCCGTGGCTGCCGCCCGCGGCTCCGCGCTGCTGCCCGGCGTGCCGGGGCAGGTCTACCACGAGGCGTCGCTCACCGAGGACTACGAGCTGACCGTCGCCCTGCAGCGGCTCGGGTACGACCCCCGGTGCGCGCCGGACTGCACGGTGGTCACCGACATCATGCCGACCTGGTCGGACTGGCGGACACAGCGGCTGCGCTGGCAGCGGGGCACGCTCGAGACGCTCATGACGTACGGCTTCGTCGAGCACACGCGCAAGGCGTGGCTGGTCCAGCTGTGGACGTACTTCCGCAGCCTCGTGCCGCTGCTCATGATCGCTGCCTGGTCCTACGCGCTGGCCCTCGAGGAGCCGTCGCTGCACCTGATCTGGCTGGTGATCATCCCGGTCTTCGTCCTCGACCAGGTGCTGGCGTCGTGGAAGGCGGGCCGGCGGGGCCGCATCTACGCGGCGTTCCTGCTCCCGATGGTCGTCTACGACATGGCCCAGTCGATCGTGAACTGGCAGGCGCTGTCCCGCGCGCTGCACGGCGCCGAGCCCGAGTGGATCACCTGATGGACGCCGGATTCCCCGCTCTCCTGGAGCAGGTGAGCCACGACGGGTTCATGGGCGCCACCGCCGTCCTGACGGCGGTCACGGTGCTGATGCTGTCCCTGGCGGTGCGACGCATCCTCCCGAAGAACGACCGTGACGGCACCCTGCCGGCGCGCGAGGAGGGACGGCGATGACCGTCACCCCCGCCGCGCCCTCGGGCACCTACCGGGCACCGCACTGGCACGACGCAGTGCTGCTGTCCCTCCCCGCACGCCTGGTCCGCCCGGCGAGCCGCCGGTGGATCGCCCGGCTCCCACTCGTCCTGACGGCCGTCGTGCTCGCGGTCCTGGCGCTGCGGCTGCGCAACGGCGCCTCGGCCGACGAGGCGCTCGCCGTCAACACCGGCCGGGATGTCATCGGGCAGTGGATCGCGCAGGCAGCGGCCGGCGTGCCCGTCGAGGCGCTGCCCGGCGCTCCCTTCCTCTACCCCGTGCTGGCCGCCGCGCTCGACAGCGTCGGCGGGCTGTTCCTCGTCCGCGCGTTCGGGCTGGCCTGTGTCGTCGCCGCGATGGTGCTGCTGTCGGGCGCGGTCGCGGCGTGCTTCCCGCACCGGGCGGGCGTCCTGACGGCGGTCGCCTTCGCGCTGAGCGCGCCGGTGGCGTTCGTCGCGGGGCTCGGGACGGCGGACGCCGTGGCGCTGGCCGGCCTGGCGGCCGCCCTCTGGGCGATCGCGGCGCGCGGCGGCGCTGCATCGGCGCTGGGAGCCGGCGCCCTGCTCGCCCTGGTGCCGGTCCTCCAGCACTCCACCGCCCTCCTCGTCCCGCTCGTCCTCGTCGCGGGGGCGGCCCTGGCCGGTGCCGGTGCGCTCCGCCGGACGGTTCTCGTCGGCGGCACGGCGGTGCTCCTGACGGGCATGGTGCACCTGCTCGGAGCGGGGCCTGGCACGCGGGCGTGGACCGACCTCCTCGGCAACGTGCCGCTCAGCCCGCACCCGTGGACCGGGCTGGTCGGGTGGCTCGTGCTCGACATCGGGATCCTCGTGCTGCTGGCCGGCGCCGGGGCGGTGCGGCTCGCCGGCACGGGCAGGTCGAACGTGCTGCTGGCGGCGGTGCTGCTCGCCGGGAGCGCGGTGTTCCCGGCCGCGCAGCTGTGGACGGGCTCGGCGGTGGCGTTCGACCGCAACCTGGCGTACTCGGCGCTCTTCCTGGCGCCCCTCGCCGGACTCGCGCTGACCCGGCTGTCGCGGGGCACGTGGCGGCTGGGGCCGGTGCTGCTGATCCTGCCCGTGCTGGTGCTGTTCGGCGTCTCCCGGTCGGGGGCGGTCTACGCGGCCTGGCCGGACGTGCGGCCGGTCGTCGCCGAGATCCTCGACGACCCCGCGGCGGGGTCCTACCTGGCCAGCGGCACCGCCGCGGAGGCGCTCGAGTACTACACGAACGACCGGCCCGCGGTGCAGTGGGCCGACACCTACGGCCTCTACGCCCGCGGCGAGGACGCCGTCCGGGTGGCCATCGAGGACCTCGACTACGAGGCGATCGTCCTGCACACGGCCAGCACCGGCTCGCCGGCCGAGGACGCCATGGAGGAGGTCATCCTCACGGCGCTGCACGACAACTACACCGATTACGAACTGGTGGCGACCATCCCGGCCTCGGGCGTCGCCGACGCCGACGTCTGGCTGCTCTACCGGCAGGTGGCCCGGTGAGCCGCCGGCGGCGGATGCTGCTGGTCGCACTGGCGGTCGTCCTGGGGCTGACCTTCACCGGCTACCGGGTGGTCTCGGACGTGTCGGGGAGCGAGGTGGCGTCGGCCGCACCGGCGTCGGCGGGTGAGCCGGTGGAGCTCCGCCCTCTCACCAGCGACTGCTCCGGCGGGTACGTCGTCCTCAGCTTCGACGACGGCCCGCGGCAGCACACCGGCGCACTGCTGGACCGGCTCCGCGACCTGGGCCTTTCCGCCGTCTTCTTCTGGAGCGGGCACAACATCGAGGGCCGGGGGGAGCTCGTCCGGCGAGCCGTCGCCGAGGGGCACGTCCTGGGCAACCACACCCAGTCGCACGCGAACCTCACCACCGGGGAGTTGCCCTCCGGCGAGCAGGTGGCGCCGTGGGGCGACGCGCAGATCCGCGAGCAGCTGCGTCGGGCCAACGAGCTGCTGGTGGCCGAGGGCGCCCCGGTGCCCGACCTCTACCGGCCGCCGTACGGGGCGGTGAACCAGCAGGTGGACGACGTCGCGCAGGCGCTCGGGCTGCGGCTGGTCATGTCCTTCGGCCGGGACGCGAGCGACAACCTGGTCGACTCGCACGACACCGAGGGGATCTCCGCCGAGGAGATCGCGGCCAACGTCGTCGGGCCGATGCGGGACGGCTCGATCATCACCATGCACGACGGCCTGGGGCAGGCGACGCTCAACTCGATCGAGGCCCTCCAGCCGATCGTCGACGCGATGAACGAGCGCGGGCTCTGCGCCACCACCGAGGTGCGGCCCGATGCGACCGGCCGGATGCTGGAGCCCGGGCCGACCGCGGTTCAGGTGCCGAGCTCGGCGCCGAAGGCCTCGGCGAACGGGTAGCCCTCCGCGCTCTCGATCGTCATGTCCCACACGTAGGCGCCGCGCACCCGGACTCCGGCGTCGGCGAGGGCGCGGTAGGCGGCGAGGTACTCCTCGACCGGCATCTGCCCCGGGTCGCCGAGCGCGGAGCCGGCATAGGTGGTGCCGATCGTGAACCGGGACGGTTCGAGTCCGCGGTCGACCAACCGCTGCGCTGTGGCCACGATGTCGGCCCGGCGCTTCTCGGGGGCCTGGGGGAAGTCGTAGAACTGCGGCCCGTAGAGGTCGCAGACCCGGCCACGCCACGTCCGGCCGTCCACGGTGGCCTCGCCCTCGGCCAGGGCGAAGTCCTCGTACAGGCGCAGGCCCGGCTCGGCGGAGACGGTGACGGCGAAGTCGGCTCCCCGGCTCGCCTTGAGCCGGGCGCTGGCGCTGACCAGAGCCCGTAGGTCGGTGCCGGCGCCGCCCTGCTCGAGGTCCCAGTCGACGCCGACGCAGCCGTAGGTGTCGCAGATCCGCTCGATGCTGCTGACGACCTCGTCGACCTGCTCGTCGGTGCGCACGACGATCCCGCCGTCCTCCGCGCCGCCGACGGAGAGCAGGACCGCGGCGCCGCGGGCCTGCACGGCCGCGATGTCGGCGCGCATCTGCTCGGGGGTGACGCCGCTGCCCTGGTCGGGGTCGAACTCGAGCCGGCCGGTGCCGGGCTGCGCGCTCGTGGCGAAGGCGAGGAAGAAGACGGTGACGCGGTGGCTGGCAGTGGTCAGCCGGGGCGATCCGTCGGCCCGCCAGTACTCGGCGACGACCGCCCGGGGGAGGGGATCCACCACGGATGCCCCCTCGGGCTCACCTGTCGAGCGCACTGCGGTGACCACTCCGATCGCGACGGTCAGCGCGACGACGCCGACGAGGAACGGCACCGCCTTCCGGCGGCCAGGAGAGAGCACCGGCACCCCCTCCTGCAGTCGTCCGCGCCCGGGGGTGCCCGGCAGGTGTGCGCGGGCACCCGCTGGGGCTGATCCTAGGAGCCCTGCCGGGCGACCGGGATCCTTCGGGAGGTCGCGTGCCCCCTGTGCCGTGCGGCCCGTGCCGTCACTGGCAGACGGGGACGGCGAAGTCGGTGTTGTGCAGGTACGGGCCACCGGGCGGATCGCCGTTCATGTAGGAGTTCGCCGGCGTCCAGAGGCCGTTCCACGGCTCGGTCTCGACCAGGTACCAGAAGCCGTCGGGGCTGACGCTGGGCACGCTCGGCGCGTAGTAGCGGCAGCGCACCAGGATCCGGGTGTGCGGCGGGATGGCCGGGCCGCGTCCCGAGAGCGTGCGCGGGTCGGCGAACGTGTTGGCGCCGATGCTGCCGGCCTCCTCCTCGACGAGCGTGCCGTCGCCGGTGCTGGGCAGCGGCACGTCGACCAGGTCGGTGGTGGTGGCGGAGTCCGCCGCGGTGCCGCGCTCGCCGATCACGAAGGCAGTGAGGGCGGAGGAGAGGACCGCGACGAGGACCAGGGAGGCAGCCATCAGCGCCCAGGTGGGCAGCCGGCGCCGGGGCGGTGCCGGGTCGGCGCCCTCGGCGGCGGGCTCGGGAGCCGGATCGGCCGGGGCCACCGGAGCGGCGGGGGCACCGCGGTAGGGTCCGCAGGACTCGACGAGAGCGGGCACCCCGGCCGCCTCCGGGTAGCCGGGCATCTCGGCCCGCGCCCACGTGTCGAGCTCGCGGACGGCGCCGGTCACCTTGGTGCGTGGGTAGCTGCCGGCCATCCAGTTGTCGAGCGTGCGCGCGCTGACCAGCCCGCCGGAGCGCTGGACGAGCTGGTCCTTCCCGCCCGCCGCCGCGATCAGCCAGCCCACCTGCGCCACGAAGGGATCGAAGGCCGGGGTGGTGGCCGCCGGCTCCCGCGGTTCGCCCGTCGACCCGCTCATCCGGCCACCCCCGTAGCTCCCAACCGGTTGCCGGGCAACCTAGCGCAGCGGGGGAGCGTTGACGCGCAGACGTGCGCAGATGGTGCTGCGCTCAATCTGCGGGCGGCTTGCACCCCGCCCTCGTTGCCGTGGCGGCGCGCTGCGGGTTCAGTACGAAGTCGTACCGCATGGCGGAAGGGGCGGAGTGTGCACGCCGTCCTCGCCTCGGCCGAGCTGACCAGCACGGGGGTGGTCAGCTCGGCCCAGCGGACCGATGGGAGCGGCGCAGCGGCCCTGACCCCGCCGCTGCGCCCACTCGACGGGGGACGGACGGGTTCGTGCAGCTGCCGCCGCATGCGCAGGCGCCCGTGGGCGGTCAGCGCAGCCGGCTGTCGATCGACTGCTGCCAGGCCAGCTCGTCGATGACGGCGCGCTTCTCGACGTCGTCGAAGCGCACGTCCCTCCACCGGCGGCGCTGCTCGTCGCCGAAGGCGCCGCCGCGGTACCACTCGCCCTTGCGGGTCAGGAACCACGAGCGGCCGTGGTAGTCCGGCCCCTCGAAGGCCCAGCCGGTCAGCCGGGTGAGCCCGGTGCGCCGGGTCTCGGGCTCGCGCGCGTAGGGGAGCAGGTAGAGGCAGACGTCGGTGAACTGGGCGGCGGTGAGCCGGCGGAGCACGTGGACGGCGGAGCGGACCTGCTGCTCGGTGCGTGCCTCGTCGCGGGCGTAGAGCAGCCAGACGGCGTCCTCGTCTGCGAGCTCGAGCAACGTGGTGCGCTGCCGCAGGCGCTCGGCCTCCGCGGCGGCGGCCTCCTCCTCGCGGCGCTTCTCCTCGGCGACGGCGGCCGCGCGGGCGCGCAGGCGGGCGTTGGCGAGGTCGCGGTCGCACACCCGCCAGCCCTGCCACAGATCGGAGTGGTCGGCGCAGACGGCGCGGGTGCACTCGGTGCACTCGCCGATGGCGGGGTCACCGCAGCGGCAGGTGGCGCCGGCGTCGTCGTCGCGGGTCTGGATGTAGACGGTGCCGCAGCGCCGGGGCGCGGCCGGCGCCGGTACGGGGTCGGTGCCGGAGGGGGCACCGACGAGCTGGTCGACGCGGGCGTCGGCGTCGCACCGCCAGTAGCCGGGGAGGATCTGCGCGCGCGTGGCCGTCGCCCCACAGGAGGGACAGGGCATGCTGCGAAGGGTAGGAGCGAACAGTGCCCATTTCCCGTCGCGTGGACGTGTCGCACACGTCCCGACACGCCCGTCACAGAGGCAACGGCCGTAGTTGGAGACGCCAACATCTGTTCGCGCTGGCGACAGGGCTGGGACTCGAAGCGCCTATGCGGGGCCGCCTCCCACGCCGTGACGGCTCGCGAATTACAGTGCTGTCGACGATCCGCGACCAAGGTGACGCGACGCTGCCCGACCTACCATCACGGCGGGCACGCGCAGTCCACGGTCAGGCCTGCCCGTACGAACGCAGGGAGCCGGGAAAGATGCGGGCATCCCCGACGACGGGGCCAGTGGCGGAAGGAGCCACATCTGCGCCGCACTGCCGGGAAGGACTGCCTCGATGGCCACGAACGATTTTGCAGCGGTACAGGATGACGTACTCATCATGGCGCCCGTCGTCGCTGTTCCCCTGACCCCGTCGGTCTCGAGTTGACCATGCGCGGCCGCCACCGCAGGACTCGCCATGTCCCCCGGAATTCTGAGACCCTGCCCTGGGCCAGGATGAAGAGCGACTCGCTTGGGATCCGTACGCTGACCTATCGAGCTCTCGTGGCGACGCTAGTGGCCTTCCTGATCGTCGCGCTGGGCGCGGCGGCGGCTTACAGTCTCACGCTCGCCGTAGGCGTCCTTGGCGCCGCAATCTGCGTGGCCTGCCTTATATGGCGACCTGAACTCTCAGTGCACGCCGCGATCCTGCTCGCGTTCACGGCCACACCAGTGGCCCTGCCGCAACAAATCACCCTCGGCGGCGCCACTATCTACCTGTTCGAGCCGGCCCTCTTCGTGGCGGCTCTGTGGGCGATGTCTCAGCCAGCATCCCCTCGTTCGACTCGCGGATTATGGGCGCTTGGATCCGTGCTGGCGTTAGGCGTCCTGATAGCCATCGCTTCCTCCGTGGAATTTGGTCGCCTGAACGAAGAAGTGCGCCCGTTCGTGAACCTGATCCTCGCCTATCACGTTGCGTCACGTATATCGTTTCCATCGTGGCGAACCCCTCTGCTTGTCACCGTTCTGGCGTCGCAGTGGATCTCCGCAGTGTTGATGATCGCTGCATCGGCGACGAGTTTACAGTTGAACGGCCGAGCTGAGGCCGCAGCGCTGAACGGAGCGGAGTCCGGTGCGGTCCGCCTGCTTACGCAAGCGAGCTGGCTATCACTGGCCGTCCTGTGCGGGGTGGTGGCCGCAGCTATCGTGGGACTTGCGAGTTTGCGTTTGCTCCTCTTCGCCGGATCCCCGGCCGCAGTGATCTCTTTCCTAGGCTTTTCGAGAAATACCTTGCTCGGCATCGCGGTTGCCCTCGCTCTGGCCCTCGCCTACTCATTATGGCAACGCGACCTCATGCGCGCCGTTAGACGTGGATTCATAACTGTGGCTGTGATGGCCGTCGCCGTCACCGGTGCCTACTGGCTCATGGCTCCCGCTATCGAAGGCTCGTGGCTGGAGGAGCAACTCCTCGGGTATCAGACCCGAGTCTTGGAGGGCTTGACGACCACGGCACTATCGCAAGACAGCTCTGCGCGTTATAGGACGGGAGAGGTTGCCGCTCTCATCCAGGCGTGGGCTGACTCACCGATTCTAGGGCATGGTTTCGGGTACGCCTACAAACCCGCCATTGATATGGGCGGCGAATTTGGCCAGTGGACCGCTACAAGCGGACGGTACTACGCACATCAGTACTATCTTTGGCTCGCAGTCAAAACTGGCGCTGTCGGATTAGCACTTGCCCTATACGGGCTCGTGCGGCCGGTGCTAGAGGCCTGTCTCAGCGGAAGGCGGGCAACCGTTCCTGTTTCCGCGCCGCTCGCTGCGCTGCTTGTCGTGAGCATCGTGGCGCCCGCACCCAACGGCCTACCGGAGGCTCTTGTCGTCGGCGGTCTTGCGGGGGTTGTGTGGCCAGTGATTGCCGAGCACCGACGTGGTGAACACGGCGCGCGGGGCCGATTGACAAGCTATGCCGAACGGGGCGCGATCACGCTGGAGAGGTCGCAGCACGAGACCGCCGATGCGCGTATATCGCGAACGGAACCAACTGGCAGGTCAACGTTGCCACAGCGGTGGCCAAGATCGGGCCAGCTGCCCCGATCGCGTTGGCCAGCAGCACTGACAGGCAGATGTTGACCGCAACGGACGCTAGAATAGGCTTGACCTGAAAACGCAGGGCGTTCGCATCCATCATTGACATTCCTATTGGATACAGCGCTGCCTGAGTGCACGTTGCTGCGATATATGACCAGATAACGAGTCCGTCGACGGCGATCAATCCGTCCGACAGAAGAGCGAATACCCAGTCACTGATCAGTGACAGGCTGAGTCCCAGAGCCAACGTGGCGATGCAAAACGCGGCAGAGAACCGAGGAAGTCCTAGAGATTCTCCCCTCTGCAACTTTCGGGTGAACACTGGCCACAACGCAACGGCCATTGCTGTCGTCAGCGCGCCGATCGGGCCGAAGATTTGTGCTGCGAGCGAGTATTCCGCCACTTGAGCCGGCGTGGAAGCCAGCGACAAGATGAGTCGGTCGGACATCACTGCGACCTGAATCAGGCCGGTCTGAGCCATCATCGGCCATCCGACGTCCATCACGCGAGCTCCGCGAAAGCTTCGCCGACCCATGTTTTGTAGCGCCCAGTCGACTGCGGTAGCCATATGGCGACGAGCCCAGAAGGAACCTACGCCGTTGGTGATGACGAGAGCGACAAAAAACGACAGTGGTAGCAGTGGCGCGTGGTCGGCGTTGAACAGGTAAATGTCAATGAGGACTCCGAGGAGTGCAAGCGGTACAAGAGGAGCTTGCGCCAAGGACTGGAGATGGCTCTTGCCTAAGCCTACGAATACGCGCTGACCGAGCGATAGTGGGGCAGACGCCGCGAAAAGGAAGACGGCGACGGTAGCCACCCAGGTTGCCTCTCCGCCGCTGAGGACGCCTGCATTGTTCTCAGCGAATAGCATCTCCCACACTGGTGTCGCGGCTAGGCACGCAGCCAATATCGCACATACCAGGGCGAAGGCGACCGTGATACGAATACATGAGAGCAAGGTCCGACGCACGCGAGCGTCGCGGTTCGGGGAATCCGACGCTGCGATGGTGTTGACGAGCGCAGTTCCTGACCCGAGATCCGAGAACTGCACGAGCGCGGGAAGCGACACCATCAGCGAGAACCAAGCGTAGGCTTCCACACCATAATGTCGCACGACGAGTGTGGCGATCATCAGCCCAGCCGCCCCGGAGCAAGCTAGCCCAATGAGACGGGAGCCGAGGATTCGTGAAGTGAAGGCGCCAATCTTCCGCAGAGCGACTCCCGAATCGCTGGCCCAGATGCGCGCGGTTGTCCGCCGACCATTCAACATGTCCAGCTCAAGCTCTGCGGGCGGATGGCGGTGGTCCCATGCGCCCCCGCCATGCGTCCGTCAAGCCGCGCACGCCTTGGCGTAAGTCCGCCGCGCTGCCTCGTCGCGCGATCCTCAGCAGCAGTCGTCCAGATGCGAAGGTGCGAGCCCACCAGGGGAACGAGTCGGGATGCTTCCCAATGAAGTGAAGAGTGTTGCGCGCGTACAAGTAGGGCGTGTAGTTTCCGGGTTCCTGCCGCGCAACGGCTCTCGATGTGATCAGTACCTTTCTCCCCAATTGGCGCACGCGTAGGGCGAAGTCCACCTCTTCCACGTAGAGAAAATACTCTTCCGGAAAGCCGCCCACCTCTCCAGCCGCTGCGAGATCAAGGAGAAGAACGGCGCCGTCTGCCCAGGCGACTTCGCGCGTCGGCGTGTCTAGATACTTTGCGAGCGGCTCGTCTGCGCCAATGTGGCTGACGCGACCGTCCCGGCCCAGAGTCCCGCCGGCGGAGAACAGTACGTCTGGCCTGGATGAGAAGGACAGAAGCGGAGCGGCAATCGCCGCCGCGTCGTCGCCAGCGAGGGTATCCTGCAGCGCTTGTGCCGCAGTAGGCATCAACTTCGCGTCCTGCGTCAAAATCAAGAGCTGGGCGTAGCTCAGTTCCCGGGCCCGATGCATCGCAATATTGACCGCTGCTGCGTAACCAACGTTGCCGCCAGGGTCGATGACGAGGGTCCGCTGGCCCGCGGGCATATCTACGTACGGGGCAGCCAGCGGGAGGTCTCGCGAGTTATCGATGATGAGTACAACGTGCGGTGGGGCGGACCAACTTCGCATGTCAGCAAGGAGAGATGAGACGGACTCCGGGTCCTTATAGTGGACGATGCACGCGGCGTATTCCCGACTATCCATAATGCTGGTCAAGCTCCTCGATACTGTGATGTGCGCTGCTCAGCGCACTCGATCGTGAACGTGAAGCCGTAGGGCGCCCTCTACGGAAGTGCTCTCGGGTCGGGTCGGAGTGTTTTTACCACCTCGGTCGGAAACTCGACGTGCGTCCAAGGCGGTTGACCCTCACTAGCTCGCCTTCAACATCACACTGAACTGCTCATTGAGACCGCGGCGGCCGTCTCGAGCACGGAGCGGCTTGGCTGTTGCATGTCGAGCTCGTATGCGAGCCCGCGCGAAACCAAGTGGTCAGCGAATCGTCGCTGGTGTTCGTCCACGTGCTCGCCGAATCGGGCGCTCCGGGTCAGCAGCACAGGGCACTTGCCGGCCTCCAACGCTTCGAGCACGCTCCCGACCCCTGAGTGACAGGCGACAGTGTCGGCTCCCTGCATGAGGCTGCTCATTGATTGCACGGGCAGCCATTCGTAGGTCTGGCCTTGTAGGCCGCCGCGGAGGCTCGAGCCAAGTTGCCAGGTGACATCGTCAGTGGGTCGCAACACCTTGGTGATGCCGTCTATGGCTCGATCGAAGCGATACGGCTTGATGGTGCCGAGCGTTACAAATAGGCGGAGGGCGCCGACACGCTGCCTTGGGGACGGCGCAAAGTTGTCAAGGAGATTGCCCGCGTAGCCCCATCCCGACGTTGCCCAAGCGGAATGCTGCGTCATAGTCGTCACGCCCGGTGTCAGATGAAGCAGGCGCCCAGTTAAAGAGGGGCCCGACAGCCGCGTGAGGCTTTCCACGAAGACCGCCGGCATGCGGAAGCGCGGCGCCTGTGAAAGGATCAGCAACGCTAGCCCGGCCCCCGTGCTGATGCATACATCGAACCTCTCTTTTTCCATCACCGGCCGCGCGGCCTGACCAGCGCGAACGGCGGCCGCGATGTCCCGGGGGCGAACGTAGGGCACGTAATGTGTACGCCTCCCCCGCAATAGAGAGTCGGTCTGCGTCGACTGCGCGGTGATCCAGAGCGAGTCAGGTGAGGGCTCGATATGGCGTGACAGAAGGTCCAACTCGGAGATATGGCCACCTGGGCTGGCCACCCAAAGTACCTTGGCGCCCTTATAATCCTCTAGCACGACAAGCCCCCCGTTCACAGACGTATGTAGACATTGCTACAGCGACCACCGTGTACGCTTTCGCTGTCGAGCCTCGTGGAACGCCGTCGTCCACAGGCCCGTCAATGCGACCTGTGTGTTCACGGCGGCATAGTGGTCCCGCACGCGGGCGCGGGCGCGCTCTCCTCTAGGTCTCCAGGACTCCCCGTCCATCAGGTTCGTGAGCGCTCGCGTCAGGCCGTCGACGTCCCCAGCGTCCAAGAGTTCGCCCACTTCCTCGGTCACCAGTTCCTCCACCTGTCCGACGCGCGTACCAATCACAGCGTTGCCGGCGGCCATAGCCTCGAGGAGAAACATTGGTAACGCTTCTGCGCGCGACGGCAAAACAGCAACCTTGCTTCGCTCGAGCAGGGCCAACAGGTCTTCATGCCTCAACGGACCGTGGTAGACGACGTCAGGGCGATCCGCCAGCCGGATCGCGAGTCCCTCGACGTCCAATCCTGCTATGTGCAATTGCCAGTGATCTTGCGTCGGCGCGCTGAGCCATGCTTGAGTGAGGGCGTCAAACCCTTTGCGATGCGATAGTTCGCCACCGAAGACGACCCACGACTCCTTTGTCGACCAGTCCAAAGTGGGTACGCTGACTCCGTTACGGACTAGTGTCACGACGGAGCCGGGGCCGAGCAACTGTCGGCACGTCGTGACGGAGTCCGCAGTTAAGGCGGCTATGACGTCAGCTCGGCGAAGAACGACCCGGGTCAGTGCAGGATGGGATCGAGCGAAAGTGTCGAAGTCGGCGCCGTGAAGGTGCGCCACGGTGCCAAAGCCCAAGGCGCGGGCTAGCATCAGAACGACGCCCTCGCGCACGAAGGAACCTCGCTCAGAAAGATGTGCCGACACAACGGTTGGCTGTTGCCGAAGTCGCTCGCGAACCAGAGTCCACGCCGCCACGGCAGACATGAACGGGGAGCGGGGGTCGCGACGCTTGCCCCGAGTGGTGGGCAACGCGCGCATTCGCACGCCGGGCACCTGCCAAGTAAGCATCCCGTTCACTACCTTGGCCATGCCGCCTGGGAACGCGCCGACAGCGCCCACATGGATGACATTAAAAGTGGCGAAGTTCGAACGCTCAGTCATTAGGGGGCTCTTTGGCCGCGAGAGGTGCGCACGTTGCGCCAGCCGTCGTGGTCGGGATTCGCGGTCGACGCGCTAGCGCAAGATCGCTCGGACAGAAGCCGCTCAGTTGCGCCTCGGCCAGTAAGCCAGGTGTCAATCAACTTCGCCCAGTCAACCGAGCGGTGTAGTTGTTGCCACGCAGCGAGAGTGTTCCGCGATAGGGTTGCGTACGTGTGGCTGTCGGTTAGCAATGTCTGGAGCCGGTGCGCTAGGTCGACCGGGTCGCCAGCGCGAAAGAGTAAAGCTGACTCTCGGTGCTGAAGTTGCCGCACGAACATCGGGTGGTCGGATGCCACAAGAGGGGTTCTAGAGCAGAACGCCTCGTAGATCGTTAGAGGAAATCCCTCCGCATAGGCGTGACGACTGGGCACGACAACGACATCGGCCTGTGCCATACGGTTGATAACCTCACCGTTCGGCACGGCACCGACCAGCTGCACGGCGTCGGCTACGCCAAGCTCGTTGACCATCTGCCTCAAGGGATCTTCGTCCCCTTGGCCGACTATGTCGGCGCTCACCTTCAGGCCGTCATCCTTCATAAGGCGAACAGCAGCGATGAGGTCGGTCGCTCCCTTCTCCGGTACGATGGCGCCCACGTATATCAGTCGGAAGGGGCCAGGCCCGAGTTCCTTAGGGTTGCGGCTCTGTGGTGTGTCCATTGCGGGGAAATCCCAGGCAAGGCATTTCGAGGCGCATGCACCGATCTCAACCAGTTGCCGAGTGGAGGCTTCGCCGTGGTTGGCAACGAGGTCAACGGTCGGCAAGTACGTCATCGCTGCCAGTAGGCGGAACGCTACTCGGCTCTTGACGGAGGACGGGTTATATGAGTCGGCGAGGAGGAGCATCGTTCGAACGCCCCGCACGGCGCTCCAAAGTAGGACCCGTCGCATCGGGCTGCGCAGGATCAACATGGTCGGCGACAGCTTCTCGAGCAAGCGAGCTACCGCGACCACTGAGTAGTCACCCGTGCTCCCCAAGCCGATCGCCCGCACTCCGCTTGGCAGGCGCACGTCATACTGCTCTTCCGTGACGCAAGTGATCGTGACTACATCCCCGAGCCGGTTGGCGAGGTTCTCCACGTAGTCGACGGTGTACTTCTGCGCGCGGTAAGTTTCCGGCCCACCCTTAGCCAACCGTTCCGCGGCCTCTCGAAAGTCGCCACCGTACTGCACGATGACGAGGCGGTCGGCTGAGGATCGGGATCTGCGCCGCACGTTGCTACGTGGCATGGCTGTCCCGCCGATTATCTAGACGCCGCGCCTGACGACCTCGGGTGACACTGAGTCGCTGCTGTTTCACGTCTTGCCCTTCGTCGTAGCCGAGTCCCCTCATGCGAAGATCGCCGTCAATGCAGTGTTGAAGGCATCTGGCGAATGGTCGTCCGACCATACTTGGCGGCCCGCGGCGGCTTTGGCTAAGAGGGGCGGTCCGAGAGTCACTTCGGCGCAGGCGCGTGCCAAGTCCTCAGCGTCATCGGAAACATGCCAAAAGGCCTCCCTCCGTATGCCTTCAGCGCCTACGGTGGTGCTGACTACCGGTAGGCCGTGGGCCAGGAGGGTGAGCGTCTTCATCTTGATGCCGGCCCCCTGCCACACGGGCACGATGGCGGCCGTCGCGCCGTTAAGGGCGGGGTGGAGGTCAGGTGCAAAGCCGAGGAAGTCAACGCAGGGATATCGCCTCAGCTCGGCACGGAGACCGGGCGGGCAGTCTGCACCGACGACGCGCAAGCGCACACCCGCGTGGGTCAAGACCGGGTCCGCGACCGCGAGAAACTGCAACAACCCTTGGACGTTGGGCGCGTACACGAACGATCCCAGCCAGACGATGGTCGTCGGGTCTGATCCAAGCTTAACGACCGGAGCGGCAGGGACGGAACTCGGGAGGACTGAGACTCGTCCTTGATCGCTCGATCGGGAGACTTTCAGCCAGCGCCTTCGTTCGTCCTCGGATGTCACCGTCACTGATGCGACACGCACTCCGACGCGAGCCTCGAAGGGCTGGCTCGTGAGGAAGTCAAGGATCGGGCGTAGGCCTGGAAGCCCCCGAGAACCGACTATGGCGTCCCTGCTACTGACGGTCAGGACGTTCGCCTTGTCCCAGTGCCAGCCAGATCCCCGTCGCACGTAAATGCCGGTCGCTTCACCGATACCAATAATCCGACTGTAGTCGGAGTGATACTTGTGTATGAACTTGGATAGTTCCCTCGAGTAACGTCCAACTATCCAGGGGGGCGTTCTGGTTAGGAGCGCGACCAGAATGCGAACGGCGGTCCACGGAGCACTGGTCCGGGTTTCCCACCACGGGGCAAAGGTCCGAACTCGGGCCCGTGGGACCGCGGCTCGAAGAGCTTCCACGTCCTCGTCCGTGCTGCTGGGACGACGGACCACGAGAACGTCGGTGTCTCGCATCTCGGAGAGGCGCTCCAGCATGGCCAAGACGCGGACGGGATCCCCCGAGTCGGGTGGCCAGGGCAGGCTCGATACGACTATCGCCTGTCGTTGCGTCACGGGACCCCCGTCTCGCGCGTTGCTCGGCTGGAACCAGCTCACCTGTAAATCTATGTGCCCGATCCGGTCGACACCCGGTTGAGCGGTTAAGTGTTCATGCTCAGCGTCTCAAGTGACCATGGCTGGTCCGCAAGGCGCTGGTCACGCCACTCCCTCCTTCGGAGGGGTGCGAAGGTATGCCCCGCGCTTGTGGAGGCATACTCGCTGTAGTCGTCGAGGTGGGAGCCGCAGAGTGGACGTCCGCAAGGCATTGACAGCGTTACGCGCGTCATGGTGGCTCATCGTGGCTGGCATGGTTCTAGGCGGGGCCGGGGCCCTCGTGGGTGCCCAGCTGCAGCAACCGATGTATGAGGCGAACACCCAGTTCTTTGTAGCGACGCAGAACACCAACACGACCTCAGACGTGTTCCAAGGCGGGCAGTTCAGCCAAGAGCGCGTGACGTCGTACGCGCGGCTGATCACCGGGGAGCAGCTCGCAGGTCGAGTCGTTGATCGCCTGGGGCTTGACGAATCGGCCACGGCGCTAGCTAGTCGGATCAGCGCGGAGCCCATCGCAGACACTGTTCTGATTGACGTGTCCGTTGAGGACCGATCGCCGAGTGTGGCTCGGGAGATCGCCCAGGCTATTGGGCTGGAATTCACGCGACTGGTCGAGGAGTTGGAGACGGCCCCCGGAGCCGCCACCTCGCCGGTCGCCGTTCGAGTGACGCTCGCACCGGAAGAACCGGACTCCCCGAGCTCACCTCAGGTGGCGCGCAGCGTGCTCGTCGGTTCCGTACTCGGCGGCGTGGTGGGGGTCGGTCTGGCGTTCCTGCGGGTTGCTTTGGATCGGTCGGTCAAGAGGCCAGATGAAATCTCGGAATCGCTAGGACTGCCGGTCATCGGGACGATCGCCCGCGACAATAAGCTGGCGAAGGCGCATGTCATAGATCGTGAGGCGGTAACGCGAGCTGCGGAGGATTACCGACAGCTCCGTACGAATCTGCAGTATCTGAAGGTTGACGACCCCCCAAAGGTCATCATGTTGACGAGCGCCTTGCCGGACGAAGGCAAGACGACGACGGTCGTAAACCTTGCCGTGGCATTAGCCGATGCAGGGCGGCGGGTCACCGTTGTGGACGGCGACCTCCGCAAGCCGAAAGTCACCCGGTATTTGGGACTGATCGGCGGAGTCGGGCTCACAAACATTCTGTCAGGAAGTGCTGGAGTCGACGATGTACTGCAGCGGCATGGGACCAGAGGCCTCAACGTTATTGCTGCGGGGCCGACCCCGCCCAACCCTGGCGAGATGCTGTCCTCGAGTCAAATGCGCGCGATGCTAGACGGTCTGCGTAGCGAGAACGACTTCATTCTTGTCGATGCGCCTCCTCTGCTCCCCGTCGCAGACGCAGTCGGACTGGCTGTGCACGTAGATGGCGTGCTCCTGTCTGCCCGGTACGGACGCACTCAGAAGGAACAGTTGCGGCAGGCTGCCGCGGCATTGGAGCGTGTGGGCGCGAAGGCGCTCGGTGTGATTCTGAACATCGTTCCCGGGAATTCGGAGATCGCGACCGCCTACGGTTACGGTCACAAATACGAAGTTGGCGACGAGGGGCCTGGGCCAAAGTTTCGGTGACTCTGGCATGCCGCTTCGTTACTGGTGGTTGGTTCGGCTAGGGAATGCCTCTACGAGGTTGGCTTCGAGGAGCTGGGCCACAGTAATGAATGGCGGTGGCAGGGGCTCGGTCGTCATCACGCGGGCAAGGTGGCGGATCGAGCCAGCAGCTCTGGGTCAATGGCTATGCGGACTCTGTGTGGCACATGCGGCGGCGAACCGATCCAGTGCTAATGAACCGCCCCCGGTCCAGCGGAGGCTTGGTTCTGCTGAATGGTCTTCGGTGAGGTCGGCCATCGAACAGTAGTGGTCGTCCTCGTGCTCGACCGGTGGGTGTCGCCGCGGGCGCCGTGCAGGCGTCGGTGGGTGAATCAGTCGACGTACTTCAGGGTCGCGAGTTCCACGTCGTCGAGGCCGCGCCAGGGTCCGCGGCGGGGGAGGGGCTCGGTCTGGTACAGACCGATGAGGTACTCGGCGGTGGAGTTGTCGTAGGGGTCGCCCTCGCTACCCACCGAACGAACGGCGCCGGTGACATCCAGGCGTTCGGTGTAGCGGGTGGCCAGGCGCTGCACGCCGCGGTTGGAGTGGTGCAGGAGGCAGGTCACGTGGCGCTGGTGTCGGGCGCGGGCCCGCAGGCCGTGTTCAAGGGCGTCTAGCGCCAGGTCGGCGCAGAGGCTGGTGGAGGTCAGCAGCCGACGACCCGGCGGGAGGAGACGTCCATGACGAAGGCGACGTAGATGCCCCCGGACCAGGTGGCGACGTAGGTCAGGTCGGCCACCCACAGCCGGTTCGGCGCCGGCGCGGTGAAGTTCCGGTCGACCAGATCTCCAGGGCGGGCGGCCACGCGGCGGGCACGGTGGTGCGCTTGCTTCTGCCGCGGACCACGCAGGCCAGGCCCAGCTCGCGCATCAGCCGCTCGACCCGGCAGCGGGCCACCGGAACGCCTTCGCGGTTCAGTGCCCGCCACACCTTCGCACGTCGTAGACGCCCAGATTGACCTCGTGCACCCGGACGATTTCGGTCTTGAGTCGCCTATCGCCTATCGCCTATCGCCTATCGCCGACCGCCCGAGCCGAGAGCGGCCGGGAGTGGTGGGCGCAGTAGGTGCTCGGGGCAATCTTGGCGCCGGCAGCGGTGGGCGCTCGGCAGTTCGGCTCGACCCCGAAGTCGTCCTTGCTCTAGTCGATGTAGGCGATGAGCGCCGACGTGGGCGGTCGAGCTCCGCCGCGAACAAAGCCGACGCGGACTTCAGGACCTCGTTCGCCCGGCGCAGCTCGCGGATCTTACGTTCCAACTCCGCGTTCCGCTGCCGGTCATCGGTCGACGTGCCCGGCCGGACGCCGCCGTCGACCTCGGCCTGGTTGCCCCAGTTGCGCAGCGTCTCGGGGTTGATGCCCCGCTGCTGGGCCACCCGGCCAGGGCGCCCTTGCGCTGCCCGGTCTCCTCCCGGATCTCGAACGCCATCCGCACGGCCCGCCCACACAGTTCGTCGGGGTACTGTCTCGGTGCTGGCGCTGCTTCACCCTTCCGTGGCTTCAGTTCCTCCACCAGACCCGGGGGCCATGGTGAGCCATCTGGGAGGCGTTGAGGATCCCGAACGCTGACACATGGCGCCGGGCGGCTCAATCTCGCTCGACCGCTGAAGCGACCTTTTCGCATGTACGCACCTCTTCGGTCTTCCGTATGGCGGTCGGAAGTTGCCCCGCACTGCCTGCGGATCTGTGTCCTCCGGGCTGTCTCTCCGACACGCTCGAAGACGTCCCCAGCCACGACGGCGGGGCTGCGAGGATGGTCCGAGCGCATCGCGCCATGCGTCTCCCTAACTGAGGTGTTCGGAGGTTCTGTGCCCCAGCAGCTAGTGGGTCGGGCGGCGCTTCTCGGCCTGGCGGTCTCCGTGTCTCTGGCGGGGCTGTTAGGTTGTGCTCCGTCTGACGTAGAGCTAGGTGTGCGGGAAGCCACCTCCCCCCCGAGGTCCTCGCCGCCGGCGCGTCCGGACACCTCCGAGGAGCCCAGCGGCATGACGCCGGAAGGTGCGCGGGTGCCCGAGTCGTTCGTCGATGAGACGCTTCCTGCCCCTGACGGGGAGGCTTGGCGCAGCATGCCGACGCTGGCGAAGCAGGTGCCCGAAAGTGCGCCCAACGTCGCCGACGTGTCCGCCGCAAACGGCCTTATGGGACGGTACCCCTTCGGCCCTGCGAGTGTCTGGCGTGAGGACGTATCAAACGCGCCGATCTCGACGCAAAGTCACAGTCTCGTGGCTCACCTGGCGAGCACTGTAAGTGACCGCTATAACGGCATAGCAGCTTTCAATGTCTACAACTTCAACAACAGTTACTACATCGCCGATGATGGGTTATCCACTACGGACGTCGCCTTCGTTGACTGTCAAGGTAAAGGCTACACGCCAGATGGACTCGTAAACCCTGGAGGCCACTTCCAGGATGTGCCTATTCCTGCTGGTGCTGTTCCTTCACCAGGTACGGACAAGGCGTTGTCGATCTACTCACCGTCTACGGATCAGTTGTGGGAATTTTGGGGCGCGGTCCACGATGAGGGCGGATGGGGTGCATGCTGGGGAGGGCGGATCGATCGAGTGTCCCGTAGCCCCGGGTTTTTCGACGGGCACTTCGGCGCGACGGCGACTGGGCTTTCTAGCTCGGGCGGTATGGTGAGGCTTGCCGACGTCCAGAGTGGGCGCATCGAGCATGCCTTGTCTCTTGCCATTCCCAATCCTGCAATCGCGACGAGGCTGAGCTGGCCCGCGCAGCGGAGCGACGGTTGGGACACTCATCCTCATGCAGTCCCCGAAGGTACTCGACTGCGTCTTGATCCAACGATCGATGTCTCAGCGCTGAATCTGCATCCTGTGGCTGCCATGGTGGCGAGTGCCGCGCAGCGGTACGGCTTTATTGTCGTCGACACCGCGGGCGCTGTTGCGCTGATTGCGGAGAGTGGCGCTTCCGTTCAGGCGGCGACGGGCGAGGATCCATGGGCGCCGTTACTGGATGGCGTCCCCGACTATCGGGTGATGCACGGTTTTCCCTGGGATCGACTTCAGGCACTGCCGCACGACTACGGGCGACCGTGAGGCGCGGCAGGGCGTAGTGCGCCACGCACCCGGCCGTCGCCCGGAACGTTGATCTGCTGCCGTCCGGCGGCAAACGCGTGATCGTTTGGGAGCCGGCCGCCAGATGTCCGGTCGCCGCTAGGTGTACTGACCGGACAGGTTGGTCAAGCGGGTGATGGGTGGGCGACGCCCGGTCGCGGTGTGGGGTCGGTGATGGTTGTACTCGTGCAGCCAGGCGGAAAGTGCTTTGCGGCATGCTGATTCGCTCGCGAAGGGGCGTCGGTAGGCCTGGCCGTCGGCCATCGTGCGGTGGATGCCTTCGATCTTGCCGTTCGTCTGCGGGCGGTAGGGGCCGGCGTGGCTGGGCTTGATGGCAGCTCGAGGCAGGTGTCCCGCCAGGCGTGGGAGCGGTGATCCGAGCCGTTGTCGGAAAGGACGCGCTCGACGGTGATGCCTCGATCGGCGAACCAGGCGACCGCGTTGCGCAGCACGCCGATGGCGGTGGTAGTGGTGTCGTCGTCGTGGATCTCGGGGTAGGCGCCTCGGCGGTGGTCATCGATCACGGTGTGAGCGAACGCCGTGCCGATCACCGGGTGGGAGTGCTTCGGCGCCGTCGTGCGGGGCTCCCGGGCCTACTGACGCCCCCGCTGTCGCGGCGGCCGCCCGGGCGGTGAGCGATCATCGGCCCGTGCGTCTGCACCTGCGAGTCAGCCCCTCGGCTTGGCCGAGGGGCTGGGTCGTTCTCGGTCCAAGGGCTGGGTCAGGCGCCCGTCCTGGTGCTTGCGACGCGCGCGCAGGCGAGCGCGCAGCGAATTCTGTGCGGGCCGGCCGGCGAGTGGTCTTCGGGGTCAAGGCGTGTCGGGCTCCGCGCACAGCCTGTTGCTCCGTGGCAACAGCCGCCGTCAGCGCGGTACGTCGGGCAGGGCTTCGTCGGCGAACTCGTCGGCGTTCTGGCCGAGGGAGTCACTGCGCAGGTACTCCCACATGCGGCTCGCGGCCACGTCGTCGAGGTAGACGACGCTCGCCTGCCCCTCCATGCCGAGGCCCATCACCGGCGCGGTGAAGAACTCGATGTCGCCGGGGGTCACGTTGCGCATCGAATAGGCGAGGCTCACCAGGTCGGCGTTGCTCAGGGTGTCGTCGACGCTCACCGCGCTCGTGATGGCGAGCATCGCCGCATCGAGCTTCGGCGGGCTGGTGAAGGTCTCGGAGTTGAACAGCTTGTCGAACATCGCCCGCAGGTATTGCTGCTGCCGCTTCACGCGGTCGAAGTCCCCACCGGGCAGGCCGTAGCGCTGCGCGAGGTACCAGCGGGCTTGGTCGCCGTCGAGGTGGTTGACGCCCTCGGTGAAGGTGTACGGGCCGTTCTGTGTGGTCTCGGCGACCACCACGTCCACGCCGCCGAGGTCGTCGGTCACCTGGATCAGGCCCTCGAAGTCGATGGCGACGTAGTGGTCGATGCGCACCTGGGTGAGCTGCTCGACGGTCTGCACAAGCAGCGGCGGGCCCCCGATCGCGTAGCTCGCGTTGATCTTGCTCATGCCGTGGCCGGGGATCTCCACCCACGAGTCGCGGGGGATGGAGATCAGCTGGGCGTGCTGCCGGTCGGCGGAAAGCCGGGCGAGCATGATCGCATCGGATCGGCCGCCGGGGTCGACGCCCTGCTCGCCCTCGCTGCGGGTGTCGGAACCGACCAGCAGGAAGGTGACCGGCTCCTCGCCGGCGCTCTGTTGCGGGGTAGCCGGCGCGGGGCGTGCGTCCTCCTCGATGTCGGCGAAGACGTCGGAGACGCGGTCGATGTTGCCGGCCCAGCGGTCGGCGAGGAACCAGAAGCCGCCGCCGACGAGCAGTACCAGCGCGAGTGCCAGGATTCCGAGGCCGATCAGCACCCGCCGCAGCCCGCGGTGACGGGGGCGTCCCTCTGCCATCTCGTCCGCGTGGTCGCCGTCGGCCACGAGGGGGATGGGGGAGGTGTCACCCGTACGCCCGCTGTCGCGCACGCCGCTGTCGCCGCTCTGCATCGCCTGCCCCCCGTCGCCGTCGAACCCGGCCGAGGGTACGGCGACGTAGGAGAGGGCGGGGTTGGCCCTGCCTCGCGGGGGTGAGGCTCAGGCCAGGCCGCGCTCGCGATCGGTCGGCGCGCGCTCGGGGGCGGGGATGCAGTGCCCGATGGCCGGGTGCCCGGATGGGCGCGGCCTGCGTGAAGCCCCCTCTGCCGCGGCCGCGCCCGGGAGCGGCCACGCCTCGTCGGCGGCCGGCTCGTCGTCCGGGCCGGCATGCAGGGTCGTGGCTGCGGCGTCCTCGTCGTCGGCCAGGCGGATCCCGCGCCCGATCACCAGGGCCACGGCGATGCCGGCCGCCACCCACAGTGTGATGAGGATCAGCACCCAGCTCATGGGCTCTTCCTTGGTGTCGCCGGCTCGTCGCCGGATACGCGGGAAACTACCCTGCTTCGTGACCGTGATCACCTACCCCGACGGTACGCCTGCATACCGGCCGGGCGGATCACAGCTGCGCATCGTCAGCATCCCCCGGATCCGGTGAATGTGCCGGGCGGGGGGCGGCCAGCGCCTGTGTGTCGCGCTACCGCTTCTGGACGTGACCGCCGCCGCCGGTGCTCACCGGTAGCGACCCCCCGCGCAGCCGCCGCTCCAGCGGCTTCTCGACAACAGTGAACAGCACGTAGGCGCTGGCGATGGATCCGACCAGGGCCAGCACCGAGGCGCCGAGGGCGCCCGGCACGGTGGTGGGCTCGAGCACGTAGTCCACCGCCCGGATCACCAGCTGGTGGGTGAGGTAGAAGGCGAACGACCACTCGCCGAGCTTCACCAGCACCGGGTGGCGGAACACCGACCGGCGCCCGTCGAGGTCGGCCTGCGCGGCCGTCGCGATGGTGAGCGCGAACGGGATGAACGGGATCGCCACCCAGATCAGGTAGGCGGGCGCGAACGCCGCGACGACGTAGGCGACGGCGACCAGCGCGAGCGAGCCGCCGAGCCCGATGCGGCGGACGCGGGCGCCCTCCTTGATCCACAGCGCGATCAGGATGCCGAGGCAGAACTCCCACAGCCGCTGCACCGGGAAGATGAAGATCGCCCAGTCGGCCACCGTCTCGCCGTGGGTGAGCGGCGCCAGCACGATCGGGGGCACGATCACCAGCACGCAGAGCACCCCGGCGACCCACCACCGCGCCCGCTGCGACAGGCGCATCGCCTGCACGATCAGCAGCGGGAACAGCGCGTAGAAGAACATCTCGCAGGAGATCGACCACGTGACGCCGTTCCCGGCCCAGTAGTAGTCGGAGTCGGGGATCCACGCGTGCAGGCCGAGGAACTGCGGCGCCATGTGCAGCAGCAGCGTCCCGGTCTCCTCCGGGCGGGCCAGTGCGTTCAGCGGGATGAACGCGATCACCGCCACCCAGTACGCAGGCGCGATCCGGGCGAACCGCCGGCGGTAGAACGGGCCGGCCCGGTCGCCGGGGCGGTGGGTCCAGGTGAGCACGAACCCGCTGAGGATGAAGAAGAAGCTCACCCCGGCCGCGCCCGGCTCCAGGTACGGGTAGACCGTGTCGGCCACCGGCGTGAACTCGAACGTCGCGATCAGGTGCGAGCCGAAGACCAGCAGCGCCGCGACGAACCGCAGGCCGGTCAGCGAGTCCAGCCGCGCGGTCGGCTTCGCCGGGGTCGGGCCGGACGACGACGCCCGCGGACGCGCCGGCAGCGCCGCCGCGCGGCGCGACTGCCGCTCACCCGCCCCCTGGCCCGCCGGCCGCGTGGCGGCGCTGCGCGATGTCGTGCCGGGGCGTGGTGCCGACACCGCTAACCCACCCGAGGTGCGCCGGGCACCTCGGGCTGCTCGTCCACGACACGCCCGGGGAAGATCATCGCTACCGACAATAAGGGCTGCTCGGCGTCCCCGCTGCGCATCGGGGAACACGGGGCATGAACACCTCGTTTCCACCTGCGTGGCGGTGACCCTGCGGTCACGAGCCTGCGATGAGTAACCTCGGGCGGCCCGCCCAGGGCTGCCCGGTGCGGGCTCGTGCCGGGGGGAGCAGGCCGTCGTCCGGGGCGCTGCGTCGCCCACCGCGCTGATACCAGGACCAAGAGGGAACCGCAGTGACTCGAGGACGACGACGGCTCCCGCTCGCCCTGGCGGTGGCGGCGTCGCTGGTCCTGAGTGCCTGCGGCTCGGGCGACTCCGACGACGGCCAGGAGGAATCCCCGCACGCCACCGCGCAGCCGACGTCGACCCCGATCGAGAGCACCGCCATCCCGCGGGCCGAGCTCGATCCGGTCTCGACGACGGGGGACCGGTTCACCACCTCCCGGTCGAGGTCCTCCGCCACCTCGGGATCGACGTCGTCGGACCAGCCGGCGGAGCCCGAGCAGGTGTGGAGCTACGCCGACGGCGACTTCTCCGACTGGAGCGAGGTGCAGGCTGCCCGGCCCGAGCAGGTGCGGGTCGTCGACGAGCCGGTCCGCCCCGGGTACGAGTACTCCGCCGCCTTCTCCGCCCGCCCGGGCGACTTCACCTTCGGCGTCGACACCACCATCCGCGGGGAGGTGCGCTCGACCATCGAGGAGGCCGGCGCCCCCCGCGAGGGCGACGTGCAGTGGTACTCGTGGTCGACGTACTTCCCCGAGGACTTCCTGTGGGACGGCGGCGGCGAGTTCCTGATCTACACCCAGTGGCACCAGACCGCGAACGAGGGGTCGCCCAACGTCGACCTCTGGGTCACCCCGGGGCCGCAGCCCGAGATCCGGCTCTCCGTGCGTGGCGGGCTGCAGGGCCGCGAGTCCGCGCAGTACGTCGCCACCTACGACCTCGGCCCGCTGGAGCGGGGCGAGTGGCTGGACCACACCGTCCGCATCGAGTGGTCCACCGACCCGGAGAAGGGCGGCGTGCAGGTGTGGATCAACGACGAGCGGCTGGTCAACGCCGTCGCGGCGACCCTGTTCGAGGGGCAGAGCGTCTACTTCAAGCAGGGCATCTACGCGGCGAGCAACACCCGGCGCGAGCACACCCTCTACTTCTCCGACGCCCGCTGGGGCGAGTCGCGGAAGAGCGTCGCGCTCGACGCGGCGGCCGACTGACGGCTACTGCGCCGTGGACGCCGGCGAGCCCAGCGGGTTCTTGCCGGTCGGGGCGTCCTCCAGGACCTCGACGGCCTCGTCGCCGGCCGTGCCCTCCTCCGGCGGCGGGGTCCTCGGCACGACCCGGACGGCGACCAGCCAGCTCACCAGCGACATCGTCGCGGCGGCGATCACCAGCCCCGCCATCAGGCCCGTGCGGCCCCAGACGGCGGTCAGCGCGACGGGCAGGAGCACCGCGATCGGCGCCACCGCGATCCGCACCTTCAGTGCGGCCCCGGTGTTGCGCGAACCGCGCATCGCCAGCAGCGCTCCGTGCGTGATGCCGAACAGCACCATCTGCACGCTCACCGCGGCCACCAGCCAGCCCGAGCCCCACGACTCGCCGAACAGCGCCTGCCCGACGCCCTGCGGCAGCAGCACGAGCACCGTGCCGTACACCACGGCGACACCGGCCAGCGCCAGCGAGGCGAACCGGCCGATGCGCAACGCCCGGTTCCGGTCGGACTCCACCGCGCTCGCCACCATCGGCAGGCAGATGACGCTCGCGGCGGCCACGGTGATGTTGAGCGGGCCGTTGGCCACCTGCGCGGCCTTCAGCGAGCCGAGCAGCGCGGTGCTCGCCACCAGCGGCAGCACGAAGATCGTCAGCTGGCCGGAGCCCGAGGAGAGCGCGAAGTCGCCGAGCAGCGGGCCGGACACCGGCCACATCGCCCGTAGCCGCGCCCGCAGGTGCAGGGGCTCGCGGCGCAGCCGGAAGGCGACCAGGCCGATCACGTCGGCCAGCAGCGCGCCGAGGATCCACAGGCCCAGGACGACGGCGGTGCCCGAGATGACGTCGGTCAGGGCCAGCACGGTGGCGACGATCATCACGACCAGCCAGACGCCGTCCAGCAGCACCGCCCGGCCCGGCCGCTGCTCGAAGAAGCCGACGTAGCGGAGCGCGTCCTGCACCAGCAGGGCGGGCAGCCCCAGGAAGAACACCACCCAGGCGACGTCCAGGGGGGTGGCCAGCAGGAGCAGGCCGACCGGGATGCCGATGGCCCCGACCGCCGCCGCCGACGCCACGGCGACCAGGTGCACCGGCGCGCCCTTGAGCACGTTCCGCTGGGTGATGAGCAGCGGGTCGAGGACCGCGGCGCGGGTTCCGCCCAGCAGCAGCCAGTAGATGCTGTAGATGATCGCGAACTCGCCGAAGACGCTCGCGCTCACGCCGGAGGCGATCGCCACCGACAGCAGCATGTTGCTGGCGCTGGAGATCGCCTGGTCGGCGACGGTGAGCCCCCGGCTGACCAGCTTCCCCCCGCGCAGGGCGCGGCCCAGCCGTCGGATCACCATCGGGCGGCGCGGAGGGTCAGCGGCACGGCAGACGAGATCGGCGGATCAGGGGGTCAGCCGGCGCGGCGGCCGAGCGCCCGGTAGGTCCAGCCCGCGGCGGTCCACTCGCTGCGGCTCAGCGCGTTGCGGCCGTCGAGCACCCGCTTCTGCGACACCACCCGGCCGAACGCCACCGGGTCCAGCTCGCGGTACTGCTTCCACTCGGTGAGCACCAGCACGGCGTCGGCGCCCTCGGCCGCCTCCTCCGGCGTGGCCGCGTAGTCCAGCTGCGGCCACTGCCGGCGGCTGTTCTCGATGGCGGCCGGGTCGGTCACCCGGACGACGGCGCCCTGCAGCTGTAGCTGGGCGGCGACGTTCAGCGCCGGGGAGTCGCGGATGTCGTCGCTGTCGGGCTTGAACGCCGCACCCAGGACGGCGACCTTCTTGCCCAGCAGCGAACCGTCGAGCACATCGCGGGCCAGCTCCACCATGCGGATGCGCCGCCGCATGTTGATGTTGTCGACCTCGCGCAGGAACGTCAGCGCCTGGTCGGCGCCCAGCTCCCCGGCGCGGGCCATGAAGGCGCGGATGTCCTTGGGCAGGCAGCCGCCGCCGAAGCCGAGGCCGGCGTTGAGGAACTTGCGGCCGATCCGGTCGTCGTAGCCGATCGCGTCGGCGAGCAACTTCACGTCGGCGCCGGTCGCCTCGCACAGCTCGGCCATGGCGTTGATGAAGGAGATCTTGGTGGCCAGGAACGAGTTGGCGGCGGTCTTCACCATCTCGGCGGTGGCGTAGTCGCTCTCCACCTTGGGCGTGCCCCGCGCGACGATCGTCGCGTACACCTCGTCCAGCAGCTTCCGGGCCGTCTCGGCGTCGGGCCCGACCGGCAGGCCGTAGACCAGCCGGTCGGGGTGCAGCGTGTCCTGGACGGCGAAGCCCTCGCGCAGGAACTCGGGGTTCCACGCCAGCAGGGCGCCGGGCACCTTCTCGTCGATCAGCTCGGCCAGCCGGGCCGCCGTCCCCACCGGCACGGTGGACTTGCCGACGACGAGCTCGCCGGGGGAGAGGACCTCGAGCAGCGACTCGACGGCGCCCTGCACGTAGCGCATGTCGGCGGCGTACTCGCCGCGCTTCTGCGGGGTGCCGACGCAGACGAAGTGGACGGCGGAGCCGGCCGCATCGGCCATGTCGGTGGTGAAGCGCAGCCGCCCGGTGGCCAGGGTGCGCTCGAGCAGCTCCTCGAAGCCCGGCTCGAAGAAGGGCGCCTGGGCCTTGGCCAGCGAGTCGATCTTCGCCTGGTCCACGTCGATGCCGACGACGTCGTGACCCAGCTCGGCCATCGAGGCGGCGTGCACCGCGCCCAGGTATCCGCAGCCGATGACCGAGATCTTCACGCAGTGCTCCTGTAGTCCGAGTGGGGGGAGTGGTCGGGCAGGTCTGGCCCCGGCGTTCCCCGTCCGTCCGTTGCAGGCCTCCGCCATGTTCGACCACGCACCACCCGGAACGCCAGCCGGACGGCGACGGGGAGGGGCAGAATCCACCGTGCAGGTGGCGGTGGCCCCGCGGCCGTGTGACGGCAGCCATACCCAGGCGTCGCCCGGCCGGGGGGTCGCGGCGGCGTGGCATTGTCGGAGCACCGGTACGCGTGGAACGCTCGCGTCGGACCAGCGGGGACCGTATCGCCCGGAGCGAGCGGCCCGTGGCGTGGAAGGGGTCGGGGTGGGTGACGCGCTGACCAGGACCGTGCCCCGCTCGCTGCTCGTCTGCGTGCTCGCCGTCGTCGGGCTCACCGTGGCGGCGTCCTACCAGCCGGTCCCGGTGCTCCTGCTGGTGGTCGGCGTCCCGGTGCTCGTGTGGGGCTGTCAGCACCCCAAGCGCTTCGTCGCGGCCGCCGTCCTGATCAGCCTGTTCAACAAGTCGGCCGCCCAGGTGAGCGGCATCGCCCAGGTGGACTACCTCGACGAGGCGGCGATCGGGGCCACGCTGCTCGTCTGCGTCGGGCCCCGGCTGCTCCGCGGCGAGCCGCTCCGGACCTTCCCGGGGCTGGGCTGGTTCGCCCTCTACGGGGTACTGGGGGTGGTCAGCGGGCTGGTCGCGAACGTGCCGCTCGTCGTCCTGGCCTCGGGCGCGGCGCTGGCCGGCAAGGGCATCCTGCTCGCGCTGGCCGTGGCGCAGCTGCGCTGGTCCAGCGCGGACGTGCGCCGCCTGGCCAAGGGCGGCGTCGCCGTCCTGCTGGTCATCATCGCCTGCTGCCTGGTCAACCTCGCCATCCCGCAGACCTGGCAGAGCACGGTCGGCAACATCGACCAGCTCAGCTACCGCGCGGCCATCCCGTCGCTGATCGGGCCGTTCGTCGAGCCGGGCACGCTCGGCATCATGGCCGCCCTGGGGTTCCTCGGGGTCGTCGCCTGGAACACCAGCATGGGCGCGACCCGCTTCACCTGGCTGCTGTCGGCCGGCATGGCCCTGGTCGCCGTCCTCTCCTTCCGGCGCAAGACCTGGCTGGGGATGATGGGCAGCTTCCTGTGGCTGAGCTCCCGGGCCGGCCGCGCCGGCGTCTTCCCGGCGGCGCTCACCGTCGTCGCCGGCATCGTCATCGTCTTCTGGTCGACGCTGCTGAACGCGCTGCAGGGCATCGTCGCCACCTACGTGGACCAGTCCGAGGGCACCGCGGCGCGCACGCTGATGACCCGCGACTCCTTCTTCGTCGCCCAGGACTACTTCCCGCTGGGCGCCGGCTTCGGCCGGTTCGGCTCGGACACGGCCTCGGAGTTCTACAGCCCGCTCTACCTCGAGCGCGGCTACCAGTACGTCTGGGGGCTCTCCGAGCGCACCGGCAACGCGATGTTCCTCACCGACACCATGTGGCCGGCGGTGCTGGGGGAGTCCGGGTTCCTCGGCATGCTGGCGTTCCTCGCCGCGCTCGTCGCCGTGTGGCGGACCGCGAGCCGGCTGTCGCGCGACGCCGAGCCGGTGGCGCGGTTCCTCGGGCTGACCGGCATCGCCTGGCTGGTCCAGTACCTGCTGGAGTCCACCGGCAACCCGGTGTTCGTCTCCCCGCCCTCCTACATCCCCCTGTTCGTCCTGATCGGCCTGCTGGGATCGTTCGGTGCACGGTCCGCCGAGGAGGACGGGGCCGCCGGCGAGCGGCCGGGCGGAGCGCATCCGGACCGGCGGCGTGCGGAACCGGCGCGCGCGGACGTGGCGAACGTCACCTAGCCCGTCCCCGTCCGCTGCCGGCAGCCACCCCAACCGGCGAATCGGCGCGCGCGGGAAAGGCTCCGTCCCCGCGCCCCATTACGCTGCGGGAGTGCCACCACGACGGGATCGAACCGAACCGGCAGGTGAGAGGGTGGAGCTGTCCGCGGCGCTCAGCGGCAAGCGCGCCCTCCTGGTCGCCTCGACCGGTGGTCACCTCGCGCAGATCGTCCGGTGGGCCGAGCGCTTCGCCCTCCGGCCGGACTCGGTCTTCGCCACGTTCGAGTCCGAGCAGAGCCGGTCGCTGCTCGGCGGGCGTCGCGTGGTCGCTCTCGACTACGTGCCTCCGCGAGGCCTGGCACCGGCGGTCCGCGCCGCCGTCCGGCTGCACCGGGAGACCCGCCGGGAGCCCTTCGACGTCGTCCTGAGCACCGGTGCCGCGGTCGGTCTCTCCGCCTACGCGATCGCGCAGCTGCGGCGCCTCCCGTTCGTCTACATCGAGAGCGTGTCCCGCTTCGACGGGCCCTCGGCCACCGGCCGCATCCTCGAGCGGCTGCCACGGGTCCAGCGCTACTGCCAGCACGCCACGTGGGCCGACCGCCCCGGCTGGCAGCTGGGCCCCTCGCTCCTCGACGACTACACCGCCGTCCCCGCTCCCGACGGCCCCGCCCCGAGCGGCGGGGGACGCCGCGTCTTCGTCAGCCTCGGCACCATCAAGCCGTTCCGCTTCGACGCGCTGGTCGACGCGGTGCGGGACGGGGTGCGGCCCGGCGACACCGTCACCTGGCAGCTGGGCGCCACGACGCGCGACGACCTGCCGGGGGACGTGAACCAGGAGATGCGCGCCGAGGACTTCGACCGCCTGGTGGCCAAGAGCGACGTCTTCGTCACCCACGCCGGCGTGGGCACCCTGATGCGCGCCCTCGAGCTCGGTGTCCGGCCCGTCGTCGTCCCGCGGCTGGCCGAGCGCGGCGAGCACGTCGACGACCACCAGCTGCAGGTGGCCCGTGAGCTCGCCGGGCGCGGGCTGGTCCTGCTGCGGGCGCCCGGGGAGCTGACCGCCGCGGACCTCGACCCCTCCGGCGTGGTGATCCGCCGAGCCGGGGACATGTCGGCGTGAGCCGCCCCCCGCGGCCCGCGCTGCGCATCACGCAGATCGGCAACGCGTCGCAGGGGCGCGGCGGTGTCTCCTCCGTGGTGCGCACGATGAACACCTGGAGCGGGGACGACCTCGTCGTGCGCGAGTGGCCCTCCTACTGGCACGGCGACCGGCGGCGGACCATCGCCACGTTCGCCCGGACGGCGTTGAAGGTCCTGCTCAGCCGGGCGGAGCCCACCGACGTCTGGCACTTCCACCTGACCCAGCACGGCTCCTTCCTCCGCGAGGGGCTGCTGCTCGGCATCGCCCGCCGGCGCGGGATCTGCTGCACCGCACTGGTGCACGGCTCGCAGTTCGTCGCGTTCGCCGAGGGCAACCGCCGGCTGGCCCGGCTGGTGCTGCGCTGGCCCGCGATGGTGTTCGTGCTCACCGATCCGGCGGCCGAGGTCGTGCGCTCCCTCGGCATCGACGCCGTCCGGGTGGCCAACTCCGTGCCCATCGAGGAGAGCCCGGTCGCCGACGGCCGCTCGGGGTTCGTCTTCGCCGGCGAGGTCGGGCAGCGCAAGGGCGCCGACGTCCTCCTCGACGCGTGGTCGGAGGCGCGGCTGGACGGCCAGCAGCTGATCCTCTTCGGCGACCTCGCGCCCCAGTTCCGGCTGCCCGCCCCGCTCCCCGACGGAGTGGTGTTCGAAGGGCCCGTCGCGCCGGAGCAGGTGCGCGCCCGGCTGCGGACGGCGCTCGCGCTCGTGCTGCCCAGCCGGGCGGAGGCCATGCCGATGATCATCCTCGAGTCGATGAGCCTGGCGACGCCGGTCATCGCCAGCGACGTCGGCCAGATCGCCGAGGTGGTCGACGACACGGGGATGGTCGTGCCCCCGGCCGACTCCGAGGCGCTCGGCGCGGCGCTGCGCCGGATGGCCGATTCCCCGGAGCTCGCCCTGTCGCTGGGGCGCCGCGCCTGGGAGCGCGTGCGGGCCCGGCACTCGAACGACGTCGTGCGGCGCAAGTTCGTCGAACACTGGCGCAAGTGCGTCGGCCATGGCCCGTCCGGGTGAACCCTCCCCCCGGATCCCCCGCACGATATCTAGCCTGGACGGCCCAGCAACTGCTTGAGTCGGCAGAACCGGGAATGTGCGGGCCCGCGCGACGTCCGCGACCGCCTGGAGCTCACGCCCGTGAGCGTCGATCACCGGAGACGAGGAAGTAGTGGAACTCAGAGACACCATCGCGGCCTTCCGCGCCGGGTGGTTCCTGCCCGTGATCGGGGTGCTGGTGGGCGGCGCGGTCGGGGCCGGTACCGCCCTGGCGATGACGCCGACCTACACGTCGGGGACCCAGCTGTGGGTGACCTCGACGGACGCGACCACCACCACCGCCGCCTTCCAGGGCAGCCAGTTCTCCCAGAACCGGGTGGCCTCGTACGTCCAGCTCCTCACCAGCGAGCGGCTGGCCAACGGCGTCGTCGACCGGCTCGACCTGGACCTGGCCGCGCCGGCCGTGCAGGGGAAGATCGAGGCCTCGGTCGTGCCCGACACGACCGTCCTCGACATCGTGGTCACCGACACCTCGGCCGAGCGGGCGCGCGACCTGGCGGCCGCCGTCGCCGCCGAGTTCACCGACCTGGTGGAGGAGGTCGAGGCGACCACCACGACGCCGACCGATCCCGAGGTCGAGCCGGTGACGAGCATCCCGGTGAAGGTGACCGTCCTCGACACGCCCGAGGTCGCGCAGGAGCCCGCCTCCCCGAACCTCGTCGCCAACACCGCCGTCGGCGTGCTGGTCGGCCTGCTGGTCGGCCTGGCGCTGGCCTACGCACGGGTGCGGATGGACCGCTCCGTGCGCGACGGGACGGTCGCCGCCGCGGCGGCCGGCGCCCCGGTGATCGGGACCATCGCCCGCGATCCCCACCTCGCCTCCCAGCACGTGCTCGAGCGGCACAGCCGGTCGGGCAACGCCGAGGCGTTCCGGCAGCTGCGCACCAACCTGCAGTTCCTCGACGTCGACGAGCCGCCGCGCGTGATCATGGTGTCGAGCGCGGCCGCCGCGGAGGGGAAGACCACCCTCGCCATCAACCTGGCCGTCACCCTGGCCGAGGGCGGCCACCGGGTGGCGCTGGTCGAGTCCGACCTGCGGCACCCCCGCGTGGTCAAGTACCTCGGGCTGGTCGACGGCGCCGGGCTGACCAGCGTCCTGGCCGGTACCGCCGACCTCGACGACGTCCTCCAGCCCTACGGCAACGGCCGGATGTCCGTCCTCGGCGCCGGCTCCATCCCGCCCAATCCCAGCGAGCTGCTGGCCTCCAGCCAGCTGCGCAACGTGGTCGACCGGCTGCGGGCCACCCACGACTTCGTCGTCTTCGACACCCCGCCGCTGCTGCCGGTCGCCGACGGCAGCGCCGTCGCGGCGGCCATGGACGGCGTGCTCCTCTCGGTCCGCCAGGGCAAGACCCGGCGGGACGAGGTGGAGCGGGCCGCGGCGCTCCTCGACCGGGTCGGCGCACGGATGCTGGGGGTCATCCTCAACCTCGCCCCGGCGTCGGCGCTGCCGCACGCGTACGGCTACGCGGGGGAGGGCCCCACGGAGTCCGACGAGCCGAAGCCCGGGCCCGTCGTCGCCGAGCAGGAGCCCCCTGCGGCGTCGGGCGTCATGCCGGGGGGCGACGGACGGACCGAGCCGGCGGGGGCGACCCGGATCGAGATCCCGCCGACGGCCGAGCCCGCCGGTGCTGAGCCCGCCCGTGTCGAGCGGTCGGACTTCCCGAGCCGGAGCTGAGCGCGGTCGCCGCCCCCCGGGGCGCGGCTGTGACCGGGGTCGCTGACTGATTGTAACGAAGGATCTCCGTTACGTACTGTTATGTCGTGGCCGAGACATTTCGGCCCTGAGCCGTTAACGTCGTGTCCGGCGGCTCGACCGGCCGGTGCAATGGCGCCCGGCTGCCCATGCGTGCTCACTCTCCGTACAGGTGAGCGAGGCGGTGTGTTGGCGGGTTCGCCACCACGACGACCAGACGCACCCAGGGGGCTCGGTATCTCGATGCAGGTTGCTCACGAACAGACGACTCGTGAGGTGCTGCCCGCGAAGGTGCGGACCCGCTTCTACGGCCTCCGCCGCCTGCGCGGCGAAGGCACCGAGGCCCGACGGGCGTGGCGCTCGGCCTACGTCCGCAGCATCGTCCTCGGGGATGCGGTCTGCGCCGTGCTCGCGGCCACGATCGGCTACTTCGTCCGGTTCGGCACCGAGGTCGACGGCGCGGCCCAGTACTCGCTGTGGGCCGCCCTGCTCATGCCCTTCCTGTGGCTGGCCGCCATGCACGTCGGCCGCAGCTACGAGGAGCGCTTCCTCTGGGTCGGCGCCGAGGAGTTCCGCCGGGTCCTGCACTCCGCCGCGGTCCTGCTGGCCGTCGTGGCCGTGGTCTCCTGGGGGATGGACCTGCGCGTCGCCCGCGGCTTCGTCGTCGTCGCCCTCCCGCTGGCCACGGTGCTCACCCTGCTGCACCGCTACGTGCGCCGGCAGGCGCTGCACCGGGCCCGCACCGGTGGGGCGTTCCAGCAGACCACCGTCATCGTCGGGCACCGCAACGCCGTGGCCTCGCTGCACGCCGAGCTCGACCGCGCCGCCTACCACGGCTACCAGGTCATCGGGTGCTGCCTGCCCGACGGCAAGGCGGCCGACGTGCCCACCGACTTCGACGGCCTGCCCGTCCTCGGCGGCCTCGACGAGGTGCTCGACGTGGTGAAGCGGTACGAGGTCGACACCGTCGCCGTCATGCCCAGCCCGGAGCTGGACGGCTCGTCGCTGCGCCGGCTCGGCTGGGAGCTGGAGAAGACCGAGGCCGAGCTGCTGCTCGCCCCGGCCGTCACCGAGGTCGTCGGGCCGCGGGTGGCCATCCGCCCCGTGTGCGGGCTCCCGCTGCTGCACGTCGAGCGGCCCGAGCTCCGCGGGGTGCGCCGGCTGGCCAAGACGGTGGTCGACACCTCCCTCGCCGCCGTCGCGCTGCTCCTGACGCTCCCGCTGTTTCTCGTCATCGCGCTGGCCCTGAAGACGACCAGCCGCGGCCCGGTGTTCTTCAAGCAGACCCGCGTCGGCCGCGACGGGCAGACGTTCTCCATGCTCAAGTTCCGCAGCATGGTGCAGGGCGCCGACCGGATGGTCGAGGTGCTCGAGTCCGACAACGACGGCAACGGCGTCCTCTACAAGCGGAAGGCCGACCCGCGCGTGACGCGGGTCGGGCGGGTGCTGCGCCGGTACTCCCTCGACGAGCTGCCGCAGCTGATCAACGTGCTGCGCGGCGACATGAGCCTGGTCGGCCCGCGCCCGCCGCTGCCCAGCGAGACCGAGCGCTACGGCTTCGACATGCGCCGCCGCTTCCTGGTCAAGCCGGGCATCACCGGGCTGTGGCAGATCAGCGGCCGCTCGGACCTCTCCTGGGACGACTCCGTGCGCATCGACGTGCGCTACGTGGAGAACTGGTCGCTGAGCTTCGACATGATGATCCTGTGGAAGACCCTCGGGGCCGTCCTCCGCGGCCGCGGCGCCTACTGACGCCCGGCCGGGCGGCCCCGGGTCAGCCGGCGGCCGCCTGCCACAAGGCGCGGATGTCGGCGTACATGGAGCGGGCGTCGAATCCCGCCTGCCACGTCGCGTAGGCCGCCTGCGCCATCGCGTCGCGCAGCTCCTCGCCACCCAGGAGGAGCCGCAGGTGCTCGGTCAGGGCGTCGACGTCGCCGGGCGGGACGAGGTAGCCGTTGGCGCCCGAGGTGACCAGCTCGGCCATGGCACCGACCGGGGTCGTGACGGCCGGGATGCCCCGGCTCATGGCCTCGATGACCACCATCGGCAGGCCCTCGGCGTGGCTCGGCAGGGCCAGCAGGTAGGCGTCTCGCAGGAGCTCCTGCGCCTGCGCGCGGGGGAGTGACCCCGCGTAGGTGATGCGGCCGGGGCGGGCCCGGACCGCCTCCTCCACCAGTGCGACGACGCGGGGCTCGGCCGGGGGACCGGCGAGCACCAGCTCCGCGTCGGGGACGTCGTCGAGCCGCTCGAACGCGCGCAGCAGCTCGGGCACGCCCTTGCCCTCGTCCATCCGGCCGAGCAGGAGCACCCGCTTGGTGCGACCGGCGGGCCACGGCACGACCGGCGGTGCGCCGTCCGCGACGCCGTTGTGCACGACGTGCACCCGCGCGGCGGGGACGCCCAGCTCCTCGCAGACCAGCCGGGCCCACGGCTTGCCCAGGACCACCACGAACGCCGCGCGCTGGAAGAACCGCTCGACCCGGCGCTTCGCGGCCGGCGAGAGCGTCGCGAGGAAGTCCCGGTACCCGGCGCCGTGCAGGTGGATGCCGTAGGGCAGGCCGCGCACCGCGCAGGCCCGGGCGATCGCCAGCTTGCGCCAGGTGCTGCCGCGGCTCGCCACGTGCAGGTGGACGACGTCGGCGCGCGCCGTGCCGGCCGTCAGCAGGCTGCGGGCGAACGCCACGGCCCGGTGCGGGACGGGGCCGATCCCGCCGGAGTCCACGACCCGCAGCTGCACGGGGGTGGCGCTGAGCCGGTTCTGGGTCTCCAGCTCGGCGACGACCGAGGCCATGCCGCCGGGCTGCCCGCCGGTCGGGCCGACGCTCAGGACCCGGAGCGCGCCGCCGGCGTCGTCGTGGTGGCCGGGGCCCGTCGTTCCGTTCCGCATCGTGCCCGGCTCACCGGCCCGAGACGTCGTCGAGGGCGGGCAGCGTCCACTGCTCCCCGAGCCAGGCGTCGAAGCTGGGCGGCTCGAACGGCAGCACACCCCCGCCCGGGTAGGGCGTGAACTCGCTGAACCAGATGGTGCCGTCGACGTTGTAGAGGTCGACCCGCATGAAGTCGAAGTCGCGGCCGAGCACCTCCGCCGCGTGGTTTAGCTCGGCCAGGTTCTCCGGCGGCGGGCCGGGCTCGCCGCTGCCCAGGGCGGTCGCCACGTGCAGCGGTTCCCAGTCGGCCGTGTAGAAGGTGCGTGAGTGCTGCTTGGTGAACCGGCCCGTATCGACCGACACCGCAGCGATCTTGCCGTCGAAGACCAGGTACTTGTAGTCGTCGGGCGGCGTCACGCCGTCGCCGATGGCCTCCTCGATGACGTACAGGGGGCGCGCCTCGCTGTACGCCCACTCGCCGAGCAGGACGCTCTGGTCGTCGCGCAGCCAGGTCCTCGTCTCCGCGATCGTCCGGGCGTCGACCGTCTCCTTCTCGCCGCCGAAGCGCACCAGACCGCTGCGGTGGTTGGGCTTGAGCACCCACGGCCGGTCGAACATCCGGCCGGCCACCTCGGTGAGGTCCGTGCCCGACCAGAAGGTCTCCGGCACCGAGATGCCGGCCTCCTCCTGCACCTGGGCCGCGTGGTCCTTCATCGCCAGCTTGTCGCAGGTCCAGGCCAGCAACGGGCGCCGGTCGTGGAGGATGCGCCAGTTGATCTTCTCGCCGAACGTCTGCGGTTCGTGGAGCCGCGGCAGTCGCCCGTGCCCGGCCAGGTACAGGTATCGCCGCCGGAGAGGAAGGGGCATCAGGCCGGCGACCCTGCGGTGAGCCGGCTGGAAAACGTGTCGGAGGCTCTCGTTCAAGCCGCTCCGGGGCATGCTGACCCCTTCTGGTGTGAGACGTGGGCACGCCGGCTGTGTCGGTTCCCGGCGCGCCGTCCGGCGTCCGGTGTCGCGGGCGAGCCTAGTACCCGGCGTTCCGGACCGACCTGCCGTGCAGCGCAACCACCCCATCGGAGGTGTCCGGGAACGGCCCGCACCGCCCACACTGGGTGCCGTGCCCGAGCCGCATCCGCCCGCGAACCCCGTCACCGTCCTGCTGGTGTGCACCGGGAACATCTGCCGGTCGGCCCTGGGGCAGGGGCTGGGGCGGGCCTACCTGCACGAACTCCTCGGGCCGGCGGTGTCCGACGTCCGGCTGGTCAGCGCGGGCACGCGTGCGGTCGCCGGCTCGCGGATGCACCCGCACAGCGCGCTGGTCCTGTCCGGGCTGGGCGGGGACCCCGAGGGGTTCGTGGCCCGTCAACTGGAGCCCGGGATGGTCGCCGACGCCGACCTGGTCCTCACCCTGACCCGCGACCACCGCCGCGACGTGCTGGGGATCGTGCCCCGGGCCCTGGCGCGCACCTTCACCCTGCGGGAGGCCGCGGCGCTGCTCGACGCGCTCGACGACCGGCAGCTCGCGGGGGGCGGCTTCGCCGACCGGGTCCGCGCGCTGGTCGCCGCCCTGGCCGCGGCGCGCCCTGGGCGCAGCGGCGGGGAGGACGACGACATCGCCGATCCGATCGGCCGGCCCCTGCAGGGTCACGAGGAGATGGGGCAGGCGGTGGCCGAGGCGCTGCTGCCGGTGCTGGCCGCGCTGGCCGCGCTGCACCCGTCCCTGCACGACGCGGCCGTGCCCGATCCCCGGGGGGGCGCCGCGCACGTCGACCGTGGCGGTGCCCATGCGGCCGAGGGCCGGCCGTCCGGCGAGGAGGGCCCGACCGCGGGTGGCTCCGCACCGGCGGCGGATCGGCCCGGGCGTCCCGCGCGGCGTTCGTTCGGCGTCCTGGGCTTCCGCCGGCGCGCCGGCTCCGGTTCCTAGCGCGGGGTGATCGGGGAGGTCGTCCACTCCGCGGGCACGAAGTCCGGCACCGGCGGGGTGCCCGGAGTCTGCCGGCGGTCGGCCACGCGGACCGCCCGGCCGATGACGAGCGCCAGGAGGCCGGCCAGCGTCATCCAGGCGGTCGCGAGGACCAGCAGCCATGTCATGGGACCTTCCTAGGCGGACCGCTGCGAGCGGGCCGGGTCCGACGCGGGCAGAACCTGCCGAAAATTCTTCTCGCCGCATGTGCGGGTGTCCGCGCAGGTCGGGCCGCGAGTCGCTTAGCAGAACCGGGGGCGGCTCGGCGCGAAGCCCGAGAAATTCACTCGATCGGGCTTGGCGTTACGTAATCGTGACGCTACCTTCTGTCGCGTGTCACGAACCGCTTACCGACAGTGGCGAAACCACCAGCCCCGCCGCAGGCGTCTCTCCCGACGTCGGCTGGCGCAGCTCTCCCTCGCCCTGGTCGGCATCCTCCCGCTCAGCTACCCACTCGTGCAGAACCAGGGGGCCGACGTCGTCGCGAGCCAGTCCCCGCAGCCCGCGGAGACCCGGGACTCCCGCCCCGCGGCGCAGCCCCCCGTCGGTGCCCCGCCGGCCGTCGACACCCCCGCCCCCGCCGGCACCCAGGCGCAGGCTCCGGTCCCGAACGAGCAGCCGGCCCCGGTCGCCGATTCCCGGACCGGCACGCGCCCCACCGGCCCGACGACCACGGCTCCCACCGCGCCTGCCCCGGCTCCCGCGCCCACGCAGCCCGCGACCACCCCCGCGAAGCCCGTCGCCGCTCCCGCGAGCGGCGCCCTCAGCTGGGCCCCGCCGGCCGGCTGGCAGAACTACCCGGTCACCAACGTCACCCCGAGCAACTCGGTCACGACCATCGGGGCCCGGGGCGGCGACGTCCTGGTCAAGCTGCCCGCCGACCGCCCGGCCGGGCCGATCACCATCGCCAACTGCCGCAACGCCGTCATCATGGGCGGGCAGATCACCGTCGCGCCCACCGCCCGCTTCGGCAACGACGACCAGCGCGCCATCTACGTGCACAAGTGCACCGGCACCGTGCACATCGAGGGCGTCCTCATCAACGGCAACGTCCCGGGCTCCCAGGCCGACGGCATCGCCGTGAACGCCCCCGAGGCCACCGTGCAGATCCAGAACGTCCGCATGGAGGCCCTGCGCGGCACCTACTCGGTGAACCACGCCGACGTCTTCCAGCCGTGGGGCGGGGTGCGCGAGTACCGGATCGACCGGCTCAGCGGCACGACCAACTACCAGGGCATCCAGGTCCGCCAGGACCTCGGCGCCATCGGCAAGGGCACCATCCGGAACACCAACGTCGGCAGCTCCGAGGTGAACCCGATCGAGCGGGGCGGGCAGTTCATCCGCATCGACTGCAACACCTACCCGCTGGCCCTCGAGAACGTCTACCTCGACCCGCGCTCCGGCCGGGACATGGGCTACAGCGTGTGGCCGCAGACCGATGACCGCAGCTGCCCCGCGAAGATCAGCAACGGCGTCGTCTCGTGGCCGTCGATCGGGAACCTGACCGGCACCCTCACGCAGGGCAAGCCCGCGTCGGGTGACTTCGTCCCGGCCGGCTCCGTCGGCATCGGGTACGTCAGCCCCGGTTATCGCTGACCCGACGGTGGGGGGCGGGTGCCGCGCGAGACGCGCGGCGCCCGCCCCTTCGGCGTCTCAGTACGCACCGCGACCGGTGAGGACCGCCCCCACCGTCCGCCACAGGATCATCAGGTCCAGCATCAGGGACCAGTTCTCCACGTAGTGGATGTCCAGCCGCACCGAGTCGGTCCAGGACAGGTCGGACCTGCCGCTCACCTGCCACAGCCCGGTCAGGCCGGGCTTGACCACCAGCCGGCGGTGCATCTCCACCCCGTACCGCTCGACCTCCGAGGGCAGCGGCGGGCGGGGGCCGACCATCGACATCTCCCCGCGGAGGATGTTGATCAGCTGGGGCAGCTCGTCGACCGAGTACCGCCGCAGGACCCGGCCCACCCGCGTCACCCGCGGGTCGCGCCGCATCTTGAACAGCACGCCGTTGCCGTCGTTCACCGGGGCCAGGCGGGTGACCAGGCGGTCGGCCCCGACGTGCATGCTCCGGAACTTCAGCATCGGGAACCGGTGCCCGTCCCGGCCCACCCGCACCTGGCGGTAGAACACCGGCCCCGGGCTGTCGAGCTTGACGGCCAGGCCGGCGACGACGAGGACCGGGCCCAGCAGCAGCAGGAGCAGGACGGCGCAGAACCGGTCGAAGGACTCCTTCACCAGCCGGTGGAGGCCGCGCAGCTCGGGCCGCTCCATCTGCAGCAGCGAGAGCCCGCACACCGGGCGCACCCGGATGCGCGGACCGGCGACCTCGGAGACGGCCGGCGCGAGCAGCAGGTCGGCCTGCGTCTTCTCCAGCTCCCAGCCCAGCCGGCGCAGCGCCGCACCGTCCAGCTCGGGGCACGGCAGGACGGCCACGGTGTCCACCTCGTACCGCTCGACGACGTCGACCACCTCGTCGAGGCCGCCGAGCACCGGCAGACCGACGGAGCCGCCGCGGGTGCCGGAGCGCGCGGGCAGGCAGCAGCCGATGACGGAGTAGCCCTGGTCGACCTCCCGGTGCAGCTGCTCCCGGAGCGCGGCCACGCCGTTGCGGTGGCCGACGAGCAGCGTCGTCTGCTGGAAGCGGCCGCGGGCCCGCTGCCGGCGCAGCCACGACCGGTGCGCCTGGCGGTGGGCGAGAGTGAGCGCGGTGGCCAGCGGCAGGGCGACGACGACGAAACCGCGGGCGACCTCCAGCTTCAGGCCCCACGAAACCGTGCCCACCAGGGCCAGCAGCAGCGCGGCGGCGAAGAAGACGCGGCGGAACTCCTCCGGCCCCTCCCACAGGTAGCGGCTCTCGTAGCTGCGGGCGACCACCATGGCGAACAGCCAGACGCCGGGCAGGGCGACGGCGATGGCCAGGGACGCGTTGGTGGCACCGACGTCCGGCGGGTGGAAGCGGGCGAGCAGACCGCTGCCGGCGGCGACGGACGCGCAGACGGCGTCCCACACGACCAGGCGGCGGACGTAGGGACCGCGCCAGGCGCGGCGGGCGGCGGTGCCCGCCCCGCGCAGCCGGTCGGCCCGCGTGAGCCGTGGAGGCGGCGCGGCACGGTGGTGGGTGAGGTGTTCGGACGGGATGGCTTCACTGCTCATCGGGTGAGTTCCCTGCGGTGCGAACGGCGATCCGGCGCCCGGTGGGGAGAGAGGCACACCGGGGGCGGGACGCGCGTGCGGAGTCATGGACTGTTCGACGAGCCGATCGACGGACCGGCGGGGCGGGCGAAGAGGGGAGCGTGCGCCCGTCAGTCGGGGCTGGCGCCCGGCTCCTCGACGCGGCCGAGGAGGGCGGCGTCGTTCCCGCGAGCGGTCCGGATCGAGCCGGCGAGAGATGCGGGGAAGCCCGCGTCGAGCACCGCGAGCACGCAGTCCGCGTGGTCGGTGTGGCCGGCGCCGAATCCACCGCTGCCGGACGCGGTGGCCGACGCGGGGCCGCCCGGGCCGCTCGCGGGCACCGGTGCGACCGGCGCCGCCGGAGGGCCGTGCTGGCCCGGCGGGCGCACCGGTGCCGGTGGCGGGGCCGGGGGCGGCGGGCCGGGGGGCTGCGGGGTCGCGGTGAGGGTCGGTGTGACCGGCTGGGTGGTGCCGGCCCCGCGCGCGGACGGGGACGCGGAGGCCGCCGCCCCCGTCGTGGTCGTCTCCGCGGCGGCGGGGAGGCACGGCGGCGCGGTGGCGTCCGGCGTCGGCGCGCTCTGCGGCAGCGCCGTCGCCGAGGTGGCCGGAAGTGGGGCGTTCGCGGGCTGAGTGTCGGCGAGCTCCGTGCCGGCGAGCTCCGTGCCCGCCTTGGTGGGCTCGGTGGGCTCGGTGGGCTCGGTGCCGCCGGGCTCGCTCTCGGTCGGTTCGCCCTCGGTGGGGCCGGCGGGCTCCTCGTTGCTGGGTTCGCCCTCGGTGAGGTCGCCCTCGGTGGGGCCGGCGGGCTCCTCGTTGCTGGGTTCGCCCTCGGTGAGGTCGCCCTCGGTGGGGCCGGCGGGCTCCTCGTCGGTGGGCTCGCCGTCGACGGGTTTGCTGTCCGGCGGCGACTGATCGATGGGTGCGGGGTCGATGGGTGCGGGGTCGATGGGTGCCGGGTCGGCGGGTGCGGGGTCGATGGGTGCGGGGTCGATGGCTGCCGGGTCGACGGGTGCCGGGTCGGCCGCAGGCGGGGTGACGTCCGGTTCCGCGGGTGGCGGCGTCGGCGCCACGGGCGGGGTGACGTCGCCGTCGGTCGGGGTGGTCGGTGTCGGGCCGGGCACGGCCGGGGTGGCGGGAGTAGCCGGGGGCCCGGCCGGCGGGGGGTCCGCGGGGACGTCGGGTGAGGGGTCCGTCGGGACGTCGGGCGGGGGGTCTGCGGGGACGTCGGGCGAGGGGTCCGCCGGCACGTCGGGCGGGGGGTCCGCTGGCACGTCGGGTGGGGGGTCCGCCGGCACGTCGGGTGGGGGGTCCGCGGGGACGTCGGGGGGCGGTTCCTCGGGACCGGGCGGCGCGGCCACGGAGGTGTCGCCCTCCGTGTGGCCGGCGGAGTCGGCCCGCGCCGCGTCGGCGGAGACGGCGAGCAGCAGCCAGGCGCCCAGGGACAGCAGGGCGGCCATCAGCAGGCGGCGCGGCCACGCCCCGCGCCCGGGGAGGCCGGCGTGCGGCGCGACGAGGGCGTGCGGTCCCGACAGCGCTCCCGCCGCCCGGCCGATGGACACGCGCCTCCTCCTGTTCCTCGCCTCGTGAGACACCTTCGGCCCAACTCGCGGCGAGGGGAACCGGGATCGGGTGGCGTGCGGGTTAACAGCGGCGGCGCGCGGCCCGGCCTCACTGTCGGTTACGTGACCGATCGGTATCGCGGCCATGTGGTCGAGGTCCGGCGCGAGCGGGCGCCTCCCTCGATCGGGGTCGCCGAGGCCGGGAACCGGCGATGAGCACCCCCTGGGGCGACTACCGTCATGCCCTGCACGACGGCCCGCCGCGGCGCGGGCACCGGGCGGGGTCCTCGTCCGGTCGCGATCCACGGCGGAGGTTCAGCAGGCGATGCGCATGCTCGTCACCGGGGGTGCCGGCTTCATCGGCGCCAACTTCGTGCACCAGACGCTGCGCGAGCACCCCGAGTACGAGGTCACCGTGCTCGACGCGCTGACCTACGCGGGGAACGAGGCGTCCCTGGCGCCCGTCCGCGACGACATCGAGTTCGTCCACGGCTCGGTCGCCGACGCGGAGCTGGTCGACCGGCTGGTGGCCCGCTGCGACGTCGTCGTCCACTTCGCGGCCGAGAGCCACAACGACAACTCGCTGCGCGACCCCTCGCCGTTCCTGCAGACCAACGTCGTCGGCACGTTCACGCTGCTCGAGGCGGTGCGCCGGCACGGCGTCCGCTACCACCACATCTCCACCGACGAGGTCTACGGCGACCTGGAGCTGGACGACCCGGCGAAGTTCACGCCGGAGACGCCGTACAACCCGTCCAGCCCCTACTCGTCGACCAAGGCGGGCTCGGACCTGCTGGTGCGGGCCTGGGTGCGCTCCTTCGGCATCCACGCCACCATCTCCAACTGCTCCAACAACTACGGGCCCTACCAGCACGTCGAGAAGTTCATCCCGCGGCAGATCACCAACGTGCTCGCCGGGCTGCGCCCCAAGCTCTACGGCGCGGGCGAGAACGTGCGCGACTGGATCCACGTCGACGACCACAACTCCGCCGTCCACGCGGTGCTCGACCGGGGACGCTCCGGCGAGACCTACCTGATCGGCGCGGACGGGGAGAAGAACAACCGCGAGGTGCTGGGGCTGATCCTCGAGCTGCTCGGCCGGCCGGCCGACGCCTTCGACTCGGTTCCCGACCGGGCCGGCCACGACCTGCGCTACGCCATCGACGCCACGAAGCTGCGCACCGAGCTCGGGTGGACGCCGCGCTACACCGACTTCCGCGACGGCCTGGCAGCCACCATCGACTGGTACCGGGAGAACACGGTCTGGTGGCGCCCGCTCAAGGACGGCGTCGAGGCGCAGTACGCGGCCCAGGGGCAGTGAAGGCCGTCATCGTCGGCGCCGGCGGGCAGCTCGGCCGTGCGCTGCGCGGAGCGTTCCCCGGCGCCGTGGCGCTGGACCGGGCCGCGCTCGACATCACCGACGCCGCCGCCGTGCAGGCCTTCGACTGGACCGGCGTCGACGTCGTGCTCAACGCCGCCGCCTGGACCGCCGTCGACGCCGCGGAGGACCCGGCGAACCTGGCCGCGGTGCGCGCGGTCAACGTCGACGCCGTCGCGCACCTCGCGCACGCCGCCGACCGGGCCGGCGCGGCGCTGGTCCACCTCTCCAGCGAGTACGTCTTCGACGGCACCCATCCCGGCCCGATCCCCGAGGACCTCCCGCCCACGCCGCTGTCGGTCTACGGCCGCAGCAAGGCCGACGGCGACGCCTGCGCCGCCGCCATCGAGCGGCACTGGCTGGTGCGCACCACCTGGGTGGTGGGGGAGGGCGGCAACTTCGTGCGCACCATGGCCGGCCTCGCCGACCGTGGGGTCAGCCCCTCGGTCGTCGACGACCAGATCGGCCGGCCCACCACCGCCGCCGACCTCGCCGCCGGCATCCGCCACCTGGTCGGCACGGGGGCGCCGTTCGGCACCTACAACCTCACCGGCGACGGCGAGCCCGCGTCCTGGGCCGACGTCGCCGCGCTGGTCTTCACCGCCCGCGGCCGCTCCGCCGACGACGTGCGGCGCGTGAGCACCGCCGAGTACTTCGCCGGGCGCACCGGCGTCGCGCCGAGACCGCTGAACTCCGTGCTGGACCTGGCGAAGATCCGTGCCGCCGGCTTCCGGCCGGCGCACTGGCGCGAGGCCCTGCGCGACCACCTCAGCCGCCTCAGCTGACCCCCGCGCCCCGTCGCCCCCGACACGGAGGACGGATCGGTCAAGGTCTGCCCCCCGCCTGCCGATGATCGCCGTGTGTGGTGGGCGTGGATCATCGGCGGACTGGTCGTCTGGGTGGCGATCGCCGCCGTGCTCGGCGTCGTCATCGGCCGGACGATCCGGCACGCGGACGAGCGCGCGGCCGCCTCCTGGGTGGAGCCGGCTCGCGCACCGCAGCCCGCCGCCGCGCGCACCCGTCGCCGTGCCGTCCCGCTGCCCCCGGTGGGCGTCGGGCTGGCCGCCGCCGCGGTGGCGCTCATGGCCACCGGCTTCCTGCTGCGCCTGACCGGGGCCACCGGCACCGCTGCCCGCGCCCTCTCCATGGACGCGCCCTTCTCCCTGCCCCGTCTCTTCGTGGCGGGGCTGTTCGCCGTCGCCGCCCTCGCCGCCGTCGCCGGCGCCGCCCGCAACCCGGGCCGCCGCACCTGGTGGCTGGCCGTCGGGTTGGTCGCGGCCGGCATCGCCTCGGTCAAGGCCGGGGGCACCGTGCACGCCGACACGATGACCGCCCTGGACGCCGCCGTCGGCCGGCCCGCCGCCATCACCCTCAGCGCCCTCGTCGCCCTGGCCGTCGTCGGGGCGCTGTTCTTCCTCAGCCGCACCGAGCGCCGTGACCGGCGCCGCGTCCTCGGCAGCCTGGCCGGCTACGGCGTCGCCGCGGTCGGGCTCTCCGCCCTCTCCGTCGTCGCCCCCGACTCGCTCCGGGCCACCGCCACCTTCGTCGAGGAGTCCGGCGAGGCGCTGGCCGGGGTGGCGTTCCTGGTCGCCGTCCTCATCGGTGTCGCGCCGCGGCTGGTGCTCCCGGCCGACTGGGCGCTGCGCCGGACGGACGACGCCCACTCCCTGGAGCTCGTGCAGCCGCTGGAGGAGCCCCTCCGCTGAGCCGGGCGCCCGCGCCTCAGAGCGAGGGGCGGACCTGCCCGCAGCGGCAGGCGTAGAGCGACGAGCCGCTGAAGGCGTCCTCGCTGCGCCAGCGGAACCAGTGCACGTGCCGCGCGGAGGGGCGCTTCGGCTCGGGCGCCGGGGCGAGCCGTGTGCCGTCCGGCGCGTGGACCTGCTGGGTGGACACGGGCTGGGCCACCTCCGAGCACCTCCATCCGGATCTGCCGCGCGTTCGCGCGGGCGCCGAGACTTTCCGGGCACCGGTGTACCCACGTTCCCGGGCGGGCGGGCGTCCGCCCGGTGAACGGTGCGCGACAAGACCGACCACACGCGTGGTCGTCACGATACGCATAGGTTCCCTAGCGCGCCGTGGTCACCGATCAGCCGGCGGTCCAGGCCAGCAGGTCCTCGGCGGACCTGGTGTTGATCACCCGCTCCACAGGGACGCCGCACTCGACCGCCCGCTCGCAGCCGTTGTACTGCCAGTCCAGCTGGCCGGGGGCGTGCGCGTCGGTGTCCACGGCGAACTCGCAGCCCAGCTCCACCGCCAGGCTCAGCAGCCGCCGCGGTGGGTCCAGCCGCTCGGGGCGGGAGTTGATCTCCACTGCGGTGCCGTGCTCGATGCAGGCGGAGAACACCGCCTCGGCGTCGAACTGGCTCTCCGGCCGCGGCTTCTGCGTCCCGTCGCGTTGCCTCCGGCCGATGACCAGCCGACCGGTGCAGTGACCGAGGACGTCGGTGTGCGGGTTGGCGACGGCGGCGAGCATCCGCTCGGTCATCGCCGAGCGCTCGGCCCGCAGGTCGGAGTGCACGCTCGCGACGACGACGTCCAGGCGGCCCAGCAGCTCCTCGCTCTGGTCCAGCGAGCCGTCGACGTTGATGTCGCACTCGATGCCGGTGAGGATCCGGAAGGGCGCGAGCTCCTCGTTCAGCGCGGCGACGACGTCGAGCTGCTGCTCCAGGCGTTCGGGGGAGAGCCCGTTGGCCACCGTGAGCCGGGGGGAGTGGTCGGTCAGCGCCAGGTACTCGTGGCCCAGCGCGATCGCGGCCTCGGCCATCTCGCGGATCGGGCTGCCGCCGTCGGACCAGTCGGAGTGGGCGTGCAGGTCGCCCTTGAGCGCGGCGCGGAAGGCGGCGACGTCCTCGGCTGCCGGCAGCTCCCCGGCGTAGGTCTCCTCCAGCGCGGCCAGGTACTCGGGCACCTCGCCCCGGTGGGCCTGGGCGACCGCCGTCGCCGTCTTCGGGCCGATGCCCTTGAGGTCCTTCAGCGTGTTGGTGCGGATGCGGCGGTCCAGCTCGGCCTCGTCCAGGCCGTCGACCACCGCCGCGGCGGTGCGGTACGCACCCACGCGGTAGCTGGCCTCGCGGGCGCGCTCCAGGAGGAAGGCGATCCTCCGGAGCGCGGCCGCGGGCGGGAGCGGAGCGCTCAGCGAAGCGCCTTGAGGGCGCCCTTGCCGGTCTTCTTGCCGGCCTTGCGGGAGGCCTTCTTCTGCGCCTTGACGGCGCGCTTGGAGGCCTTCTCGTAGTTCTTCTCGGTCGCGTCGGCGGCCCGCTTCGCCGCCCGCCTGGCGCGGTAGCCCACCGACGGCTTGCCCTCGGTGTCGACGGCGGCCAGCAGCAGCCCGCCGAACAGGCCGGTGTTCTTGAGGAAGTTCGAGAGCTGCCCGAACTTCTCCTTCGGGTCGTCGTGCTCCCAGAACCGGTGCCCGGCCAGCGTCGTCGGGACGACCGACGCCGACAGCGCGATGGCGGTCAGCCGCGGGAACTTGTTCAGGGCGAACAGCGAACCGGCGGCCACCTTGATGGCGGCGTCGACCTTGACCCACTGCTCGACGTCACGGGGCAGCTCCACCGGGAGCTGCTTGTCGGCGGTCTCGGCGATCTTCTCCACCACGGGGGTGGCGCCCGGCACGCGGTCCTGCGGCTGGCGCAGCGTGCTGATCCCCCCGTAGATGAAGGGCGCGGCGAGCAGGGGCCGGGCGATCCGGCGAACGAGCATGGTGACCTCTTTCCTCGATGCCACTGGGCAGTCGCAGCGTGCACTGCCCGGAAGATCCATCCGGCAATCACGCGGCGCAACTCGGGCGCCCCGTCTCCACCTGCCGCGACGTGCCCGGCTACCCCTCGGCCCGGGTCGACCGGGCGTCACCGCAGCGGATCAGTCCCGCGTCCTCCGCCGCATGGCGGCGTCGATCGCGACGCCGACGGCCAGGCCGATGCCCGCGCCGACGCCCGGGTTCTCGAACAGCGACAGCCCGAGCCCCGCGCCCAGGGCCAGCCCCAGGGCCAGGCCGGTGCCCTGCTGCCAGTCCTTCTCCGGGGGCTTCGTCGGCTCCGCCATGGTGCGGACCGTACCGGTGCCCCGGGGTGCACGGGCTGCTCGACGGCGGCGCGCGGGACTCGGCGGTGCCGGAAATCCGGCACCGCTGCCTAGGGTCACCTGGTGCCCGTCGCCGCCGCGCTCCGCCGGGTCGTCGTCATGCTCGCGGCTGCGGGCCTGGCCGCGGCCGTCGCCGGCTGGGTGTGGGCGGTGGTGGCCGACGAGGGGTTCCGCAGCCGCTTTGCGCTCTCGCTGATGGTGGTCGCCGGCCTGCTGGCGCTCGTCGGCGGCACGCTCGCGCCCCGCCTGGCCACCGCCGAGGCGCGCGCCTTCCTCGGCCAGGGGCCGGGCCAGGAGGAGTCCGGCGGCGACGAGCCGCTGACGGCGCTCGGGGTCTTCCTCTTCGTGGCGCTGCCGCTGTTCGCCGTCGGCCTGATCACCTACGGCAGCGGCTGACCCGGGGGGTCACTGCAGGTCGACGAACCGCTCGACATCCCGCGGCCGGCCGGCGATCACGATCGTCGAGCCGTAGGTGAGCACCGTGTCGACGGCGGCGTGCGTGTAGGCCTCGTCGCCCTCCGGCTTGACCGACACCACGGTGACCCGGTGCCGCCTGCGCAGCCCGGTCTCCCCGAGCGGCACCCCGACGATCTCCCGCGGCGGCTTCGTCTTGGCGAACACCCACTGCGGGTCCAGCTCCACCCAGTCCAGCAGCCGGCCGGAGACCAGGTGCGCGACGCGCTCGCCCATCTCGTGCTCGGGGAACACCACGTGGTGGGCGCCGATCCGCTCCAGGATCTTGCCGTGCTGGCTGCTCAGGGCCTTGGCCCAGATGTCGGCGATCTCCAGCTCGACCAGCAGCGACGTCGTCAGGATGCTGGCCTCCAGGTCGGTGCCGATGGCCACGACCACCCGGCGGAACTCGCCCACACCGAGTTGCCGCAGTGCGTCCAGGTCGGTGCCGTCGGCGACGACCACCTGCCCCAGCTGGCCGGAGAGCCGCTGGACGATCTCCGGCCGGTGGTCGATCGCCAGCACCTCGGTGCCGCCGCCGGCCAGCTCCGTGGCCAGGGCGGTGCCGAACCGGCCCAGCCCGATCACGGCGACCGGGTCCCTGTGACTAGCCAACGATGGTCCTCTCCTCGGGGAGCTGGTAGGGCCGGGCGCGGTCCCGCAGGGCCAGGCCAGAGGCCAGTGTGAGCGGGCCGATCCGGCCGACGAACATGAGCAGGACGACGAGCAGCTGGGCGCCCGGCGGCAGGGCCGCGGTGATGCCCGTGGAGAGGCCGACGGTGGAGAACGCCGAGACGGTCTCGAACAGCACCTGCTCGAAGGAGAAGTCGGTCAGCGCCTCCATCGCGAACGTGGCGACGGTGACCACCCCGATGCCGAGCAGCGCCACCGCCAGCGCCTGCCGCTGGTTCGTCGGGGGCACCCGGCGGCGGCCCACCTCGACGTCGACGTCCCCGCGCAGCTCCGCCCAGAGCACGTAGGCCAGCAACCCGAACGTCGTCACCTTGATCCCGCCGGCGGTGCCGGCGCTGCCCCCGCCGATGAACATCAGCGCGTCGGTGAGCAGCAGCGTCTCCGGCTGCAGCGCGGCGATGTCGAGGTTGTTGAACCCCGCCGTGCGCGGCATCACCCCGGCGACGAAGGCCGCCATGACGGTGTCGCCGAACCCGAGCGGACCGAGCGTCCGGGGGTTCCGCCACTCGGCGAGCAGGTAGCCGGCCGTGCCGAGGACGAGCAGCGCGGCCGTGACGATCACCGTGATCCGGGTGAGCACCGACCAGGTCCGCGGCCGGCGCCATGACCGGACCAGCTCGAACACGACCGGGAAGCCCAAGCCGCCGACGATGACCGCCGCCGCGATCGTCAGGCTCACCCAGGGGTCGCCGACGTAGCGCACCAGGCTGTCCGCGTGGAGTCCGAAGCCGGCGTTGTTGAATGCCGAGATCGCGTGGAACACCCCGCTGTACAGGGCTGCGGGGGCCGGCTGGTCGTAGCCGAGGGCGAACCGGGTGGTCAGCACCGCCGCCGCCACCGCCTCGCCGGCGAGGCTGAACAGCACGACCCGGACGATCACCCGGCGCACGTCGGCCGCCGACAACGACTTGGTCTCGGCCTGCGCGATCAGGCGTGCGCGGAGACCCAGCCGCCGGGAGAGCAGCAGCGCGACCAGGCTGGCCAGGGTCATGATCCCCAGCCCACCCGCCTGGATGAGCCCCAGGATGACGGCCTGCCCGAAGCCGGACCAGTAGGTGCCGGTGTCCACGGTCACCAGCCCGGTGACGCAGACGGCGGAGGTCGCGTGGAAGAGCGCGGTGAGGAGGTCGGCGCGGCCGGGCCCCGGCGTCGCCAGCGGCAGCGACAGCAGCGCGGTGCCCACGGCGATCGCGAGCAGGAACGCTCCGGCGATGACCCGCCCCGGGTGCCGGAAGCCCCGGGCGATGGCCCGCTGGGGCACCGGTGCGCGGTAGCCCTGCGTCACCGCGGTCCTCCCGTCAGCGCCTCCGACGGTCGGTGGGCGAGCCACCTTCGCACACCGCCCGTGGGCTTCTCACGCAGCCGGTCCGGCGGGTCATCCGGCCCGGCCGCTCAGCGCCGGACGCGCCGGCCGGCCGCGGCGACCGCGCCGCCCACCGCGAGCCCGGCCAGCACGTCCCCGGGGTAGTGCACGCCGACGTGCACCCGCGAGTAGCCGATGGCCAGCGCCAGCGGGGCGAGCCCGGCTCCGGCCGCGGGTGCTTCCAGGGCCAGCCCGGTGACGAAGGCAGCGGCCGAGCCCGAGTGCCCGCTGGGGAAGGACAGGCTCCCCGGTTCGCGGCGCAGCCGGCGTTCGGTGCGCAGGTTCGCCAGGTCCGGGCGCACCCGGCCGAACGCCGGCTTGAGGACGGCGTTGACCACCGCGCTGGTGACCAGCATCGACCCCACCCCGCGGAGGGCGCCGCGCCGCAGCCGGCCGGGGCGGCCGCCCAGCGCGAGCGCGAGCAGCAGCCACAGCTTCCCGTGGTCGGCCGCGGCCGAGAGGTGGCGCAGCCAGCGGTCGGCCGGGGTGGTCGGGAACCCGCCGATCCAGGCGTGCAGCCGCGCGTCGACGTCGCGGGGGATGGGCACGACCGGACGCTAGCCGCCGCGTCGATGATCAGCCCACCTGATCGTTCCGGGTCCTGGCTCGGTGTCGATGGTGAGCCAGGACCCCGAATGGCCAGGTCACCTGATCATTCGGGGCGGGGTCAGGACTTCTGGCGGGCCCGGTAGGCGGCCACGGTCGAGCGGCTGGCGCAGGTGTTGGAGCAGTAGCGGCGGCTGGCGTTGCGCGAGGTGTCGACGTAGACGTCGTCGCAGCCCTCGGCCGAGCACACGCCCAGGCGCTGCCAGCCGTGCTGCACCACCACCTGCGACAGGCCCATCGCGACCGTCGTCGTCAGCTGCTCGAGGGCCGGGGCGTCGGGGCGGGCGTAGTGCAGGTGCAGGTCGCCGTCGTGGTCGGTGGCGTAGGGACGGGGCCGGGCCAGCGCCAGCAGCTCGTTGAGCCGGGCGAGGACGTCGGGCTGCGACTCGGCCAGCGCGACGGCGCGCACCAGCTGCGCCGTGGCGGCGGCCTTCTGGGCGTCGGCCGGCGTGAGGTCCAGCGAGGTGCCGGGCGTGAACCACTCGTCGTGGGCCGCCAGGAAGCGCGCCATCCCGTCCTCGGGCGCCAGGTCGGCGTTGGCCAGGGCGATGGCCAGCTCGACCGCGGTCGACCCGTAGGTGTCGTAGTCCAATTGACTCCCTACTCATCTGTCCCTAGTCTCGGGACTGCGTAGGCGGTCAACGCTCTTTGACCGCCTACTCTTCCTTCCCCTGCAGTGCGAAACGAGTGCAAGCGTGCGTGCCTACCTCGCCGTCTGGCGGCTTCCCTCCGCCAAGGTGCTCCTCCTCGCCGGCTTCGCCGGCCGTCTGCCGTCGTCCATGGTGCCGCTCGCGCTGCTGCTCATGGTGCAGCAGCAGACCGGTTCCTACGCGATCGCCGGCCTGGCCGCGGCCACCCTCGGCATCGCGTCGGCCGTGATGGCGCCGGTCCTCGGCCGCCTCGCCGACCGGAAGGGACCCCGCCGCATCCTGCTCGCGCAGTCGGCGCTCTACCCGCTGCTGCTCGCCCTGCTGGTGGCGGTGACCCTCGGCGGCGCGCCGGACACCGCCGTCGTGGCCGCCTCCGCCCTGGCCGGCGCCAGCACGCCGCTGGTCTCCGGCACCGTCCGCGCCCTGTGGTCGCGCACCGACCCGCGCGTCCGCTCCACCGCCTACGCCCTCGACGCCACGGCCACCGAGCTGGTGTTCGTCGTCGGCCCGACGCTGGTCGCCGCGCTGGCGGTGCTGGCCGCGCCGGCGTGGGCCGTGGGGCTCGCCGGCGCGCTGGCCGTCGTCGGCGCGCTCGGCGTCGCCCGTGCCGCCCGGTCGTGGGTGCCCGCGGCGGCGCCCACCGCCGGCCTCTTCAGCACCGTGCTCGCCCCCGGCATGCCCCGGGTGCTGCTCAGCGGATCGGCCGTGATGCTGGGGTTCGGGGCGCTGGAGGTCGCGATCCCGGCGTTCGCCGGCTCCACGGGCTCCCCGGGCCTCTCGGGGGTCCTGCTGGCGGTCTGGTCGCTGGGATCGGTCGCCGGTGGCCTGTGGTTCGGGGCGCGGGTGATGAGTGCGTCGCTGCCCCGGCAGTACCGCTGGCTGCTCTTCGGCGTCACGATCGGCCTCGCGCCGCTGGCCTGGGTGTCCAGCCCGTGGGCGCTGGGCGTGCTGCTGTTCCTCGGGGGGACGGCGATCGCGCCGACCCTGACGGTGCAGAACTCGCTGGTGGGCTCGCTCGCGCCGGTGCACGCCACCACCGAGGCGTTCACCTGGCTCTCCACGATCACCGTCGGCGCCTCGGCCATCGGCGCGGCCCTGGGTGGTGCGCTGATCGAGACGTCGTCCGGGGTGCCGGGGGCGCTCCTGCTGGCCTGCGCCGGGGCGGCCGCCGCCGTCGTCGTCACCCTCGTGCCCGGCCGCAGCCCGCTGGCCCCCACCCACTCGCGGGAGACGGTCGCCGCCTGACTGCTGCGTCGAGTGCGACGAACTCGTGGTGCTCGCGGCCTGGTGGCCACGAGCTCGTCGCACTCGTCCGTGCGGCCTGGCGCGGCACCCCCCGGGAGACCCGGGCCCGGCGGCGCTGGTAGTCTCTCTCCTCGGTGGTTACGAGGTGACTCGAGCCCCGGGAGGCTTCGCCTAGTCCGGTCTATGGCGCCGCACTGCTAATGCGGTTTGGGTTAATCCCCATCCCGGGTTCAAATCCCGGAGCCTCCGCGCACGACAACTGAACACAGGCACCCGTAGCTCAACGGATAGAGCATCTGACTACGGATCAGAAGGTTAGGGGTTCGAATCCCTTCGGGTGCACGTCTGGTTGAGACACCGATCTGCCGCGCAGCCCCGACGGGGGCGGCGCGGCAGATTCGTTTCCGGGCCGGAATCGGGGGACGGATGTGGCCTGCTTCCCGTCCGCCCCTGTTGAGCCAGTACGCCCGCCGCCCCAGCTCGGCCCGCTCCTTCGCCTCCGGGGAGGTGAGCCACGGGTGGCGAGGGCGTTCTGGTGCAGCCGCTCCCGCTCCATCGACTCGTTGAGGCGGCGGTTGCCGCGCCACAGCGCCCAGCCCAGGACCCCCACTAGTACGCCCAGCCCACGACCCCCATTAGTACCTGTGCCCCAGCGCCCGAGCCGTGCGCCGGCGCTGCGCCTCCTTACGGGCCTCCGGGGAGTCCAGATAGTTGCGGTACCGCTCCGCAGCCATCTCCTGCTCCGCCTCGCGCCGCAACGCGGCGTACCGCTGCCTGGCCCCCACGGTCTTGTCGTACACCGACGCCGCCGTGCCGACCAGCACGAAGAAACCCACCGTGCCCAGGAGGGTGGTCTGGTCCGGGAAGATGAGGCTCCCGACGTACAGCACGAGGACGGTGACCGCGGCCAGCGCCAGCCGCCCGGGGATGGAGCGGAGCCGCCTGCGGCTCTGTCGGCGACGCTGCACGGCCTGGGACGGCGGGGCCACCGCCCGCCCCTCCTGCCTGGCCCGTCGCACCCCGTGGGGTAGCTCGGAGTCCGGCAGCACCCCGTACCAGACGGTGCGGAAGGTTTCCCGCTCACCCCTGAAGGACCGCTTACCGACGTAGAAGGCCAGCTTGTGCAGCTCGTCGCGCAGCTCCCTGGTGTGCTCCTTGTAGTGCTGCACGACCTCGTCGCCCTTGAGGGACTCGATGGGCACCCCGCAGGGGCAGTTGTGGCTCTGCAGCTCCGCCTTCAGCTCTGCGTACCGCGCCTCGTTGCCCTGCCGCCACTCCTGCCCCGCCTGCTCCTCGCGGGACCGCTTTGCGGCCGCCTCGGGGGCGGTGAGGAAGCCCTCCGCGCGGAGCGTGGCCTCGTCCACCGACAGTCCCAGCATTCGGAGGAACGCCGACGCGGTGTCGATGGTCACGTCGTGGTTGCAGTCACCCACGTCCACCGGCGAGGCGAGGTTGGCGAGGTTCTCCATCATGACGACCTTGCCGTCGCCCAGCTTGACCTCGTAGCCAGCGGTCCAGAAGCCCTCTCCTGCCACCGCCACCCCGAAGTGGATGAACGGCAGCGACGGCACCCGTGCGTCCACGGCGGCGGCCTTGAGGAGCTGCGCGGCCTGGCGGGCCTGGACGTACGGGTTCTTGTCGCCGGCGAAGTCGGCCGGCTCCCCGCCGATCGTCCACGGCCCGTTGAGCGCCGGGATGAGGTGGCCCTTCATCTGGGTGGCCTTGCCCTCGATGACCGTGATGCGGTGCGGGGTGATGGCGACGCCGTCCAGCTCCCGGGTGCGGCCGCCCTGGGACACGAACGGGCACAGGATGAGGAGTCCCTGCGACCCCGCCAGAGTCGGCCCGAACTGCCCCTCGGTGCGGCTCGGCTTGTTGGCCTCGACGATGTGCACTGATGCCCTCCTGTGCGCTCGCTGGACAGGGCTGGTCCGTGGTTGGGGGACAGGCCTCCGGAGGAAGCGGCCCGCCGTCGGCGGAACCGGTCAGTCCACCCGTCGGCACGTGAAAGACGCAGGTGAAGGCGCTGTCGTGCGGTGCGGCGCGGTTCTCCCCCGTCCGGGTGAGGGCACGGGGCGGACCCTGGCCGGGCCTCGATCAAGATCAGGGACGGGCTCAGGGGTTTCCCTGATGTTCGGTCCTGCCTCCTCCGGAAGTCTCTCCGCCGACGAGCCGCGCCCCGACGGTCGGGCCGCCCCGACCCCCGCCCGACCAGCTGGCGGGATGGGCGCGCGCGCTCGTGACCAGCAGGTCGGCCTGCGGACACCCGCACTCGGACAGGAGACGACGATGGATGGATCCCGCAACCTCGCGGGACGGGTCGGACGCTGGAGCGCCCGGCACCGGAAGACGGCGGTATTCGGCTGGCTGGCCTTCGTGGTGGCCGCCGTCGCACTCGGCTCGTTCGTGCCGCAGGCCCAGCTGACCTCGGCCGAGCAGACCCTCGGCGAGCCCGCCCGGGCCCAGCAGATCCTCACCGACCACGGCTGGGAGGAGCCGGCCGCGGAGATGGTCCTGGTGCAGCGCGAAGCCGACGTCCCCGAGGCCGCGGGCACCGCCGCGCTCACCGACCTCGTCGACGGGCTGCGAGGCACCCCCGAGGTCACGAACCTGGTCAGCCCGCTCGACGGCGCTCCGCTGGTCTCCGCCGACGGCCGCTCCGCCCTGGTCACCTTCGACCTCGCCGGCGACCCGGACGACGCCGCCGAGCGGATCGCCCCCGTGCAGGCCGCGGTCGCCGCGGTGGCTGCCGAGCACGACGACGTGCGCGTCGAGCAGTTCGGCGGCACCAGCGCCGACCTCGCGCTGAACGAGACCCTGGACGCCGACTTCCAGCGCGCCGAGCTGCTCTCCATCCCGATCACGCTGGCGGTGCTGCTGCTGACCTTCGGGGCGCTGGTCGCCGCCCTCCTCCCGCTGGTGTTCGCGCTGACCGCGTTCGTCGGCGCCCTCGGGCTGCTCAGCCTCACCAGCCAGATCTGGCACGTCGACCAGACCGCGCAGATCGTCATGCTGCTGATCGGCCTGGCCGTCGGCGTGGACTACTCGCTCTTCTACCTCAAGCGGGAGCGCGAGGAGCGGGCCAAGGGCGCTGGCCCGGTGAACGCCCTCGACATCGCCGCCGCGACCTCCGGGCACTCGGTACTCATCTCCGGCATCACCGTCATGGTCGCGATGGCCGGCATGTTCCTCACCGGCTTCTCGGTCTTCACCGGCGTCGCCTCCGCCACCATCCTGGTCGTCGCCTGCTCGGTGCTCGGCTCGCTCACCGTGCTGCCGGCGATGATGGCGTGGCTCGGTGACCGGGTGGAGAAGGGCCGGCTGCCGTTCCTGCGCCGGCGCGCCGCCGACCGGCCCGGCCGCTTCTGGCCCGTCGTCCTCGGGGCGGTGCTCCGCCGGCCGCTGGTCGCCGCCGTCGTCGCCGGTGGTGTCCTCGTCGGGCTGGCCGTCCCGGCGGCGTCGATGGACCTCCGTGCCGAGGGCGTCCAGGACCTGCCGCAGGACCTCGCGGTGATCCAGACCTACAACCGGATCACCGAGGCGTTCCCCGGCGGACCCTCACCGGCCGAGGTGGTCATCGAGGCGCCCGACGTCGCCGCCCCGCAGGTGCAGGCCGCGATCGCCGAGCTGCGCGAGCGCGCCCTGGCCAGCGGGGAGATGAACGAGCCGATCGCCGTCGAGACCAACGAGGCCGGCACGGTCGCCGTCGTAGGGGTGCCGCTCACCGGCGACGGCGAGGAGCAGGCCTCCCGCGACGCCCTCGCGACCCTCGCCGACGAGATCGTGCCCGAGACCGTCGGCGCGCTGGACGGCGTGACCGCGGTCGTCAGCGGCGGCACGGCCTACTCGGTGGCCTTCGACGAGCTCATGGCCGAGCGCACCCCGTGGGTGTTCGGCTTCGTCCTGGTGCTGGCCTTCCTCCTGCTGCTGGTCTCGTTCCGCTCGGTGACCGTCGCGATCACCGCGATCGTGCTCAACCTGCTGAGCGTGGCCGCTGCCTACGGCGTGATGGTGCTCGTCTTCGAGGAGGGCATCGGCGCCGGTCTCATCGACCTCGACCGGACCGGGGCCATCGTGAACTGGATCCCGCTGTTCCTGTTCGTCATCCTCTTCGGCCTGTCGATGGACTACCACGTGTTCATCCTCAGCCGGATCCGCGAGGCCCGGGACCGGGGGCTCGCCACCCGGGACGCCGTCGCGCAGGGCATCACGTCCTCGGCCGGGGTCGTCACCAGCGCCGCGGTGATCATGGTGTTCGTCTTCCTGACCTTCGTGACGCTGTCGATGACGAGCATGAAGCAGATCGGGCTGGGCCTGGCGGTGGCGGTGCTGCTGGACGCCACCGTGGTCCGGGCGCTGCTGCTGCCCGCGGTGATGCAGCTGCTCGGCGAGCGCAACTGGTACCTGCCGCGGTGGATGGGGTGGCTGCCGACCGTCCGGCACGAGCCGGCCGGCGAGCTGCCGGCCGTGGTGCCGGTCCCGCGGCCGGCGCCTGCGGCGCCGCTGGTGCCGGCGGGGGACTGACCGCGTTCGCTCCCCGCTCTGGGGGTCGAGCACGCGCTCCGTGGGTCCTACAGGGCCCGCAGCTCGCGAACTCGGCCCCCAGAGCTGCGTTCGGGGCGGAGGCGGCTCTTTGCGATTGTGTGACAGATCGGTCCGCCGGCTGGCACTTCGCACCTCGCGGGGTACCGAGGAACACGGGTCCGCTCCGCGTGGGCGCCGCCGTTGTCGCCTGTGCCGAGGAGTTCCGTGTCGCCCCGTCCCGTCTCCGGAGGTCTGCCCCTGCCCGGGGTCGAGGAAGCGCCCGCCCGGCGCCCTCGCCGGTGGCGCGCGCTGCTGGGCCTGGCGATGGCGGTCGTGCTGGCCGGTGCGCTGCTCGCCGGCTTCGCCCTGCCGCTCGTGGGCGGCGCCACTCTCGCCACCCGCGCCGGCACCGACCTGATGCGCCCCGTCGACGACGAACTGCTGGACCGCACGCCGGCCGGCAACACCCGCATGCTCGCCGCGGACGGGTCCCTCATCGCCGAGTTCTACCGGCGCAACCGCACGGTGGTGCCCTCCGAGGCGATCGCCCCGGTGATGAAGGACGCGCTCGTCGCGATCGAGGACAGCCGGTTCTTCGACCACAGTGGCGTCGACGGCAAGGGGCTCGCCCGTGCGCTGGTCCGCAACATCTCCGCCGGCGAGGTGGTCGAGGGCGGCTCGACGCTGACCCAGCAGCTGGTCAAGCAGATCCGCCTGCAGTCGGCCACCGACCCCGACAGCCGGCAGGCCGCCACCGACGAGAGCGTGGCCCGCAAGCTCCGGGAGGCCCAGCTGGCCCTCGCCCTGGAGCAGGACTACACCAAGGACGAGATCCTCACCCGGTACCTCAACCGGGTCTACTTCGGCGCCGGTGCCTACGGGGTCGCCGCCGCGGCCGAGACCTACTTCGGCGTGGCGCCGGACGCACTGACCCTCGCCCAGGCGGCCACGCTCGCCGGCCTGGTGCAGAGCCCCGCGCAGTACGACCCGTTCGTGGCCCCCGACCGGGCCACCCAGCGCCGCGACGTCGTCCTCGCGCGCATGGCGGAGCTCGGGATGGCCGATCCCGCCGCGGTCGAGGAGGCCCGGAGCGAACCGGTGGTCCCCACGCCCGGCGAGGGGCCACCGCGGGGCTGCCAGGAGGCCCGGATCGGCGGCTTCTTCTGCGACTACGCCATGAGCTACCTGACCGGCACGCTCGGGCTCGACGAGGAGGCGATCGAGACCGGCGGGCTCACCATCGAGACGACGCTGGACCCCGCCGTGCAACAGGCCGGGGACGCCGCCGTCCTGGCGACCCTGGCGCCCGACGACCCGCGCGCGGGCATCTACACGGCCGTGGAGCCGGGCACCGGCCGGGTGCTGGCGATGTCGGTCAACCGGACCTACGGCGCCGACGAGGGCGACCCCACCCAGACGATGGTCAACCTCAACGTCGCGGCCGGGCAGGGCACCGGGTCGACGTACAAGGTCTTCACCGCCGCCGCCGCGCTCGAGCAGGGTCTCGGCCTGGAGCACCGCATCACCACCTCCGACCCCTACGAGTCGACGGTCTACCGGGACGGCGACGGCCCCTACGACGTCGAGAACGCCGGCCGCTACCGGGCGACGCTGGACATGGAGCAGGCGCTCTACATGTCCTCCAACACCTACTTCCTCGCGTTGTCCGACCAGCTCGGCAGCGTGGAGGCGCCGGTGCGCATGGCCCAGCGCCTGGGCCTGCGCTCCCTCGACCCCGTCGCCGACCAGATCGTCGCCGAGAACCGCGGGTCGTTCACCTTCGGCGCCGAGGCCACCAGCCCGCTGGACCTGGCGAACGCCTACGCCACGCTGGCCGCGAGCGGTACCCGCTGCGAGCCGATGCCGGTGCAGCGCGTGCTCGACCGCTCCGGGGAGCCGGTGCTGGGCGAGGACGGGCAGCCGCTCGGTGGCCCGCGCTGCGAGGAGGTCGTCGCCCCCGGGCTGGCGAACACGCTCAACCAGGCGCTGCGCAAGGACGTCGAGCCGGGCCACCCCGGGCAGACCGGCCGCCGCGCGTACGTGCCGGGCCACCAGATCGCCGGCAAGACCGGGACGACGCAGGACAACTTCTCCATCGCGTTCGTCGGCTACACGCCCCAGGTCTCGGCCAGCGTGATGGTCTACAACCCGGTGGAGAACCAGGACGTCGGCGGCTTCGGCGGCGGCAAGGGTGCCCAGATCTGGCACGACGCCATGCAGCCGGTCCTGAGCACCCGGGAGCCGGTGCCCTTCCCGCCGGCCGACCCGCAGTTCGTGGAGGGGACCCGGGCCGGGGTGCCCGCCGGCTGCCCCGGCCGGTCCGCCGCCGGCTGCCGCCAGCTGCTCGCCGCCCGGGACCTCGGTGCCTCGTTCGTCCGCGTCAGCAGCGCGCTCCGCCCGGGCACCGTCGTCGGCGTCGACCCCGCGCCGGGCACGCTCCTCCAGCGCGGTGACACGGTGACGGTGCTGGTCAGCAACGGCGCCCGCTGGAACCCGCCGCGCCCCACGCCGACCCCGGCGCCGCGGCCCGCGCCCGAGCCGTCCCCGGCCCCCGCTCCGCCGCCGCCACCCGCGCCCAGCCCGGAGCCGCCGCCTCCGCCGCCGAGCCCGGAGCCGCCGCCTCCGCCGACGAGGCCGGAGCCGCCGCCTCCGCCGCCGAGCCCGGAGCCGCCGCCTCCGCCGCCGAGCCCGGAGCCGCCGCCTCCGCCGCCTCCGCCGCCGACGGAGCCCGACCCGCCGACGACGCCGGAGCCGCCGCCCCCGCCGCCGACGAGGCCGGAGCCACCGCCTCCGCCGCCGACCGAGCCCGACCCGCCGACGGAGCCGGAGACGCCGACGGAGCCGCCCGCGGAGCCGCCGACCCCGGAGACGGCGGACCCGCCGCCGGACGCGGTGCAGTAGGAGTGGGGGCGGGGGGCCGGTCCTGACGGTCTGGCCGCGTTGGTCGGTCTACCCAGCAGTGGGTAGCCACTGTTTCCCGGCTGCCCCCGCCCGGTTCCCACTGTGACCCAGGCCACAGGCGGCGTCAACCCGCGGCGCCGGAGCGTCCGTCAGCCGACGCGGCGCAGGACCTCCGGCGTCAGCTGGTCGACGGCGGTGTGCCCGGTCAGCCCCAGCGTCAGGTCGAACTCGCCGACGACGTCCTCGACGACCTGCCGCACACCCGCCTCGCCGGCCAGCGCGAGACCCCAGGCGAACGGCCGGCCCAGCAGCACCGCGCGGGCACCCAGGGCGACGGCGGTGAAGACGTCGGCGCCGCTGCGGATGCCGCTGTCGAGCAGCACCGGCGCCCGGTCGCCCACGGCCGCGACGACGTCGGGCAGCGCGTCGAGCGCGGCGATCGACCGGTCGACCTGGCGCCCGCCGTGCGTGCTCACGACCACGCCGTCCATGCCCTCGTCCAGCGCGCGCCGCGCGTCGTCGGGGTGCAGCACGCCCTTGAGCAGGATCGGCAGCTTCGTGCGGGAGCGCAGCCAGGCCAGGTCGGCCCAGCTGATCGACGGCCGCGAGTAGATGGCCAGGAAGGTCTCCACGGCCGCGCGGGGCAGCGGTGAGCGCAGGTTGTCGCGGAACGACCCGGGCCAGGCCCGCGCCATCGTCACCAGCGCCTTGACCGCCGCCGGGGTGGGCCGGGGCTGTGGTTCGCGGGGGCCGGCGGCCGCGGCGCGCTCCTCGACCAGGCGGCGGAACACCGGGTCGGAGGTGTACTGCGCGATGCCCTTGCCCAGGGCGAACGGCAGGTGCCCGAGGTCGAGGTCGCGCGGGCGCCAGCCGAGCATCGTCGTGTCGAGGGTGACCACCAGGGCCTCGCAACCGGCGGTCTCCGCCCGGTGGACCAGGCTCTCCACGAGCTCGTCGGACGTCGACCAGTACAGCTGGAACCACCGCGGCGACCCGCCCATCGCGGCCGCGCACTCCTCCATCGACCGCGAGCCCTGGTTGGAGAAGACCATCGGCACGCCGGTGGCGGCGGCGGCGCGGGCGACCGCCAGGTCGGCCTCCGGGTGCACCAGCTCCAGTGCGCCCACCGGGCCGAGCAGCAGCGGGGCGGGGAGCCGGCGCCCGAACAGCTCCACCGAGGTGTCGCGGACGCTCGCGTCGCGCAGCACCCGCGGCACCACGGCCCACCGGTCGAACGCTGCCCGGTTGGCCCGCTGGGTCACCTCGTCGCCCGCTCCGCCCGCGACGTAGGCGTAGGCGCGGGCGTCCAGGACCCGCTTGGCGCGCTCCTGCAGCCGCCGGACGCCGACCGGCACCCGCGGGGAGCGGCCGTACACCCCGGCCCGGTACACCTCGTTCTGCCGCCGTCGGCCCGCACCCGCTTCGTCCACGCGGTCACCGTAGTGACCATGCTCACGGCGGCAGGAGGAGGGGCGCGGTCGCGCCGGGGCTCGTTGCCTGGTCCGCACCCGGTCCTGGCCGACCGGAGGCCCGGGGCGCGTGGTGGCGGGCGCCGGGGTGGCGAAGTCCCGTGGGTGAGGAGCGGGGGATCCGGGTAGTGCGCGTGCTCGCCGGGGATGACGAACGGGCGTCCGGCGGTTCCCCCGAACGGGTGGACGGCGGGTCGATCCAGACACGCCGCACGACACGCCCGACACGCGCGTAACGGGCTGGCAACGAAGCGTCACTTCCGTCATCATCTGGAACTCGAGTGCATCGCAAAGGGGAGAGCGGGCTGAACGGCAGCTTCGAGCGGATCACCGGGCAGACGCGGACGACGTCGGCCCGGGTGGTCCGCGGCGCCCTCCCCGCCGGTGTCGTGACCGGCCTCCTCGTCGTCCTGCTCGGCCTCGCCGTCTCCACGGCTGCCCCCGCGCAGGCGCTCGACGACCCCACCCGGCCCGACGCCCGCGTCACCCACGGCCCCAGCTGCCACCCGGGCGGGATCGTGGTGGAGGTCGTCGCCGGCACCGCTCCCTACAGTGTGCGCCTGGCCACCACCCGGACGCCGTCCGGTGAGGACGAGGCCACGCTCGCGCCCCTGGGCAGCGTGGTGCTGCGCACCGACGACGTCGCCCCCGGCGAGACGATCGACCCGCGGCTGGAGTTCACCGCGCGCGACGGGTCGGGCCGGACCTACGTCGACGAGCTGGCGGACTACACGCTCACCCGGCCCACGGTCGAGGACTGCCAGGTCGCCCTGTCTCCGCCGCCGCCCCCACCGGCGCCGCCGACGGCCACGGTCGAGCCGTCCGAACCGGCGCCCACGACCAGCGGCGCCCCGACCACCGGCGGCCCGACCACGGGATCCACCCTCCCGGGGACCACCGCGCCGCGGACCCCCGGCACCACGACGACGCCCGGTTCCCCGCCGAGCACGGGCACCCCGACGGGCTCCGGGACCACGACCACGGGCACCCCGACGCGCACCTCCGGCGACGTCGGGGCGTTCGCGGCGGGCGGACCGGGCGGCGGCCTTCCCCAGGTCCAGCCCGGTGGCACGGTGGTGCTGCGCGGCGCCGGCTTCAACCCCGGGGAGCAGGTGAGCATCGTGTTCCACGGCGGCGAGACCGTGCTGGCCACGGCGACCGCGAACCTCGCCGGCGAGGTCCGCGTCGACGTGCGCATCCCCGAGGGCGCCGCGGCGGGCCCCGCCACCCTCGACCTGGTGGGCGCCGACTCCGCGGTGCGGACCGGCGTCGCCCTGCAGGTCGCCGCCGCCGTGGAGGAGGCCGCGCCCGCCCGGGGCGTGGTGTCGCTGGCCTCCCTGGCGGTCGCCGCGGTGGCGCTCGTGGCCACCGCCGGCGGGCTGGTCTCGGTCGCCGGGCGCCAGCACGCCGGGCGGCGCGCCGTGGGCTCGATCTCCGCCGTCTGAGTTCGGTTTCACCGGCGCGTGATCCGGGGAGTCTGAGCGGGTGCCACGGTCCGAGGACGCGCTCGCGCGCGGTGTCCCCCGGGATGCTGCCGCTCTTCCCGGAGTCGCTCCCCGCCCCGCCGAGACCTGGTTGCGCATCGTGCAGGTGCACGACCGCATCACCCGGCGGGTCGACTCGGCGCTCCACCGCCACCACGACCTCTCCCTCACCGGCTTCGAGGCGTTGCGCCGCATCGCCGAGTCGCCGGGGGAGCGGGCCTCCATGGGGGAGGTGGCCGAAGCGGTCGGCCTCTCCCGGCCCGGGGTCACCAGCACCATCAACCGGCTGGTCGCCCAGGGACTGGTCATCCGCGAACGGGTGGAGGCCGACAAGCGGCTGCTGCACGCCCGGCTGACCACCGCGGGGCGGGAACGGGTGGCCGCGGCCCGCACCACGCACGACGAGCTCGTCGCGCACCTGCTGAGCCTGCTGGGTGACGACGCCGCCGTCGTCACCGATGCCCTCGCACGGGTCTCGGCCGCCACCCGCACCCGCCGCTGACCCGTCCGTCCGGACGCTGCCGGCCCGCGTACGGTGCCCCCTATGGGTGCCCAGCGTGATCCAGCCCACGTCCGCACCGGCCGCGCGGGGGTGGTGGCGTGAACGGCGCCCGCGCCCTCATCCGCACGCTCGTGGACGGCGGGGTCGACGTCTGCTTCGCCAACCCGGGCACCTCGGAGATGCACTTCGTCGCCGCGCTCGACGCCGTTCCCGGGATGCGGGGCGTGCTCTGCCTGTTCGAGGGCGTGGCCACCGGGGCCGCGGACGGCTACGGCCGGATGGCCGACCGGCCGGCCGGCGTCCTGCTGCACCTCGGCCCGGGTCTCGCCAACGGGCTGGCCAACCTGCACAACGCCCGCCGCGCGGCGACGCCGATGGTCACCGTCGTCGGCGACCACGCCGGGTACCACAAGGAGTACGACTCCCCGCTGGAGTCGGACATCGACGCGCTCGCCGGCACGGTGTCGGCGTGGATGCGCCGCTCCGGCCGGGCGGCGGACGTCGGAGCCGATGCGGCGGAGGCGATCGCCGCCGCCCGCACGGCCCCCGGCGGGATCGCGACGCTCGTCCTGCCCGCCGACGTCTCCTGGTCCGAGGGCGCCGAGCCCGCCGCGACCCCCGAGCCGGGCAGGCCGCGGGCGGTGCCGGACGACGTCGTCACCCGGCTCGCGGGGCTGCTGACCTCCGGTGAGCCCTGCGCGGTCCTCGTGGGCGGAGCGGCGACGCGGGCACCGGGGCTGCGGGCGGCGAGCCGGGTCGCCCGTGCGACCGGCGCCCGGCTGCACTGCGAGACCTTCCCGGCCAGGCTGGAGCGCGGGGCGGGCCTGCCGCCGGTCGAGCGCCTGCCCCGGGCCGGGCAGCAGGTCGCCCAGCGGCTGGCCGGCGTCCGGCACCTCGTGCTCGCCGGTGCCCGGCCGCCGGTGGAGTTCTTCGCCTACCCCGACCGGCCCAGCAGCCTGGTCCCCGAGGGGTGCCAGGTGCACGTGCTCGCCGAGGGCGCGGACGACGTGGTCGACGCCCTGGCCCGGCTCGCCGACCTCGTCGGCCCGGCGGAGGAGCCGGAGGAGCAGCCCCTGGAGCGGCCCGACCTCCCCACCGGCGCGCTGACCCCCGACACCGTGGGCGCGGTGCTCGGCGCCCTCCTGCCGGAGGGGGCGATCGTCGTCGACGAGGGGGTGACGTCGAGCCGGCAGATGCCGGTGCCGACCACCGGGGCGCCGCGCCACGACTGGCTCACCCTCACCGGCGGCGCGATCGGGCAGGGGCTCCCGGTCGCCACGGGTGCGGCGATCGCCCGCCCCGGGCAGCGCGTCGTCTGCCTGGAGGGCGACGGCAGTGCCATGTACACCATCTCGGCGCTGTGGACGCAGGCCCGGGAGTCGCTCGACGTGACGACGGTCGTGTTCAGCAACCGCTCCTACCGGATCCTCGAGGGGGAGCTGCGCAACGTGGGGGCGGAGGCCTCCGGGCCGCGGTCGAGGGACCTGCTGGAGCTGGCCCGGCCGGACCTCGACTTCGTCGCGCTGGCCGCCGGGATGGGCGTGCCCGGCGGCCGGGCGACGACCGCGGAGGAGTTCGCCGCGCAGTTCCGCCGGGCGATCACCGAGCCCGGACCGTACCTGATCGACGTCGTCCTCCCGGTGCCCTGACCGAGTCCGGATCGTTGTCTTTTCGGGGCGCTGGCCACCCACCCCTGTGCTTGTATCCAGGTGATCCGGACCACCGCCAGGCGTGTCCGGCGGAGCGATCAACGGCGATCGTTGGGGGAGAGACATGCGCATCTCGTCAGGCATCGCGGCCGTCGCGCTGGTCGGACTCGTCGCCGCGTGCGGCGGGGACGACGGCGGCTCCGGCACCACCGGCGAGGACGGCGGTGGCGCGGCGTCCTACCCGACCGAGTCGATCCGGATGCTGGTGCCGTACGGCGCCGGCGGGCCCACCGACCTGACCACCCGCACCGTCGGGGCCTGCCTCGAGGAGGAACTGGGGCAGGCCGTGGTGGTCGAGAACCTGCCGGGCGGCTCCGGCGCGCTGGCCACGACCGAGCTCATCGCCGCCGAGCCCGACGGGCACACCCTCTCGCTGGTGACCGCGGGCACCATGGTGCTGACCCCGCTGGCCAACGAGGTGGGCTACACCAAGGACGACATCGCGCCGGTGGGGGTCATGGCCGAGGTGCCGTCGGTCCTCGCGGTCGGGCAGAACTCGCCGTACGCCTCCGCGGAGGACTTCTTCGCCGCGGTCGAGGCCCAGCCCGGCACGGTCACCGTGGGCACGCCGGGCGCCTCGACCCCCCAGGCCATCGAGCTGCAGCGGCTGGCCGACGAGCACGGGGTGCAGGTCACCGCCGTCCCCTTCAACGGCAACGCCGAGATGACCACCGCCCTCCTCGGCGGCAACGTGGACGCCGTGCTGATCAACGCCTCGATCGACGTGGTCGAGAACATCGAGTCGGGCGACTTCGTCCCGCTCGTCGCCTCGCCCGAGGAGCGGCTCTCCTGGCTGCCCGACACCCCCACCTTCGCCGAGCTCGGCTACGACGGCCTGACCCTCTCCGGCTCGACCTTCGGCCTGGCCGGCCCGGCCGGGCTCCCGGACGACGTCGTCTCGACGCTCGAGGAGACCCTGCAGACCTGCCTGGAGAAGCCGGAGGTGCAGGAGCGGATCGGCGAGCAGTACGTCCCGGAGGAGTTCGCCGGCGCCGAGGAGCTCGCCGAGGTCCTCGACCGGACCCAGGAGGTCTACGAGCCGATCCTCGGCTGACCCGATCCCCGCACGACCCACCCCCGACCACCGGAGGAACCCATGCGCCGTACCCGCTCGACCTGGCCCGCGCTGATCGCCGCGTCCGTGCTCACCCTCGCCGCCTGTGGTGGTGACGACGGGGGCGACACCGGCGGAGGGGGCGGTGGCGGCGACGCCGCCGCGTCGGACTACCCGACGGAGAACATCACCCTGATCGTCCCCTACGCCGCCGGAGGCCCGACCGACCTCGCCGGGCGCACCATCGGCAGCTGCATCGAGGAGGAGCTGGGCCAGACCGTCGTCGTGGAGAACCGCGAGGGCGCCTCCGGCTCCGTCGGGATGCAGGCGATGCTCGCCGGTGGGAACGACGGGCACACGCTGTCGCTGATCGCGGTGCCGGCCTCGGCCACCAACCCGCTGCAGCAGGACGTCGGCTACACCAACGACGACTACGTCCCGATCGCCGCCGTCACCGAGATCCCCTCGGCGCTCGTCGTGGGGCCGGACTCCCAGTTCTCCACCGCCGAGGAGTTCTTCAGCTACGCCGAGGAGAACCCCGGCGAGCTCAACGTCGGCGTCCCCGGGACGACGACGTCGCAGGCGATGGAGCTGCGGCGGCTCGCGGAGGAGTACGGCGTCGAGGTCACCGCGGTGCCGTTCACCGGCAACGCGGAGATGACCACGGCTATCCGCGGCGGCAACGTCGACGCCGTCTTCATCAACTCGTCGCAGGACGTCCTGGAGAACATCGACGCGGGCGACTTCGTCCCGCTGGCGGTCAGCCCGCCCGAGCCGGTCGACTACATCGACGCGCCGACGCTGGCCGAGTCCGGGTACCCGGAGCTCACCAACAGCGTGTCGGTCTTCGGCCTGGCCGCCCCGGCGGGCGTCCCGGACGACGTGGTCTCGACCCTCGAGGAGACGGTCGACACGTGCCTGCAGAAGGACCAGGTGCGTGAGCAGCTCGGCGAGCAGTACGTGCCCGACGAGTTCATCGGCAGCGACGCCTTCTCCCAGCGGATCGACGAGATCGTCGAGGCCTACGGGCCGATCCTGCAGGAGTGAGCCATCCTGTCGCGGGGGGCGGGGGGGGGCCCCCCCCCCCCCCCCCCCCCCCCCCCCCCCCCCCCCCCAGCCGGCCTCCAACAGCGCCGTCTGCACGCGGTCGGCCGCCTCGACGGCGACCGGACGGCCGGCGACCAGATCGGCGTAGAGGAACGCCTCGGCCA
>NZ_JBJHAK010000021.1:0-80172 GCF_054050975.1 Blastococcus sp. SYSU DS0828 | reverse complement strand
CCCCCCCCCCCCCCCCCCCCCCCCCCCCCCCCCCCCCCCCCCCCCCCCCCCCCCCCGGCCCCCCCCCCCCCCCCCCCCCCCCCCCCCCCCCCCACCCCGTTTGATCAGGTCACCTGATCATCAGAGGTCAGTCGGCGATGAGGGCCTCGATGGTGGCGAGCAGGGTGCGGACCGGGACGCCGGTCCCGCCCTTCGGCGTGTAACCCCAGGGCGCGGACGTGTTGTAGCTCGGGCCGGCGATGTCGATGTGCGCCCACGGCAGCCCGGCCGGCACGAACTCGGCGAGGAAGTGGCCGCCGACGAGCATCCCGCCCATCCGGTCGGTGTTGGCGTTGACGAAGTCCGCGACCGTCGAGTCGATCCCCTTCCGGAGCTCCGGCGGCAGCGGCATCGGCCACATCGACTCGCCGCTGCGGTCCGCCGCGGCGATGACCGCGTCGCGCAGGTCGTCGCTGCCCATCACGCCCGAGGTGCGGGCGCCGAGGGCGACCATCTGCGCGCCGGTGAGGGTGGAGGTCTCCAGCAGGACGTCGGGGGAGTCCTCGGCCGCGCGGGCGATCGCGTCGGCCAGCACGACCCGCCCCTCGGCGTCGGTGTTGGTGATCTCGGCCTTCTTGCCGTTGCGGAAGGTGATCACGTCGGCCGGGCGGTAGGCCGTGCCGCTGGGCAGGTTCTCCGCCATCGGCACGGTCGCGACGACCTCGACCGGCAGCCCCAGCTGTGCCACGAGGCACACGGTGGCGATCACGGCCGCGGCGCCGGCCATGTCGCTCTTCATGTCCTCCATCTTCGCGGCGGGCTTGATCGAGATGCCGCCGCTGTCGAAGGTGATGCCCTTGCCCACCAGCGCGACCTTCTTGCGCGCGCCCGCGCCGGCGTAGGTCAGGCGCAGCAGGCGCGGCTTGCGGGTGGATCCGCCCCCGACGGCGAGGATGCCGCCGTACCCGCCGGCCGCCAGTGCGTCCTCGTCGAGGATCTCCGCCGTGAGCCCGAGCTTCTCGCCGGCGGCGGCACCGCGGGCGGCCAGCTCGGCCGGGTACAGGTCGTTCGGCGGGGTGTTCACCAGGTCGCGCACGAGGGCGACGGCGTCGGCGACGGCGCGGACGCGGCGCAGGGCCGCCTCGGCGGCACCGGCGCCGGGCACGACGATGGTGATTTCGCTCGGCGGGGCCGGGCGGTCGGCGGGCAGCTGCGACTTGTAGGCGGTGAACTCGTACGCACCCAGCAGGGACCCCTCGCCGACGGCGTGCAGCCGCTCGGCGTCGGGCGTCCCGCCCACGGCGGCCAGGAGGCTCACCACCGAGCGCCGGCCGCGCAGCGCGCGGCTGGCCGCACCGGCGGCCCGGCGCACGGCCTCGGCGCGGTAGCCGCCGGACGGCTCGGGTGCGCCCAGGCCCACGACGGCGACGACCGGGAAGGGCCCCTGGCCGAACGAGGGCAGGCGGGTCACCTCGTCCTCGGCGCCGCGGGCGCCCAGGTCGGTCAGCGCGGGGAGCAGGCGGCCGCCGAGCAGGCGGTCGAGCGCCTCCGCGCCGGGTGTCGGGAGCGGCCCGTCGGGCCCCTTGCCGACGGCGACGACGACGGCGTCGCCGGTCAGCTTCTCGAGCGGGTGGTCGGTGGCGGAGATCGTCGGCGGCACCCATCGATCCTAGAAGGACCCCGTCGCCCCCCAGCACTCGCTCCGCCCGCGCCGGGTCCCTGCGACGGGGCCGTTCCAGCACGTCGCCGGGCTCGCGCCGGGTTCCTGCGACGGGGCCGTTCCAGCACGTCGCCGGGCTCGCGCCGGGTTCCTGCGACGGGGCCGTTCCAGCACGTCACCATGCGGGGCCGCGCTAGCGTCCCTCCCGTGACCCCGCTGACCTCGCCCCTCCACGACCGGCACGTCGCCGCCGGAGCCAAGCTCGCCGACTTCAGCGGCTGGTCGATGCCGATCGAGTACGCCGGCGGGGGTGTTCTCGCCGAGCACGCCGCCGTCCGGGAGGGCGTGGGGCTGTTCGACGTCTCCCACCTGGGCACCGGCACGGTCCGCGGGCCGGGCGCCGCCGCGTTCGTCGACTCCTGCCTGACCAACGACCTGTCCCGCATCGGGCCTGGCCAGGCGCAGTACACGATGTGCTGCGTGCCCGACGGCGAGGCCGGCGCCGGGGGAGTGGTGGACGACCTGATCGTCTACCTGCACGGGCCGGACGACGTCCTGCTGGTGCCCAACGCGGCGAACGCCGCCGAGGTGCTCGGCCGGCTCGCCGACATCGCTCCGGCGGGCGTCGCGGTGGCGGACCGGCACACCGAGGTCGCCGTCCTGGCCGTGCAGGGCCCGCGGTCGCTGCAGGTGCTGGAGCTGCTCGGCGTCCCGGGCGAGATCGGCTACATGTCGTTCGTGACGGGCACCGGGGGGGCCGGCGCCGAGGTGACCGTGTGCCGCACCGGCTACACCGGCGAGCACGGCTACGAGCTCCTCGTCGGCGCCGACCGGGCGGGGGAGATGTGGGACGCCCTGCTGGAGGCGGGGCAGGACCTCGGCATCCGGCCGTGCGGGCTCGGTGCGCGGGACACCCTGCGGACCGAGATGGGATACCCGCTGCACGGGCACGAGCTGTCCCGCGACATCAGCCCCGTCCAGGCCCGCGCCGGCTGGGCCGTCGGCTGGCGCAAGCCGGCATTCTGGGGGCGTGCGGCCCTGCTGGCCGAGAAGGAGGCGGGCCCGGCCCGGCTGCTCTGGGGCCTGAAGGCGACCGGGCGCGGGATCCCGCGCCCGGGCATGGCGGTGCTCGGCGCCGACGACGCCCGCGTGGGCGAGGTGACCAGCGGGACCTTCTCGCCGACGCTGCGGACGGGCATCGGGCTGGCGCTGCTGGACACCGCCGCCGGTGTGGTCGAGGGCGACCGGCTCGCCGTCGACGTCCGGGGTCGTCGGGAAGCCGTCGAGGTCGTGCGCCCGCCCTTCGTGCCCTCGCACGTGCGCTGAGCGGGACCGCTCGCTAGGGCGCGTTCTTGCGGGTGGGGTCGCTGTCGCCCTTCTCCGGCTCCGCCTTGGCCGGCAGGGTGTCGGCCTTCACGGCGTCCCGCTCACCCATCGGCAGCGGCTCGCCGTCGGTGGTGTCCATCCCGGTCTGGTGCTCGGCCTCGGAGTTGATCTCCGCGCCGAGGAGGACCAGGTAGCAGGTCAGGTACAGCCACAGCATCAGGACGATGACGCCGGCGATCGCGCCGTAGGTCTCGTTGTAGGAGCCGAAGTTGTTGACGTAGAAGCTGAAGCCCAGGCTCACCACCGCCCACACCAGGGTGACGACGACCGAGCCGAGGCTCACCCACCGCAGCCGCGGCGCGTCCCGGTCGGGGGCGACCCGGTAGAGGACGGCCAGCGATCCGCTGACGACGAGCAGCAGCAGGACCCAACGGGCGATCTGGGCGAGCACGCTCGCGACCCCGCCCAGCGGCAGCGCGTCCAGCACGAACGGGACGACGGCGACCAGGCCGATGGTCAGGACGACGAAGACGATCGCACCGAGGGTCAGGGCCAGCGAGAGCGCGCGGAGCTTCAGGAAGTTGCGGGTCTCGACCTCGTCGTAGGCGATGTTCACCGCCTTGACCAGGTTGTTCACGCCGCCGGAGGCGGTCCAGAGCGCGGCGAGGATCGACAGGACGAGGCCCCAGGTGAGCGCGCCACCGGCGTCGGTGATGTTGGCGACCTGGGCCTCGATGAGCGCACGGGCGTCCTCGGGGAGCCCGGTGGTCAACTCCTGGACCTGGGCGGCGGCCTGCTCGCGGGAGACGACCAGGCCGTAGATGGAGATCAGTGCCAGGAGCGCCGGGAAGATCGACAGGAAGCCGAAGAACGCCACCCCGCCGGCGATGATCGGCATGTTGTCGGCGTTGTTCTCCGCCCAGGCGCGCTTGAGCACCTGCTTCCAGCCGCCGGCCGGGATCTGCAGCGGGTTCGCGGCCCGGATGCCCGGCAGCTGCTCGGGCGCGGGCGCGTCCGGCGGGAGCCGATCGGGGTCTCCGGACTGCGTGCCGCCGGCTGCGGATCTCGCCGCTGCTGCGCGTCGGGCCGCCTTCTCCTCGACCCGCTGGCGGATCCGGTCGACGGCGCTCTCCCGTGGCCGGGTGCCGGTCATGAGCCCTCCCTGGTGCTGGGCCGGCGACCGGCCGCGGGGTGGTGGGGTCGGCGGTGGCCGGGTGCGGTGCCCGGCCACCGCGCCGGGTCAGTCGCCCGGCCACGCCCCGGTGAGCTTGGTGAAGCCCTGCGCCCCCAGGCGGTCGATGGTCGCCTTGGTGGCCGCGAAGATCGCGCCCTGGAGCGCGGCCGAGACGACGATCTCCCACATCGGGTACTCGCCCTGCAGCGCGTCCGGTGCGTCGTCCTCGCCGCTGATGCGCTTCCACACCTGCTTGAAGACCGCACCCGACACGGCACCGGCCGCGATACCCGCCGCCAGGCCGATCGGCCGGTAGGCGAGCTTGGCTCCCTTGCTCAACGCTTCCTCCTCGCATCCCGACGGGCCTGCTTCTCGGCCCGCTTGGCAGCCTTCCGCGCGGCGGCACGCCGGGCGGCCAGTTCCCGGCGCGCCCGCTTGGCCTCGCGCCTGCGGCCCACGCGCGCACCGACCAGGAGCTCCTCGGTGCTGGCCCGTCGCCGCGCGCGCCGCCGACGCCACAGCACTAGACCCACCAGTCCGGCGAGCGCCGCGCCGGCGCCGGCGAACGCCGGGGGGCTCTCGCGGTAGGTCTCGACGGCGGTGTCCTTGGCCCGGGCGGCGCCCTCCTTGGCGCGGGCGGGCACGTCGAGGCGCTGGCTGAGCTCGTCGACCGTGCGGCCGAGCTGCTCGCGGGTCGCCTCGATGTCGGCCCGGATCTCGTCGGGCTGCGTCGGCCCGTTGCTGGACTGTGCGTCGTCGGGTCGCGACCCGCTGGGCGTGCTCACCGGCGTGCACTCTCCTTCACGGTCGTGATGTCGGCCTGGACGCTGGAGATGGCTTCCGTGGGCACCGGCGGGGATCCCTTCTGGACGTCCTTCTTGCCCACGAGGGCGAGGACGCCCGCGATGGCGAAGAGGACCAGGGTGACGATCAGCGCGGCCAGCCAGGCGGGCATGATCAGCGCCAGGGCGAGGATGGCGGTCGTGATGAGGGCGGCCAGCCCGAAGAAGGCGACGAGGCCGGCGGCCCCGAAGAGGCCGGCGCCGACGCCCAGTCTCTTCGCCTTCTGGGTCATCTCCACCTGGGCGAGGCGGGCCTCGTCCCGGACCAGGCGGCTGATCTGCTCGGTCAGCCGGCCGATCAACTCACCGGTGGATGCGTTCTGGGGCTCGGCGTCCACGGCCGCGCGGGTCGCGCCGGCCGTGGGGTCGGGGCGGGGTGTGCTCATCGGTCCTCCGGGTGGGCGGGGTCGATGCAGGTCCATGCCCCCGGCGGCGGGCCCGTAACCGGCGCCGTGATCACAGCCGGGGAACGATGCGCCCGGCGTGGCCCTCGCCACTAACCTGCCTGCATGAGCTGGCACTGGCGTCTCGAGGACCCCGCTGGATCCCCTCTCGACCCCGCGGCGGTGGGGGTGGAGGTGCCGGCGGCCGACAACCAGGGCGACGCGGAGTCGTGGCTGGGGGAGAACTGGCGGGAGCTGCTCGACCGCGGGGTGGCCACGGTGACCCTCTTCGACGGCGACGAGAAGGTCTACGGACCGATGGGGCTCGCCGCCACCTGACCCTCCACGTGAGGTGGAGGGTCAGGTGGTGCGGCCTCCTCAGCCGCGGGCGGTCTTGGCGGGGTCCCGTTCCACGACGTCCCCGAGGACCTCGTCGATCCTGGCCATGACCTCGTCATCCAGGCGGACGCCGGCGGCCTTGACGTTGTCGTGCACCTGCTCCGGGCGCGTCGCGCCGATGATGGCGGCGGCGACGTTGCCGTTCTGCAGCACCCAGGCGAGCGCCAGCTGGGCCATCGACAGCCCGAGGTCCTCGGCGATCGGCCGCAGCTGCTGCACCCGGCCGAGGATGTCGTCGGTCATGAACCCCTGCATCGACCGCCCGGCCTCGGCGTGACCGGCCCGGCTGTCGGCCGGCGGCTGCTCGCCCGGCCGGTACTTGCCGGTGAGGATGCCCTGCGCCAGCGGCGACCAGACGATCTGGGAGAGCCCTTCCTTCTCCGACGTCGGCACCACCTCGGCCTCGATGACCCGCCAGAGCATCGAGTACTGCGGCTGGTTGCTGATCAGCTGGATGCCGAGTTCGCGGGCCAGCGCTGCGCCGGACGCGATCTGCTCGGCGTTCCACTCGGAGACGCCGATGTAGAGGGCCTTGCCCGACCGGACCAGGTCGGCGAAGGCGGTCATCGTCTCCTCGAGCGGCACCGTCGGGTCGTAGCGGTGGGCCTGGTACAGGTCGACGTAATCGGTCTGCAGCCGCCGCAGCGAGGCGTGGCAGCTCTCGATGACGTGCTTGCGACCCAGCCCGCGGTCGTTGCGGCCGGGACCGGTGGGCCAGTAGACCTTGGTGAAGAGCTCGATCGACTCCCGGCGGTGGCCGGCGAGCGCCGTCCCGAGGACGGTCTCGGCGCGGGTGCCGGCGTAGACGTCGGCGGTGTCGAACGTCGTGATCCCGGCGTCCAGGGCGGCCCGGACGCAGGCGTGCGCGGCGTCCTCCTCCACCTGCCCGCCGTGGGTCAGCCAGTTGCCGTACGCGATCTCGGAGATGGTCAGGCCGGAGCGGCCGAGGCGTCTGAATTCCACGGACCGCGACGTTAGGCGCCGCGCCCGACCACCGCCCGATGGCCCCCTCCAGGGGCCCACCCCGAGCGTGCGAGGGGTGGGGAGGAGGGGGTCCTCTTTCAGACCTCGGCGCCCAGCGGCACCTCGGGCTTGGGGAAGCGCCACCGGCGGATCATGGTCGACCGGCTGATGCCGTACCAGACCAGGCCCTTCATCTTGTGGTCCCCGTCGGGGAACCGCTCGCGGACGGTGCGCTTGATCTTCCGCCCGAGCACCACCGAGTCCATGATTAGCAGCAGGAAGAAACCGAGCAGCAGGAAACTCGTGTAGCTCTTCACCGCCATGCTGGGCACGAAGGTGCCGATGAGGGCCAGGGCGGCGATGGCCAGGAAGAAGCTGCCGATGTTGCGGCGGCTGTCGACGAGGTCGCGCACCAGCTTGCGCTCCGGGCCGCGGTCGCGGGCGGGCAGGTACTCCGTCTCACCGCGGGCGATGCCCTGGCGGGCCTCTGCGCGGCGCAGCGCCTGCTGCTCCCGCATGCGCTTGTAGGCCTCCTTGCGGGTGGTGGGCGGCGGCGGGGGAGGGCCCTGCCGCCGGCCCTGCGCCTCGTTGCGCTTCGGCGTCGGCCGGCCCTTGCCGCCGGCCTTCACCAGCTGCCCGGTCAGCTCGCCGTCGTCGCCGGGCGCGGCGGTGGTCGTCTCGGCATGGTCACGGCGGCCGGGCAGGCGGAGCTTCACGGCCCGGAAGTCTACGTGTGTGAGCAACGGAGCCCCGGACGTCGCGCTCGGAGCCGTACAGTGGGTGCGCACGGGAAGCGGAGCCGTTCCGACGGCGTTCGTCCGCGGCAGGACGCGCCTACGCGGACACCCCGGAGGGAGAGGACAGAAATATGACGGTGCAGGACACCACGGCCACCGGCGTCGTGCTCAGCGACGCGGCGGCAGCCAAGGTCAAGGCACTGCTGGACCAGGAGGGCCGCGACGACCTCCGGCTGCGCATCGCCGTCCAGCCCGGTGGCTGCTCCGGCCTGCGGTACCAGCTCTTCTTCGACGAGCGGTTCCTCGACGGTGACCAGACCTACGACTTCGACGGCGTCGAGGTCATCGTCGACCGGATGAGCGGTCCCTACCTCGGCGGCGCGGTCATCGACTTCGTCGACACCATCGAGAAGCAGGGCTTCACCATCGACAACCCCAACGCGCAGGGCTCCTGCGCGTGCGGCGACTCCTTCAACTGACGAAGGACCCCTCTGTCCCGCCGCTCGCGGCGGCGCAGAGGGGCCGTACGAGGCCCGGTTCCCCTTCTGGGGAACCGGGCCTCGTGGTGTTCGCGGGGACCGGTCATGACGAGGGGAGGCCTGGAGTGTCCGCGCGGGAGTGACGAAACGGCTCCACGTGGTCGGGGGACGGCACGTGGCCGCGGTGCGATCGGCGAGGATCGCGGTGTCAGAGCCGGACGGGGTAGACCGTCTCCGGGATCTCGGGCGTGATCCGCTCCTCGACGAAGATGCCGTGCCAGACCATGAAGACCAGCAGGGTCCACAGCTTGCGGGAGTGGTCGACCGGTGAGCCGGCGCGCTGGTTCTGCCGGTGGGCGGTGAGCATGGCCAGGACCTGCTGCTTGTCCAGCCACTCGTCGGTCTGGCTGTCCTCGATGATCTGCCGGGCCCAGTCGTGCAGGTCCTCGGCCAGCCAGTGGCGGGTGGGGACCGGGAAGCCGAGCTTGCGGCGGTTCAGCACGTGCGGCGGCACGATCTGCTCCAGCGCACGCCGCAGGGCGTACTTCGTCGTCTCCTTGGTGACCCGCTGGTCCACCGGGATGGTCGAGGCCACCCGGAAGACCTCGGGGTCGAGGAACGGGACGCGCAGCTCCAGCGAGTTGGCCATGGTCATCTTGTCGGCCTTGACCAGGATGTCGCCGCGCAGCCAGGTGAAGAGGTCGACGTACTGCATCGCGGTGACGTCGTCGTAGCCGGCGGCGCGGGTGCGCTCGTACAGCTCCCGGGTGACCGCGACGTGCGAGAGGTCCGGGTCGCGCTTCTCGAGGAAGGTCAGCTCCTCGTCCCGGAAGATCCGCGCGTTGCCGTAGTAGCGCTGCTCCAGCGCGATCGAGCCGCGCCGCAGCAGGTCCTTGCCCCGCATCCCGTCGGGCAGCTTCGTCGACAGCGTGCCGAGGGCACGGCGGAGACCTCGCGGCAGCCGGTCGAAGGCGGCCAGGGACAGCGGCTCCCGGTAGATGTTGTAGCCGCCGAACAGCTCGTCCGCCCCCTCGCCCGAGAGCACCACCTTGACGTGCTTGCGCGCCTCGCGGGCGACGAAGTACAGCGGCACGAGCGCCGGGTCGGCGACCGGGTCGTCGAGGTACCAGACCACCAGGGGGATCGACTCGGCGAACTCCTGCGCCGTGACGACCGTGGTGATGTGCTCCACCCCGATCGCGGCCGCGGACTCGGCGGCGACGTCGATCTCGGAGAAGCCCTCGCGCTCGAAGCCGACGGTGAACGTCCTCAAGTCGGGGTTGTAGCGCTTGGCCAGCGCCGCGATCGCGGTGGAGTCGATGCCACCGGAGAGGAACGAGCCGACGGTGACGTCGGCCCGCATGTGCACGCGGACGGAGTCGTCGAGGACCTCGGCGATCCGGTCGTACAGCGCCTGCTGCTCGTCCTTCGCCACCGGCCGGAGCGGGAAGTCCGGGTGGAAGTACCGCTGCGTGGTGAGCTCGCCGTCGGCGACGGTGAAACTGGTGCCGCTCTCGATCCGCCGGATCCCCCGGTGCAGGGTCGCGGGCTCCGGGACGTACTGCAGCGTCAGGTAGTGCTGCAGGGACGCACCGTCCACACCCCCGGCGGCGACGCTGCCGCCGAGGAGCTCCAGCAGCGCCTTCTTCTCGGAGGAGAAGGCGATGGCCCCGTCGGCGAGGCGGGTGGTGAACAACGGCTTGATGCCGAAGGGGTCGCGCGCGCCGAACACGGTGCGGGTCTGGCTGTCCCAGATCACGAACGAGAACATCCCGCGCAGCCGGGTGACGACGTCCTGTCCCCAGAGGTGGAACCCGGCCACGATCGCCTCGGTGTCGCCCTCCGTGGCGAAGGTGGCGCCCGCCGCGGCCAGCTCCTCGCGCAGCTCGAGGTAGTTGTAGATCTCGCCGTTGAAGACGATGCGGTACCGGCCGTCGGCGTAGGGCATCGGCTGGTGGCTGTGCTCGATGTCGATGAACGACAGGCGGTTGAACCCGTAGACGACGCGGTCGTCGTGCCAGACCTCGTTCTCGTCCGGGCCGCGGTGGCGCAGACAGTGCAGGGCGCCACGGACGTCGGCGACGACGTCGTCGGTCACGCGGGGGGCGTCGGTGGAGAAGTAGGCGAGCAGGCCACACATGGGGCGCGGGACTCCGGGGGTCGGGGGAGGGGTGGCCAGGTCAGACGCGCTCGCCGGCGCGGGTCTTCGCGGTCGCCTTCCGCTCGGCGAAGAACGACAGCACCGGCACGGTGCCGGCGACCAGCGTGAGCACGGTGCCCTTGAACGTCCAGCGGGCACGGATCGCCAGGTCGACGGTGGCCAGGAAGAAGAGTCCGTACAGGAAACCGTGCGCGGTGCCGAGCACCGCCGACGGCTCCGGGATGCCGGCGAGGTGGTTGAGCGGCACCGCCACGAAGATCAGCAGGATGAGCAGCACGCCCACCACCCAGGCCATGGCCCGGTAGCGCTGCAGCGCCGCTCCGATGCTGCGGTCGTCCCCCCGCCCGGTCGGCGTGGCGGTCCGTTCAGCGGCCATTGCTGCTCCGTTGTCCGAGGGCCCGCTCGTTGAGCTCGGCGAGGTAGGCGTTGTAGGCGGCGAGCTCGGGGTCACCGCTGGTGTCGATGCGCGGGCGCTGGTAGAGCACGACCGCGTTGCCCGGCTGGTCGTCGTCCGGATCGCGGTGGAGCTCGATACGCACCATTCGCACGTAGAACCACAGCCCCATGAAGCCGTACAGCGGCCACTGGAGGGCGTAGCTCCAGTTGACGGCGCCGCCGCCGGCCTCGGCCTTGGAGAGCTGCCAGTAGCCGAGGAAGAAGGTGGCGACGAACAGGGCGACCACGAGCAGGTGCAGGAGCACCCATTTCGGGGTCAGCAGCCGGGAGAACACGGCACCGACTCTAACCGCCACCCAGGCGCGGCCGGTCCGCCCGCACCGGCGCGTCCCGCCGGGCGAGGGCGGCTGATGGGCGGCGGTCGGGTGGGGGGTGAAGCCGCGGACGGGCCGCGGTGGCGGCCGGGGGTGCCGCGCGCCCCGCGGGGAGCGGGCCCGCGACCCGCCGGACCGTCTCCGGTGGTCGGCCGCTGAGGCGGGTCGGCTAGTCTCGGCCCACACTGAGTCCGGCGTGGTTGCACTCTGCCGAGGACCGGTGGAGGGACCCGCTGGAGAGACCGCCCGGACGTCGGGCGGAGGACGAGGAGGCAGCGAGCAGTGGCTCGAGGCAGCAGGCTCGCGCGGCTGGCCGCGCTCGGTCTCCTGGGGGCGCTGACCCTCACCGGATGCGAGCTCGGCGACAGCGCATGGTGGGAGCGCAACTTCATCCGGTGGGGCTGGCCGGAGGGCATCACCGACGAAGCCGAGGCGATGCGGGAGCTGTGGATCGGCTCCACCTGGGCCGCCCTGATCATCGGACTGGTCGTGTGGGCGCTGATCGCCTACACGGTGATCCGCCACCGCAAGAACAGCGACGAGCTGCCACGCCAGACGGCGTACAACCTGCCGCTGGAGATCGTCTACACGATCTTCCCCTTCCTGGTCATCGCGGGCCTCTTCTTCTTCACCATCACCACGCAGAACCGGGTGATGGAGCGCAGCGAGGACCCCGACGAGGTCATCGCCGTCAACGCCTTCAAGTGGAACTGGCAGTTCGTCTACCCCGAGACGGCGGGTCCCGACGGCGAGCCGGTCGACACGGTGGGGACGAGCACCGAGATCCCGATCCTCGTCGTGCCGACCGACCGGACCGTCCGGTTCGAGCTGGCCTCCGCCGACGTCATCCACTCCTTCTGGGTGCCGGAGTTCCTCTTCAAGCTCGACGTGATCCCGGGCAACGAGAACGGCCGGGACAACGTCTTCGAGGTGACCGTCCGCGAGGAGGGCGCCTACGTCGGCCGCTGCGCCGAGCTGTGCGGCACCTACCACGCCTACATGAACTTCGAGGTCCGCGCGGTGTCGGGCGACGACTACGACGCCTACCTGGCCGCCCGGGAATCCGGCCTGGGCACCTACGAGGCGCTCGAGGAGATCGGGCAGTCCGGCGTGGCCGGCACCACGACCCCGCTGGACCTGGTGCTGGACAAGACCGAGGAGCAGCTGCAGACCGGTGGCTGAGGTCCTCGCATCCGGTAACCGGACCCCCTACACGTACGAGGAGGCGCGGCCGTGAAGGTCGAGGCGCTGATCTTCAATCTGATCGCGGTGTTCTGCTTCGTGTCCGCGGTCGTCTACGGCTTCTGGGCGCGTGAACCCATCGGCACCACGGCGCTGACGCTCTCGGGTGGGCTCACGCTGCTCATCGGTGGCTTCTTCTGGTTCGTCTCCCGCCGGATCGACGCCCGTCCCGAGGACCGCAAGGACGCCGAGATCGCCGACGGCGCCGGTGAGCTGGGCTTCTTCAGCCCCGCCAGCTACTGGCCCTTCACGCTGGCGCTGTGCGCCGGCCTGATGGGTCTGGGCCTCGCGTTCTGGTACATCTGGCTGATCCTGCTGGCCACCATCGCGCTGCTGCTCGCCGTCGGCGGCCTGTTGTTCGAGTACTACGTGGGTCAGAACGCGCAGCAGAGCTGAGCCCTCTCCCCACCACCAGGGCCCCCTCCACCCGCAGCGGGTGGAGGGGGCCTTCGTCGTCCAGGGGTGCGGTGCGACGGCGCACAGTGGTTCCCCGGTGCCGTTCGGCCAGCTGGACGGCTGGAGCGGCCGCCACGGACGCCTGCCCGGGGATCACCTGCGCCCCGGCCGCCGGGTACCGGGGCCGTCGAGGGTTGCCGAGCCGGGGGGGGGGGGGGCAGCGGGTGTGGTGTGTCCGCGAGGTCGCAGCACCTCCGTGCGGTGGCCCCTCGGAGCGGCGGACGCGTCGCAGCCCCCCCGATCCGGCTCGTCGGCCCGCACCCTCTCGGCCGGGGCCGTGCCAGCTGGCGGCCGTGGGCGTGCTGGGGCCTGGCTGCCGCTAGCGGTGCGCCCGGCCGCCTGCCAGCCGGGCGGTGATCGGCCGAGGCGCCGCCGGACGCCGACGCGTCGACAGGGCGTGGCGGGGCCTGGCCCGGTCCGCTGCACCCGCCCGGCAGCGGAGTACCCCGGAGCGCCCGGTTGGTCGGTGACGGGCTGCGGGGGAGTGGTGGGAAGCCCGATGGCCACGCAGGGCGCGGGTGACCTCGGGTGGTCGTCCCCGCGCCGGCTGCGGGTCGGCAGTCGGCTGCCAGGTCGCGCCCCTGCCGGTCAGCAGATGCAGTAGGGCCCCGGTGGAGATTCCACCGGGGCCCTACTGTCAGACGCTGATCAGTCGCGCGGGTCCTGCGGGCGGCCGCCGTCGGACGGGCGCCCACCCTCGGACGGGCGTCCCGAGGTCGTCAGCTCCCGGTCCGACTCGCTGGCCGAGAGCCCGCGGCCTTCGCCGCGCTGCTCGATCTCGACCGCCGTCGGTTCCTCCACGGGGGAGAAGAAACCGCGGATCGCGCGCCGTGCCGCACCGACCTGGTTCATCTTCTTCGGTACCGGAGCACCGCCGTAGGCGAGCTGCCCGTGGCCGTGGTGGTCCACCGGGCCGATCGGCTGGTGCACCTCGATGAACTCGCCGTGCGGCAGCCGCCGGATGACACCGGTCTCGATGCCGTGCTCGAGCACCTCGCGGTCGTGCTGCTGCAGACCCAGGCAGATGCGGTAGGTGATCACGTAGACGATCGGGGGCAGGAGGACCAGGCCGATCCGGCCCGCCCATGTCATCGCGTTGAGGCTGATGTCGAACTTGTCGGCGATCACGTCGTTCCCGCCCGACAGCAGAAGGATCACGTAGAACGCGATCGACATCATGCCCAGCGACGTCCGCACGGGCACGTCGCGGGGCCGCTGGAGCAGGTGGTGCGATGCGGTGTCACCCGTCAGCTTGCGCTCGATCATCGGGTAGAAGAGCAGCAGCATGAAGATGATGCCGGGCAGAACCGCCGTCGGCCAGAACAGCGCCGGGATCGTGTAGTCACCCGGCAGGTTCAGGTCCCATGCGGGGAACAGTCGGCTGGAGCCGTCCAGCCACATGATGTACCAGTCGGGCTGCGACGCGGCCGAGACCTGCGCCGGGTTGTACGGGCCCCACAGCCAGATCGGGTTGATCTGGGCCAGGCCACCGAGGGCCGCGCAGACCCCGAACACCACGAACAGCAGGCCGGTCGCCTTGCCCGCGAAGGTGGGGAAGAGTCGGTTGCCCACGACGTTGTGCTCGGTTCGCCCCGGTCCGGGGAACTGCGTGTGCTTCTGCTTGACGAGGACCAGCAGGTGCACGGCGATGAGCGCCAGCAGGATCGCCGGGATCAGCAGGACGTGCGCGATGTAGAGCCGGCCGATGATCAGCTCACCGATGTAGTCCCCGCCGAAGACCGCCCAGTGCACCCAGGTGCCCACGACCGGGATGGCCAGGATGATCGCCGACATGATCCGCAGACCGGTGCCGGAGAGCAGGTCGTCGGGCAGGGAGTAGCCCGAGAAGCCCTCGAGCAGCGCCAGGATCAGGATCACGACGCCGATGAGCCAGTTGCTCTCCCGCGGGCGGCGGAAGGCGCCGGTGAAGAAGATGCGCAGCAGGTGCACCACGATCGCCGCCACGAACAGCAGTGCGGCCCAGTGGTGCAGCTGGCGCATGAACAGGCCGCCGCGGACGTCGAAGGACAGGTCGAGGGCGGACGCGTAGGCGATCGACATGTCGAGCCCACGCAGCGGGTCGTAGGACCCGTCGTAGGTGACCTCGGTCATCGAGGCCTGGAAGAAGAAGGTCAGGTACGTGCCCGACAGCAGCAGGATGATGAAGCAGTAGAGCGCGATCTCGCCGAGGAGGAAGGACCAGTGGTCGGGGAAGACCTTGTTGAGGGTCCGCCGGACGGGTCCGGCGACGATCATGCGGTCGTCGAACTCGAGCGCGGCCTTGCCGAGCCGCGTCGTCGGGGCCCCCGGCGCCGTGGCGGTGCGAGCTGCCATCAGATGCGCTCCCGGTTCCAGTACGTGGGGCCGACGGCCTCAGGGTAGTCACTGCGGGCGACGAAGAATCCTTCGTCGTCCACGGTGATGGGCAGTTGCGGCAGTGAGCGGGTGGCCGGGCCGAAGACCGGCTTGGCGCCCTGCGTCACGTCGAACATCGACTGGTGGCAGGGGCACAGGATGCGGCTGGTCTCCTGCTCGTAGAGCGACACCGGGCAGCCGGCGTGCGTGCAGATCTTGGAGTAGGCGACGTAGTCGCCGTAGCCGTAGTCGGCGTGCCCCTCGCGCGGGCGCAGCGACTGGATCTGCTCGGGGCGCAGCCGGATGAGCATGGTGGGCGCATCGGTCTGCCGGTTGCCGCCGGGGACGGCCGGGAAGACCGTCTCCAGCGAGCCGGGTTCCTGGTCGCCGGGCCGGACCGGACTGCCGTCGTAACGGACCAGGCGGACGCCCTCGGCCCAAGCGGTGCGCCCGAGCACGTTCCCGGTGCTCGGGTTGTTGATCAGCCCGCCGAGCGGCGCCAGCAGCATGACGCCGACGCCGGCGCCCATGAAGCCGAGCGACCGGGTGATCAGCTTGCGCCGGGGAAGCCCGCTGTTGTGGTACCCGCCGACCAGCGTGGCGCCGGTCGTGACCCGATCGAAGTGCGAGCCGTCGTGCTTGTCCTGGACGGCGGTCTCGTGGGGGAGCAGCTTCTTGGTGTAGAGGACCAGGCCCACGCCCACCAGCGTCAGGGACAGCCCCATGCACAGGCCCAGGAGCGGGGTGAACAGGGCACTCCAGGTGCTCCCCTCCTCGGCCCAGGACCACTCGGGGAGGAACCAGCCGGAGCCGACGTACACCACGAGGAACAGGAAGGCGAAGACCCCGGCGAGGGCGAACGTCCAGCCGACCTGGCGCACCGCCCGCCGCTCCATGGCGGACCCCGGTTCCGGGCCCGGGTCGACGTGGAGGATCTCCACGCCGTCGTACCGCGCGCCGAGCAGGTCGAGCTCCTCACGGCTCATCGCCGCGAGCTGCTCGGGGGTGTAGTCGTCGTCCGGGCCGCCGTGCAGCGGCCCTTCGGTGTCCGCGCCGCCGGCCGAGCCGGGGCGGGTGTCGCGCGTGCTCACGCCTTGCTCCCCATCCAGAAGATGCCCAACATCAGGGCACTGACGCCGACGACCCAGATGACCACGCCCTCGGCGGCCGGCCCCAGCCGGCCGACGCCCGCGCCGCCCGGGTCGGCCATGTTCGTGATGGTCTGGACGTAGGCGATGATCGAGCGCTTCTCCTCCGGCGACAGCTGGTTGTCCCCGAACACCGGCATGTTCTCCGGGCCGGTCAGCATCGCCGTGTAGATCTCCAGGTCGGTCGCGTCGTGCAGGCTCGGGGCGTACTTCCCCGAGGAGAGGGCGCCGCCCTCGCCGACGAAGTTGTGGCAGGACGCGCAGTTGAGCCGGAACAGCTCACCGCCCAGGGCGAGGTCCCCGTTGCGCAGGTCTCCGGAGGGCAGCGTCGGCCCGCCGCCGTTGGCCTGCACGTAGGCCATCAGCTGGTCGATCTCCTCGTCGGAGAACACCACGGGCTTGTCCGGCGCCTGGGCCTCCTGGCGCACCAGCGGCATGCGCCCGGTGTGCACCTGGAAGTAGACCGAGGCCTCACCGACGCCGATCAGCGACGGGCCGCGGTTGGGCACGCCCTCGAGGTTCGAGCCGTGGCAGGAGATGCAGCTGCGCTCGTACAGCTCGCGCCCGGCCGCCTCGGCCGCCGACTCGGTCTGCGTGCCGGCCGGAGCGGCCTGCGCCGGCGCGAACACCGAGTACAGCGCCCCGGTGAGGATCAGCGAGGCCATCAGGCCGGCGACGTTGGCGAGACGACGGCGGTGCTTGGACCTCCGTCGCGCGCGGGCCCGCTGGTCCGGGCTCGCGGCGTCGGCGAGCGGGGCGTCGGGGTGAGGGTTCGTGGTGGACACCGGTTCCCTATCGGATGAAGTAGATCGTGGCGAACAAGGCGATCCACACCACGTCGACGAAGTGCCAGTAGTACGAGACCACGATGGCGGAGGTCGCCTGGGCGGGCGTGAAACGGCCCATGGTGGACCGGATGAGGACGAACACGAAGGCGATCAGTCCGCCGATGACGTGCAGGCCGTGGAAGCCGGTCGTGAGGTAGAAGACCGAGCCGTAGGTGGACGACGAGATCGTCGTGCCGTGGTGCACCAGCTCGTAGTACTCGTACGCCTGCCCGAGCACGAAGACGAGCCCCAGGGCGAAGGTGATCGTGAACCACCGGCGCAGCCCGTAGACGTTGCCCTCCTCGGCCGCGAACACACCGAACTGGCAGGTGACCGACGAGCTGACCAGGATCAGCGTGATCACGAGCGCGTACGGGACGTTGAGCTCCGTGGGCTCGGGCGGCCAGCCGCTCTCGGCGCCGGCCCGTGCTCGGGCGGTGAAGTACATGGCGAACAGGCCGGCGAAGAACATCAGCTCGCTGGCGAGCCAGATGATCGTGCCGACGCTGACCATGTTCGGTCGGGTCAGGGAGTGCACCCGCGAGGTGTCGAAGGTGCTGCTCGCGACGGGGGCCGTTGTCACGGGGGTCATCATGGCATCGGCAGGACCCCGTCACGACTGCGGGTGGTGACGGCGTGGCGCCAATGTGACCAGCTCGATACCGACTCACCGGCCGGGCCTGCGCAGACGTCTCCGGGCACTAGGCTCGGCGGCGTGAGTGCTGCCGAGAAGCCCGCCGCCCCGGCCACCGTGCTCGTCTACAGCCACCGTCCGGAGGTGCGCGACGCGGTCCGCGCAGCGGTCGGCCGGCGGCCCGCCGCTGACGTGGGTCCGCTGACCTGGCTGGAGTGCGTGACCGGCGACGAGGTGGTCGCCGCGGTCGACGCCGGAGGGATCGACCTGTGCATCCTCGACGGCGAGGCCCAGCCCGCCGGGGGCATGGCCCTCGCCCGGCAGCTGGAGATGGAGGTCGCCGACCGCCCGGCCGTCTGCCTGCTCGTCGCCCGGCAGCCCGACCGCTGGCTGGCGCACTGGTCGCGCGCCGAGGCGACGCTGGCCCTGCCGGTCGACCCGCTGGTGGCGCCCGGGGTGGTGGCCGACCTCCTGCGCGCTCGCGCGGGACGGTCCGTGGCCCGCCGGTGACGTCCTCGTCCGCCCCCACGTGGCCGGGGCTGCTGAACCGCCTGCTCGCCGGTCAGGACCTCACCGCCGAGGACACCCGTTGGGCGATGCGCGAGGTCATGACCGGCGAGGCGACGCCGGCCCAGGTGGCCGGCTTCACCGTGGCGCTCCGGGCCAAGGGCGAGGCGCCGCAGGAGGTCGCGGGGCTGGCCGCCGAGATGCTGGCGCAGGCGACGCCGGTGCAGCTGCCGATGGACTGCGTCGACATCGTCGGCACCGGTGGCGACGGCGCGCACACGGTGAACATCTCCACGATGGCCGCGGTCGTGACGGCCGCCGCCGGCGCGCCGGTGGCCAAGCACGGCAACCGGGCGGCGTCGTCCTCCTCGGGCGCCGCCGACGTGCTGGAGGCGCTCGGGGTGGTCATCGATCTGCCCGCCGACGCCGTGGCCACGTGCGTGCGGGAGGCCGGCATCGGGTTCTTCTTCGCACCGGTCTTCCACCCCGGCATGCGGCACGCCGCCGCCCCGAGGCGGGAGATGGGCATCGGCACCGTCTTCAACTTCCTCGGGCCGCTGACCAACCCGGCGCGCCCGGTGGCGGCTGCGATCGGTTGCGCCAACGCGCGCATGGCCCCCGTCCTCGCCGAGGTGCTCGCCGCCCGGGGGACGCGGGCGCTGGTGTTCCGGGGCGACGACGGACTCGACGAGCTGACCACCGCGGCGACGTCGGCGGTGTGGACGGTCCGGGACGGCGCCGTGTCGGCCGAGCAGGTGGACCCGGCTGCGCTGGGCATCGAGGCGCCCGCCCCGGACGCGCTGCGCGGCGGGGATGCCCGGGACAACGCCGAGGTGTTCCGGCGGCTCGTGGACGGCGACCGCGGAGCGGTGCGCGACGCCGTGCTGCTCAATGCCGCCGCGGCGCTGGTGGCGTTCGACGAACGGCCCGCGCGTTTGCACGACGCCCTGGCCGCGGGGATGGAGCGGGCCGCCGCAGCGATCGACGACGGTCGGGCGGCGGCGCTGCTGGACCGCTGGATCGCCGTCAGCCGGGAGGTCGCCCCGCCCGGCCGCTGAGCGCCGGCCGCTCAGGCTTCGGTGTCGAAGCCGATGGAGAAGGCTGCCTCGAGGTCGTGGCGCGAGTAGGCGCGGAAGGCGATGTGGGTGTCGGTGTCGAGGACTCCCGCGACCTTGTTGATCCGGCCGGCGATGACCTCCGCGACCTGCTCGAACTCGCGGACGCGGACGATGGCGATCAGATCGGCATCGCCGGCGACGGAGTAGACCTCGCTGACCCCGTCGAGCTCGGCGACGGCCTGGGCGACCTCGGCGATCGAGTCGGTGGCGGCGTCGATCATCACGATGGCGGTGATCACGCGGGGGATGCTATCCGCTCCGGCCGGGCGCGGGTGCCCAGCGACCGCCCGTCGGCGAAGGGGTCCTGCGCGTCACGCCCGGACTCCACCCGCGCCAGGAACCCGCTGTAGGCGCCGGTGCCGGGTGCGGGGGAGGCGAGGGTGCCGGTCAGTTGCACCAACCGGGTGCCGGGCTTCTCCAGCCAGCGGAGGACGAGCTCGGTCTCGTCGACCGACGTCGGGTCGTCCGCACCGGGAACGGTCTCCGCGGTCGCGAGCAGGCCCGGCAGCACGCTCCGCACGGTGGTGCCACGCGGCGCGTTCCCGGCCGCGGCGAGGCGCCCCAGCCGGACGACGGACAGCTCCCACCCGCCCTGGCCGTCGGGACGGGCCAGCACGAGCTCGGGCACGGCAGCCAGCGACTCGAGCCGTTGCCGACGGCGGAGGGCCCGGACCAGCACGGCGACCCGGTCGCGCAGCACGGCGGCGTCCTCGTAGCGCTCCTCGGCGGCGAGCCGCTCCACCCGGTCCAGCAGCGGGGCGAGCAGGGGACGGGGGTCGTGGCCCACCGCGGCGGCGAAGACCGCCGCCACGCCGGCGTACTCGGGAACCGACTGGGCGCCGGTGCAGGGGGCGCCGCAACGCCCCATGTCGGCCAGCGCGCAGGCGTTGACCGGCGTGCGGGGGGAGAGCCGGGCGGTGCACTGCCGCAGCGGCAGCACCTCGTGGACGGCGGCCACGGCGGCGTCCGCGGCGCGGCGGTCGGGGAACGGCCCGAGGAACACGCCGGCGTCGGGGCGGACCCGGCGGACCACCGACAGCCGCGGGAAGGGCTCGTCGGTGAGCCGGACCCACAGCGCGCGCTCGGGGAAGCGGGACCGCCTGTTGTACCGCGGCTTGTGGCGGGCGATGAGCCGCAGTTCGCGGACCGCGGCCTCGAGCGCGTGCGCGCACGGGATCGGCTCCACCCGCTGGGCGAGGCCGACCATCTCGGTGATGCGGCTGCGCTGCTCGCCCGAGGTGAAGTAGCTGCGGACCCGGCTGCGGAGGTCGCTGGAGGTGCCCACGTAGAGCGGCTCGTCCCCGGGGCCGCGGAACAGGTAGACGCCGGGGCCGCTGGGGACGGCGTCGGCCAGGTGCCGCTTCCGCCGACGCTCCGGATCGACCTGCCGGGTCAGCCCGGTCAGCTCCTCGAGGGTGGTGACGCCGAGGGGGCCGAGCCGCTCGAAGAGGCCGTGCAGCACGTCCACCGTGGCCCGCGCGTCGTCCAGGGCCCGGTGCGTGGGCGAGGTGGTGGCGGAGAAGTACGGGGCCAGGGTGGCCAGCTTGCAGTTGGGCACCTCGTCCCGGCTGAGCAGCCGCCGGGCGAGGACGGCGGTGTCGACGGACGCCGCCGTGGGCCACACCAGGCCGTTCTCGGCGCACGCCGCCTTGAGGAACCCGAGGTCGAACGGGGCGTTGTGGGCGACCAGGACGGCGCCGCGGGCGAACTCGAGGAAGGTGGGGAGCACGGCGCCGATCCGCGGGGCCGTGGCGACCATCGTCGAGGTGATCCCGGTCAGCACGCTGATGTAGGGCGGGATCTCGTGGCCTGGGTCGACGAGGGTCTGGAACTCGCCGAGCACCTGCCCGCCGCGGACGCGCACGGCCCCGATCTCGGTGATGGCGCTGTCCTTCGGGGACCCGCCGGTGGTCTCCAGGTCCACGACGACGAACGTGACCTGCGCCAGCGGTGTCCCGACCTCCTCGATGGAGACCTGCTGGTAGCGCAGCGGTGCGGGGGAGGGTGCCACGGGGCGGACGCTAGGTCGGGGGGCTGACACTCCGGGGGACGCGCGCCGGGGCCGGCCGCGCACCGGCCCCCTGACCGGGGGGTCCGGGGCTGCCCGCATCGAGTGGGACCTGGTGTTCCGGCCCCGATCGGGACACCATGCCTGCCAGTGGCCGTCGCGTCCGGTGCGACCGGCCCGCAGGCAGAGGTGGTCGGTGATGCCCGCGCGCTCCAGGTGGCGCCCGCCCGCCCGGGCCCGGCGGTGCGCGGTGGCCGCGGTGCTGGTGGCGGGCGCGGCCGTGCTGCTGCCCGCCGGGCCGGTGGCCGCCGCGCCCAGCGACCAGCCGGGTGGCACCTCCGGCGTGCTGGACAGCCGCGACCTGGACCAGCTGCAACGGCGGGCCGCCGAGGTCCAGGAGGACCTCCGCGCGCGCCAGGGGCAGGTCGTCGCCGCACGCGAGGCGCTGGCCGAGGCGCAGCGGTCGGTGGACGAGGCGAGGGCGGTGCTCGAGGACGCCCGGGGCGTGCTGGCCGGGCACCAGCGCGAGGTCGCCGGGTACGCCGTCGCCGTCTACCGGGACGGTGGCGCCCTCACCCCCCTCACGCTCCTGCTCGCCGGTGGGGATCCAGGGGAGGTCCTCGCCGGCATGGGCTTCCTCGACGCCGTCGACGCGCACCTCGCCCACCTCATCGGCATCGCGGAGAGCCACCGGCGCGCCGCCCTGGACCAGCAGCAGCGCGCCCAGGCCGCGCTCGACGCGGCCCAGGGGCGGGCGGACGAGGTGGCCGCGCGGGTGGCCGCGCTGGAGGCGGCCGCCGACGCGGTCACCACGGAGCTGCACGACACGCTCGCCGTCGTCGACCGGCAGCTGGCGGCGCTCCAGGGGGAGCAGGCGTCGGTGAACGAGCAGACGGCGGCCAGCTGGCGGGCCTACGTCGACCAGCTCCGGACCGCCGGCCTCGCGGACGTGCCCGCCGCTGCGCTGCGGGAACCCGAGCGCAGCCTCCCCGACCGCCTGGCTCCGGTGGGCGCCGCCGGGGGCGGCGCGCAGCGCGGGGTGGCCCAGCTGCCCGGGCGGCCGAGTTCGCTCCTGGTGCTGCCCGCCGAGACCCTCGCCGCCGTCAGCGGCGCGATGGAGGCCCTGGGGCAGCCGTACGCGCCGGGGACGGCGGGGCCGGAGTCCTGGGACTGCGGCGCACTGGTCCGGGTGGCCTACGGCCGGGCCGGTGTCCAGCTGCCCGCGACGCAGGAGGAGCTGTTCGCGAGCGCCGTGCCGGTGGACCGCGCCGACGTCCTCCCCGGCGACCTGGTCTTCCTGGGCTCCCCGGAGGCGGGGCTCGGGCACGTGGGCATCGCCCTGGACCCGCGGACCATGCTGACCGCTGACGCGCGGGCCGGCGCGGTCGTGGTGCGCACGCTGCCGGGCGACCAGGTGCTGGCGATCGGCCGCCCGGTCCTCGGCCAGCGGCCCCCTGTCGCCGTCCCGGGGCCGGCCGCGGGGGCGCTGCGGACCGAGTGCGGCAACACCGTCTACCCGCCCAGCTACGACGGAGCCCGCGCATGGGGCGGCTACCCGAACGGCCTCATCCCGCCCAGCGCCATGTGCCCGCTGGGCGTCGGCGGGCACGCGCTGCGCTGCGACGCGGCCGCCGCCTACCGCGCCATGTCGGCGGCCTACGCGACCGCCTTCGGCAGCCCGTTGTGCATCACCGACTCCTACCGGACCTACGCAAGCCAGGTGCGGCTGTACGGGGAGAAGCCGGCCCTGGCCGCGGTGCCCGGCACCAGCAACCACGGCTGGGGTCTGGCGGTGGACCTGTGCGGTGGCGTCGAGACGTTCGGCACCCCGCAGTACGCCTGGATGGCTGCCAACGCCGGCCGGTTCGGCTTCCTGCACCCCACGTGGGCCGATCCGGGCAACGGGCGCGAGGAGCCGTGGCACTGGGAGTTCGCGGGCAGCTGATCCGGCGCGAGCCGTCGGTGGCGCGGCGGAAATGTCGGTGGCCCTTCCTACCGTGCGCAGCAACTCACGGAGGAGAAGAAGCGATGCTCATCGATTGCGACACCTGCACCGCCCGCGGGACCGGCTGCGCCGACTGCGTCGTGACCGTGCTGCTGGGAGCCCCGCCCGGGTGGCAGGGGGGCGACCCGGTCGTCGTGCCGATGACCGGGCGGCCGCGTGGCGGGCCGGCCGCGGCCGCCGAGGACGTCGTCGTGCCACCGCCGGGCGTGGTGGTGGAGTTCGACGAGGTGGAACGCAGCGCCGTGCGCGCGCTGGCCGAGGGGGGCCTGGTTCCCCCGCTGCGGCATCCCGACGGGCACGGCGGGGAGCGGTCCGGACGGCGCACCGGCTGATCGCCGCCGCACCCGCGGCGAGGGCCGGGTGACCACCCGATCGGGTGAATGCCCAGGTGGGCGGCCAGGCGCCCGTCGCACACGTCTCAGCTGTCCCCGTTTGTCACAGGCGCATCACGGTCGTAGGGTTCCCTCCGTTCGGCCGGGTGGTCGTCATCCATCGATGGATGGCCTCGACCGGACACCGCCTAATCACCGCGTGGCGCGCACCACTGCGCCCGAGGTGTACCGGGGACCCACCGCACTCTGGGGTGAGTTCTCCCGCCGCCGGCTCGCCGGTGGGTGGGGGATAGGGCCAGTCTTCCCAGCCCGAACCCGTCAGCTAACTCGGTCGGCGGTCGAAGTGGAAGAAACGGAGAGCCGCCGCACGTGGCGACCCCTCACGCACTACTGACGCACGCCCCCGAACAACTCCACACCGCCGGCCGGCGCAGCTCCGCCAGCGCCCGCCGCTTCGGACCGCTCCGTTCGGGGCTCCTGGTCAGCGCCGTCGCAGCCCTGACCGTCACCGTCCTCCCGGGTACCGCGTCGGCGGTCCCCGGCACCGCCGACGAGATCGCCGCCCAGGTGGCCGAGGCCAGCCACGAGCTGGAGGTCGTCTCCGAGCAGCTGAACGAGGCGCGCGTCGTCCTTGAGGGCCACCAGCGCGACGCGCAGGCCGCGAGCGAGGCGGTCGCGGAGGCGGAGGGCCGGCTCGGCTCCCTCGACGGCCACATGCGCCGGCTGGCCCGCAGCGTCTACACCGGCAGCGGCATGTCGCCGCTCGACGTCCTGCTGACCAGCACCTCGGCCGACCAGCTGGTCGACCAGCTGGGCACCCTCGACGCCATCGCCGGGCACACCAGCGAGGTGCTCACCGAGGTGTCGCGCGCGGCCGAGGACGCGGAGCAGGCCCGCGACGCCGCCGAGGAGGCCGCGGCGGACGCCCGGCGGACGGTGGAGCAGATCGCCGCCCAACAGGAGGAGCTCGAGGCGAAGATCGCCGACTACCAGCGCCGGTACGAGGCGCTCACCGCGCCGCAGCAGGAGCAGGTGGCGCAGGCCCACGGTGGTACCGGCCTCCCGGCGCCCACCGGCGCCGTCATCGCGCCGAGCTCGGCCGCCCAGGTGGCGGTGAACACCGCGCTCGCCCAGATCGGCGACCCGTACGTGTGGGGTGCCGGCGGGCCGAACGCCTTCGACTGCTCGGGGCTGACGTCGTACGCCTACGCCGCGGCGGGTGTGATGCTGCCGCACTCCAGCCGGTCGCAGAGCCAGATGGGCAGGCCCGTCGCGCGCGGCGAGCTGCAGCCTGGCGACCTGCTGTTCTTCTACAGCCCGGTGAGCCACGTGGGCATGTACATCGGCAACGGCCAGATGGTGCACGCCTCCACCTCCGGCCAGCCGGTGAAGGTGGCGAGCGTGGACTCGATGGGGAACTACAACAGCGCCCGTCGCATCGCCGGCTGACGGCTCCGGGAGCATCGCAGCGAGGAACGAGGGCCGGTGATCCCGACAGGGGTCGCCGGCCCTCGCGGTCGCTGGCCGGTCAGGTGACCGAGGGCCCGATCCCGAGGATCTCGGGCAGGCCCGGAGGACGGGAACACGGTGAGGGCGGGCCTCGCGACCGGGTCGAGCAGGATGCCGGCCGCCCAGCACGTCCCCGAACCGGGACGGGCCGCTGCGGTTGGCCCGCCTAGGATCGGCCGGGTGAGCGTTCGCCGGGCCGCCCTGGTGGCCGCGGCCCTGCTGGGGATCGCCGTCGTCGTCGTCATCGTCGTCCGCACCCCGTGGGACGTGGTGCCCGAACCGCCCGGAGGGCACACCGAGCCCGACCCGACCGCCGGCCTGGATCCCGCGGCGATCGAGCGCGCGGAGGCCTTCGCCGCCGCCCTGCGACCCGCGTCGCTGCTCTCCCTCGTCCTCGGGCTGGCGGTCTCGGCCGTGCTGGGGCTCACCCCGCTGGGGGCCCGCCTGATGCGGTCGCTGGGGGCGCGGTGGAGGGACCGCTGGGTCGTGCGGGTGGTGCTGGGGGTGCCGGTCCTGCTCCTCCTGGGCCGCGCCGTGACCCTGCCGATCTCCGCCTACGCGGAGTCCGTGCGCACGCGCTACGGCCTGTCCACCCGCGGCTGGGGGCTCTGGCTGCGCGACGTCGCCGTCTCGTGGGCCATCAGCGCGGCGCTGACAGTGGTCGTGGTGCTGGCCTTCCTGTGGCTGGTCCGTCGCGCGCCGCGCACCTGGTGGGCCTGGGGCGGGGCGGCAGTGGCCGGCTTCGTCGTCGTCGGCTCGTTCCTCTACCCGGTGGTCATCGAGCCGGCGTTCAACTCCTTCGAGCCGCTGCCGGCGGGTGAGCTGCGCAGTGACCTGCTGGCGCTCGCCGAGGAGAACGGCACCCCGGTGCAGGACGTGCTGGTCTCCGACGCCTCCCGGCGGACCACGGCGCTGAACGCCTACGTCTCCGGGTTCGGCTCCACCCGGCGCATCGTGGTCTACGACACCGTCCTCGGCGAGCTGCCCGACGCGGAGATCGAGTCGATCTCGGCGCACGAGCTCGGGCACGTCGCCACCGACGACGTCCTCACCGGCACGCTCATGGGCGCGCTCGGCGCGGGCGCGGCGACCGCCCTGCTCGGCTGGTTGCTGACGTGGACGCCGCTGCTGCGCCGCGCCGGGGCGCCCTCGGCCGGCGACCCCCGCGTGGTCCCCCTGCTGCTGTTCCTCGTCGCCGTGGGCAGCCTGCTGGCCACACCCGTGCAGAACCTGGTGTCGCGCCAGGTCGAGGCCCGCGCGGACCTGCACGCCCTCGACCTCACCCGCGATCCGGAGGCCTTCATCGCCATGCAGCAGCGGCTCGCCACGGCCAACCTCGGCGATCCGGACCCGCCGGCGGCCTGGCACTGGTTCTTCGGCAGCCACCCCACGACCGCGCAGCGCATCGCGATGGCCGAGGACTGGGCGCGCCTGGAGGGGCCGTGAGCCGGACGCTCGTCGTCACCAACGACTTCCCGCCCCGGCAAGGGGGCATCCAGACCTTCGTGGCGGCGCTGCTGGAGCGACGGCCGCCGGACTCGCTGGTCGTGCTGGCGTCGGACGCACCGGGCTCGGCCGAGCACGACCGATCCCTGCCCTATCCGGTGGTGCGCCGGCCGACCGGGATGCTCCTCCCGACGCGGGCGACCGCCCGCGCGGCCGTGGAGCTGGTGGAGCGGTACGGCTGCGACACCGCGTTCTTCGGGGCGGCCGCGCCGCTGGGGCTGCTCGCGCCCGCACTGCGCGCCGCCGGGGTCCGGCACCTGGTCGGCGCCACGCACGGCCACGAGACCGGCTGGGTCGCCCTCCCGGGCAGCCGGCAGGTGATGCAGCGGATCGCCACGGGGCTGGACGTCCTCACCTACATCAGCGAGTACACCCGCGAGCGCCTCGCCCCGCCGCTCGGGGGCCGCACCCGGCTGGCCCAGCTCTCGCCCGGGGTCGACGTCGACCGGTTCGCCCCCGGGGTCGACGGGACGGCGGTGCGTGCCCGCCACGGGCTCGGTGACGCACCGGTGGTCGTCTGCGTCTCCCGGCTGGTCGCCCGCAAGGGGCAGGACGTGCTCGTGGCGGGGTGGCCGCGGGTGCTCGCCCGTCACCCGGGGGCCCGGTTGCTGCTGGTCGGTGGTGGGCCGGACGAGGGCAAGCTGCGTCGTGCGATCGCCGCCCGCGGCCTGCAGGGCTCCGTCGTGCTGACCGGCCCGGTGGACCACGACGAGCTGCCGGCGCACTACGCCGCCGGAGACGTGTTCGCCATGCCCTGCCGCACCCGGCGCGGGGGACTCGACGTCGAGGGCCTCGGCATGGTCTTCCTCGAGGCCGCGGCCTGCGCCCGCCCGGTCGTCGCGGGCACCTCGGGCGGTGCGCCGGAGGCGGTGCGCGACGGCGTCACCGGGCACGTGGTGGACCCGCGGTCACCGGAGGCGGTGGCGACGGCGCTGGTGGGGTTGCTCGACGACCCGGGGCGCGCCCGGGCGATGGGCCTGGCCGGGCGGGCCTGGGTGGAGCAGCGGTGGTCCTGGACCTCGATCGCCGCGACGTTCGACGAGCTCCTCACGAAGCACTGAGGCCCGCCGCGCAGGGGCGCGGCGGGCCTCGGTACGCGGCGTTCAGCGGCTGTAGAGCGCGTCCACGTCGGAGCCGAACTCCTTCATGACCACGTTGCGCTTCAGCTTCAGGCTGGGCGTCAGCATCCCGTTGTCCTCGGTGAAGTCAGTGGCCAGCACCGTGAACTTCTTGATCGCCTCGGCCTGGGAGACCGCCTTGTTGGCCTCCTGCACCGCGGCGTCGAGCTCGGCGAGCACGTCGGGGTCCTCCCGCAGCTGGGCCGCGGTGAGGGAGGTGTCCTTGCCCCTGGACTCCAGCCACTGCGGCAGCGCCTCTTCGTCGAGGGTCACCAGCGCGGCGATGTAGGGCCGCTGGTCGCCGACGACGATGCACTGGCTGACCAGCCGGTGGGCGCGCAGCCGGTCCTCCAGCACCGCCGGGGCGACGTTCTTGCCGCCCGCGGTCACCAGGATCTCCTTCTTCCGGCCGGTGATCCTGAGGAAGCCGTCCGAGTCGAGCTCGCCGATGTCACCGGAGTGGAAGAAGCCCTCGGAGTCGATGGCCTCCTTCGTCGCCTCCGGGTTGTTCCAGTAGCCGCGCATGACGATGCCGCCCCGGATGAGCACCTCGCCGTCCTCGGCGATCCGGAACGTGACACCGGGCAGCGGCCGGCCGACGGTGCCGATGCGCAGGGCCGCGTCGTGGTTCACCGAGGCGGCCGCGGTGGTCTCGGTGAGGCCGTAGCCCTCGAAGACGGTGACGCCGATGCCGCGGAAGAAGTGGCCGAGCCGCTCACCCAGCGGGGCACCGCCGGAGATGGCACCCAGGCAGCGCCCGCCCAGGGCGGCCCGCAGCTTGCCGTAGACCAGCTTCTCGAACAGCGCGTGCTGCACGCGCAGGCCCAGCCCCGGGCCGCCGGTGTCCTGGGCGCGGGACCAATCGATGGCCACCTGTGCGGCCCGGTCGAAGATCTTGCCCTTGCCGTCGCCCTCCGCCTTGGCCTTGGCCGAGTTGAAGACCTTCTCGAAGACCCGGGGGACGGCGAGCACGAACGTCGGCCTGAACTCGCCGAGGTCCTCGACGAGGTTCTTCACGTCGGGCGTGTGGCCGATGACGGTGCGGTTCTTGATGGCGCCGACCTGCAGCACGCGGGCGAGCACGTGGGCCAGCGGGATGAACAGCAGGAGCGAGCCCTGCACGTTCATGAACCGGTCGAGCAGCGTGATGCCGTTGCCGATCTCGAACAGGAAGTTGGCGTGCGTCAGCTCGCAGCCCTTGGGGCGGCCCGTGGTGCCGCTGGTGTAGATCAGCGTGGCCGGGCTGTCGGCGTGGAGCGTGGCCCGGCGGGCGTCGAGCTCGCTGTCGGGCACCTCCCGGCCGGTCGCGGTCAGCTGCTCGACCGCGCCGTCGTCGATGACGAAGACGGCCTTCAGCTCGGGCGCCTGGTCCCGGATCGACTCGATGGCGGCGGCGTGCTCGTCGCGCTCGACGACGGCGACCGTGGCCCCGGAGTCGGAGAGGATCCACGCCACCTGGTCGGCACTGGAGGTCTCGTAGACCGGGACGACGACCGCGCCGGCGGTCCAGATGGCGTAGTCGAGGACGGTCCACTCGTAGCGCGTCTTGGCCTGCAGGGCGACGCGGTCGCCGGCGGCCACCCCCGCGGCGATCAGGCCCTTGGCGACGCCGCGGACCTCCTCGCCGAACTGCTGCCAGGTCACGTCGGTCCAGCGGCCGTCCACCCGGCGCCGGAGGCCGACCTCGTTCCCGTGCTCGGCGACGTTGGTCGTGAGCATGTCGGTGAGGGCCTCGTCGGGGCCCACCTCGTGGGTTGCTGGAACGCTGAACTCGCGCACGCCCGGTCCTTTCCTCCCCGACCGTCCGGAGGCACCGTCGCCCGCGGCCCCGGTACGGGGACGTCCGAACAATCTAGCGGCTGGTGCTACCCGGGAGTAGCCGAGTGCCGTGGTGTACGGGGGCCGGGCACGGCGGGGAGCGGCTAGCCTGCTGCCCATGGCCGACCAGTCCACCCAGTCGATCGTCGTCGAGGCGCCTGCGGCCGAGGTCATGGCGGTGATCGCCGACTTCCCCTCGTATCCGCAGTGGGTGACCGCCGCGAAGAAGGTCGAGGTCCTCGAGACCGGCGCGGACGGCCGGGCCCGGCGGGTGCACTTCGTGCTGGACGCCGGCGCGGTGAAGGACGACTACGTCCTCGAGTACACCTGGGACGACGACCGCCGGGTCTCCTGGACGCTGGTCCAGGGACAGATGCAGAAGCGGCAGGAGGGCTCCTACACCCTCGCCGAGACCGGCGGCCGCACCGAGGTCACCTACTCGATCACCATCGACCTCTCCATCCCGATGCTCGGCATGATCAAGCGCAAGGCGGAGAAGGTCATCCTCGACACCGCGCTCAAGGAGCTCAAGAAGCGCGTCGAGGGCTGAGCCGAGTGCGCACCCTCCTGGTCACCGGCCCCGGCGGGACGGGCTCCTCGACGCTGGCGGCCGCCGCGGCCGTCCGCGCCGCCCAGGAGGGCCGGCGCACGCTGCTGCTCTCCCGGCAGCCGCCACCCGTGCCCGGCCTCGACGAGGTCCCGGGGCTGCGCACGCTGCGCGTGCAGGGGCGCCGGGCGGTCGAGGACCTGTGGGGAGCCCACGCCGGTGCGCTCGGTGCGCTGCTGCCGCACCTGGAGCTGCCGCCGGCCAGCTCGGTGGTGCCGCTGCCGGGCGCCGAGGAGCTCGCGCTGATGGCGGCCCTCGGCTCCGCCGACGCCGACCTGGTGGTGGTCGACGCCGGCCCCCTGCGGGACGGCCTCGCGCTGGCGGCCCTGCCCGGCGTCCTGCGCTGGTGGCTGGACCAGGCGCTGCCGCCGACGGCCCGGGCGCTGGCCGCCGTGCGGACGGCGACGGTGGCGGCGGGGGCGGCCCGCCAGGGACCGGTGGACGCGCTGCTCGCCGCGCTGCCCGGGCTCGAGCGGCTGCTCGCGCAGGAGCGGCTGGCCGACCCGACCGCCACGGCGGTCTGGCTGGCCGCCGCCGCCCGCGGCCCCGCCGTGCCGGAGCTGCGGAACGCGGCGACCGTGCTGGCCCTGCACGGGTTGCGGGTCGCCACCGTGCTCGCCCGGGTGCTGCCGGTCGGCGGTCCGGGGGAGTGGTGGGCGGGACGCATCGCCGAGCAGGACGCCGCCCGGTCCCGGCTGGCGGAGGTGGCCGCCGTGCACGACGTCCCCGAGCTGCCGGCCTCACCGGCGGACGTGGCCGGTGCCCGGGCCCTGCTGGACGGGCTGGATCTCCCGGCGTCCGGCGGGCCGGCGAGACCGGCCCCGCACCGGGGCGGGGCCGGGTGGCAGTTGGTCGTCCCGCTGCCCTTCGCCGACCGCGCCGCCGTGGGGCTGACCCGGTGGGGCGATGACCTCGTGCTGTCGGTAGGGGAGGATCGTCGTTCGCTGCGCCTGGACTCGCTGCTGCGCCGGTGCGAGGTGACGGGGGGACGGCTGCTCGCCCCCGGCACCGCCGACGCCCGCCTCGAGGTCAGTTTCCGCCCGGATCCGCAGCAGTGGCCGGCCGACCTCCTGGCGGCCGAGGGGAGGATCAGATGACCACCGGTGCCGACTGGCTCGACCAGGCCCGCCGCCTGTTCGACGTCGTCCGGGCCAGCGCCGAGCGGCCCGCCGCCGCTTCCGGCGACGGGCATGGCGGGGACTGCCGCTGGTGCCCGGTCTGCCAGGCGGCCGCCGTCGTCCGTGGTGAGCGTCCCGAGGTGACCGCCGCGCTGGCCGACGTCCTCACCACCACCGCGGCCGCGCTCCGGGCGTTCGCGGAGGACCAGGGCGCCGGCGGCGCCACCTCGGCGACCGGCGACCGCGCCCCCGAGCAGCCCCCCGAGCAGCCCACCGAGCAGTCCACCGGCCAGCCGGCCGTCCAGCGGATCGACATCGCGTGACCGGGCCGGGGGTGACGGCCCGCCCGGCGCTCGGCATCGACATCGGCGGCACCAAGGTCGCCGGTGGGCTGGTGGCGCCCGACGGCACGATCGTGGCCACCGCGCGGCGGGCGACGCCCGGCGCCTCGGTGAGCGACACCGAGGACGCCATCGCGGCCGTCGTCGACGAGCTCGCCGGGGGGCTGGGGGACGAGGTCGTCGGCGTCGGCGTGGGTGCCGCCGGCTGGTTCGACCGCACGGGGGACACCGTGCTGTTCAGCCCGCACCTGGCGTGGCGGAACTCCACCCTGCGCAAGGACCTGGGCGCGCGGCTGCAGCGCCCGCTGTGGGTGGGCAACGACGCCGACGCCGCGGCGTGGGCCGAGTACCGCTACGGCGCCGCCCGGGGTGCCGACCTGGCGCTGATGATCACCCTCGGCACCGGCATCGGGGGCGGCATCGTGCTCGACGGGCGGCTGCGCCGGGGCTCGCACGGGGTCGCGGGGGAGTGGGGGCACATGCGCGTGGTCCCCGACGGGCGGCTGTGCGCCTGCGGCAACCGGGGCTGCTGGGAGCAGTACGCCAGCGGGACGGCGCTGGGCCAGACCGCGCGGGAGGTGGCCCGCACCTCGCCGGCGGCCGCCGCGCTGCTGCTGGAGCGGGTCGACTGCGAGCCCGACCGGCTGACCGGCGAGCACGTGGCCCGCGCCGCCTACGACGGCGACCCGCTGGCGCTCGAGCTGGTCACCGACGTGGGGTACTGGCTGGGCCAGGGGATCGCCGACCTGGCGGCGGTGCTCGACCCCGAGGTCGTGGTGATCGGCGGCGGGGTCAGCGTGCTCGGCGAGATGGTGCTGCGGCCCGCCCGGGAGCGGCTGGAGCGCGCCCTGCCCGGCCGCGGCTTCCGCCCCGGCCCCCGGGTCGTCGTCGCCGAACTGGGGCCGCAGGCCGGCATCGTGGGCGCGGCCGACCTGGTGCGGAGGGCCGTCGCCGAGGGCGAGGCCTAGTCCGCCGGCGCCAGCTCCCGGGCCAGCTGCTCCAGGAACAGGCCGATGTCGGTGACGATGCCGATCGCCTGTGCGCTGCCCCGGTCGGCCAGCTTGGTGACCGTGGCCGGGTTGATGTCGACGCAGACCAGCGGGATCGACGCCGGCAGGATGTTCCCGGTGGCGATGGAGTGCAGCATCGTCGCCACCATGATCGCGAAGCCGACGTCGTGCAGCTCGGCGCGCATCGCGCGCTGACCCTCGATCACGTCGGTGTGCACGTCGGGCAGCGGCCCGTCGTCGCGCACCGAGCCGACCAGCACGAACGGTCTCCCCGCCTGCACCATCGCGTGCATGACCCCGCCGGTGAGGACGCCGGAGTCGACGGCCGCCGGGATGGAGCCGGCCGCCCGGATCGTGTTGATCGCGCGGATGTGGTGCTCGTGGCCGTGCGGCACCCCCGAGCCCTTCGCGAGGTCGACCCCCAGCGAGGTACCGAACAGCGCCGACTCGATGTCGTGGGTGGCCAGGGCGTTGCCGGCGAAGAGGACGTCGACGTAGCCGGCGCGGATCAGCCGCACCATCGCGGGGGCGGCGCCGGTGTGCACCACGGCCGGCCCGCCCACCCACAGCACCCGCTTCCCGGCGGCCCTGACCTCGCGCATGCGCTCGGCGATCTGCCGGACCAGCAGCGCCTGGGGCTTCTCGCTGGACACCGTGGAGGACATGAACCCGAAGTCGTCCTCCGTGCCGCGTGGGGCCTGCACGGGCAGCTCCACCCGCACCCCCTGGGCCCCGCAGACGACGGTGTCTCCCGCGCGCACGTCGCTCACGGGCACCGTGCGCACGACCGTGCCGGTCTCCTCGGTGGACACCACCAGGCCGCAGTCCATCTCCGGGTTGCGTACCCGCAGCCACTCCCCGTCCAGGCGGACGAGGGTCTCCAGGTTGGTGGTCGAGTAGAAGTCGTCCGGGAAGACCCCGTCCGCGGGGGCGGGGCGGGTCGTCGCCGTCCCCGGGTCGACGGCGTTGGCCCCGTGGACCTGCACCCGCATGAGGATCCGCTCGAGCCGCTCGGCCTCGTCGGCGGTGATCTCGATCAGCGCCGTCGACTCGTCGGCGTGCTCGCGCCCCAGGGCCAGGTCGGCGATCCGGTAGTCCCCGCCGTACTCCAGGACGTCGTCGAGGATGCGGGCGAGGGTGCCGGTGTCCATCAGGTGGCCCGCGACGGTGACGGTGGCGGTGGCGGTGGGCATGCTCAGACCACCGCCCCGTCGTCGCCGTCGTCGGAGCGGTCGCGCATGCGCGAGACCAGCAGCGCCACGCCACCGGCCACCACGCCCACCCCGAGGACGAGGCCGGCGTCGGCCGAGAGGCCGATGATCGAGGGGACGCCGATGAGCAGGATGCCGGCGGCCACCAGCAGCAGGGCGTAGAGGACCGCCGGTGCGGGGACCGGCAGCGGCGGCGGGGCCGGCGGCTCGAAGTGCTCCTCCGGCCGGTCGAGCACCGGCACCTCGTGCGGCGTCGGCGGGGGCGCGTCCGACGGCGCCCCGTCGACGGCCGTGGGGCCGTGCTCGGCCTCGAAGGCGGCCACGATGCGGCGCCACTCGGCGTCCTCGTCGAGGTCGCGCCCGGCGGGCCGGCGGAGCACGCGCGGCTCGGCCGGGTGCTCGTCGGCGTGCTGCTCGACCAGCCCCCGCGCCTCGGCCTGGCGCGACCGGTCGACGAACAGCCGGTCCGACGGCGGGCTGGGGAGGACGACCGACCGGGTGTAGGGGCCGACGTCGGCGGCCGGCTCCAGGTAGGCGGCGATCCCGGCGGCCTCGAGGACGTCGAGGAGGTGCTCGCCCACGCGTGGGTCGACGTCGCGCACCGGGCTCCAGAGCGCGGCGTCCAGGCCGTTGTCGCGGCGGCCCCGGCCGCGCCGCTCGGTCACCGACGCCCGCCCGACGAGGCGCCGGTCTCGTCCACCGGCACGCGCGCGCGGATCCACTCGGCGGACCGGCGGAAGACCAGCGGGGCGTCGTTGTCCAGGGTGGCCACGTGGTAGCTGTCCTCCAGCACGACCTCGGTGGTGTCCGGGCTGGCCACACCGGCCAGCAGCAGGGCGCTGTTCACGGGCTCCACGACGTGGTCCTCGGCGCTGCGGAAGACGATGACCGGCGCCGTGACCAGCCCCAGGTCGGCGCGGGTGGCGGCCCAGAGGCCGCGCAGCTGCAGCATCGCGCGCGTGGGCAGCTTCGGGTAGGCGAGCTCGGTGACGCCGGGCTTCTTGATGTCGCTGGCGATCGGTGCCCAGCTGGGGGTCAGCCGGGCCAGCAGCGGGAGCAGCTTGGCGTCCAGCCGCTGGGTCGTCAGCGCCGGGTTCACCAGCAGCAGTCCGGCGACGTCGCCCGCGCGCACCTCGGCCAGGCGGGTGGCCAGCGTCCCGCCCATCGAGAGGCCGGCGACGAACACCCGGTCGCAGGTGGCGGCGAGCTGGTCGAACGCGTGCTCCACCGTCTGCGTCCACTGGTCGGAGGTGCTGGCGTTGCAGTCCTGCCAGCGGGTGCCGTGGCCGGGCAGCAGCGGGCACCGGACGGCGAAGCCCTCGGCGGCCAGGTGCTCGCCCCAGGGCCGCACGCTCATCGGCGTCGCGGTGAACCCGTGGACGAGGAGCACGCCGGTGCGCCCCGCCGGCCCCTCGCCGCCGGGGAACTCGAACGGCTCGGCGCCGGGCATGACCTCGGGAACGGGGGTCGGTCCGGGCACGGCGCTCCTCCTCGGCATCCGGCGTCGCGCCGGTGTCGGCTACCTCACGACGGGTCCCGGATTGTGATCGGGGCCCCAGGCTCCCTAGTCTGGCAGTCCCCGAGGGAGGCGTGTTGTTCTACTGGTTCCTCAAGTTCGTCGCGATCGGTCCGGCGGTGACCGTGGTCTGCCGCCCGAAGGCCGAGGGCGTCGAGCACGTGCCGGCGACGGGTGCGGCGATCCTGGCGAGCAACCACCTCTCCGCGGCCGACTGGATCTTCATGCCCCTGCAGCTGAAGCGGCGGGTGACCTTCCTGGCGAAGGCGGAGTACTTCACCGGCAAGGGCGTGAAGGGCTTCCTGCAGCGTGCCTTCTTCTCCGGCGCCGGCCAGGTGCCGATCGACCGGTCCAGCGCGTCGGCGGCCGAGAACGCCATCCAGACCGGCCTGCGCATCCTCCGCCAGGGCAAGCTGCTCGGCATCTACCCGGAGGGCACGCGCTCGCCCGACGGCCGGCTCTACCGCGGCAAGATCGGGGTCGCCCGCATGGCGCTGGAGACCGGTGTCCCGGTGATCCCGGTGGCCATGTGCTACAGCTCCCGGAAGCTGCCTTTCGGCAAGGAGCTGATGCGGGTGAAGGTCGTCTTCGGGGAGCCGCTGGACTTCAGCCGATACGAGGGGCTGGCCGGGGACCGGTTCGTCGAACGCTCCATCACCGACGAGATCATGTACGAGATCATGACGTTGTCGGGCCAGGAGTACGTCGACGTCTACGGCGCCACGGTGAAGAAGTCGATGGACGCGACGGGCGCCAGCGCCAACGACGTCATCGCGACCCTGCAGCCGCCGGTCACCGAGGCCGCCGACCGCGCACCCACGACGCTCGCCGGCTGACGGGGCAGCAGCCGGTCGAGCACGTCGCGCAGCAGCGTGAGCAGCGCGGCTCGGAGCATCGTGGGGCTCCCGGACCCACTGGGCGACGAGGTCCTCGGTGACGGAGAAGAACGCGCGCACCAGCTGCCGTCGGCGGCGACCTACGGTGGACGGCGTGCGGCGCTTCTTCTACGACACCGAGTTCATCGAGGACGGCACCACGATCGACCTCGTCTCCATCGGCGTCGTCGACGAGACCGGCCGGGAGTTCTACGCCGTGAGCACGGAGTTCGACCCCGGCAAGGCCATTCCCTGGGTGCGCCGCAACGTGCTCGACCAGCTGCCCCCGCCGGCGGACAAGGCGTGGCGCAGCCGCCAGCGGATCCGCGAGGACCTGCTCTCCTTCCTGACCGCACCGGGGGAGGAGATCGAGCTGTGGGCCTGGTTCGCCGCCTACGACCACGTGGCGCTGTGCCAGCTGTGGGGCGCGATGCCGACGCTGCCCCGGCCCATCCCGCGCTTCACCCGGGAGCTGCGGCAGCGCTGGGACGACCGGGGGCAGCCGCCGCTGCCGCCGAAGCCGCAGGGCACCCACGACGCGCTGGTCGACGCCCGGTACAACCTCGCGCGCTGGCACGCCATCGAGGCCGCGGGCTGACGTGCCCACCACCCGCAGGTGGACCCCGGGGGCGGGAGACGGAACAGTGCCCGGTGTGGGCCGACCCAGCGAGCGCCCGGAGTCCGAGGTGCTGGCGGAGGTGGAGGACGCCTCCGCCCGGGAGCACGGGGTGCCGGCGTCCCTGCTCGACGGGTACCTGACCGCGCTGACCGCCGTGGCGGTGCAGGGGCGCCGGCTGACGGCCGCCGAGGAGGCCCACTGCCGGCAGCTCGGCGCGAGGGCGGCGGAGCAGGGGGTCGGGCTGCCCGCGCTGGTGGACCTGTACATGACCGCGTCGCGCAGGCTCTGGCCGCGCCTCCCGGGCCTCGTGGGTGACTCCCGCGGACGGTCGGGCTCCGTCGACCTGGTGTCCGTCGGCGAGGCGGTGTGGCGCGGGGCGGACACGGCGCTGGCGGCCCTGGCCGCGGGGCACGTCGACGCCGAGCGGGACGTGGTCCGTCGCGAGGAGGCGTTCCGGCGGGAGTTCGTCGACGACCTGCTCACCGGCCGGTCGGAGGTCGGCGCGCTCGTCGAGCGGGCCGCCCGGCTGGGGCTGGCGCTGACCGGCAGCCACACCGTGACGGTGGCGGCGACCGACCGGCCCACCGACTCCGGCATGCCCCTGACCGGGTGGCTGGAGGCGGAGGCGCGCGCCCGCTTCGGCGACCGAGGGCTGCTCGTCGCGGCGAAGGACGGTCGGCTCGTCTGCGTGCTGTCCTCGGTCCCGGCGCCGGGTGGGCGGGCCCCCGACGACGACGCGCTGGCCGAGCTGTCCGGCCAGGCGGTGGGCCGGCTGACCCGCCGTGCGCGGTGGCGGGTGGGCGTGGGGCGCTCGTACCCCGGTCCGCGGGGGGTCCTCCGCTCCTACCGCGAGGCGGTGGACGCCCTCGAGGTCGCGCAGCGGCTGAGCCTCCCCGAACCGGTGGTCCACGCGCGGGACATGCTCGTCTACCGGGTGCTGCTCCGGGACGAGGAGGCGATCGCCGACCTCGTCGGCACGGTGCTCGGTCCGCTGGTGGACGCCCGGGGTGGCCCCGAACCCCTCGTCGCGACGGCAGAGGCGTACTTCGCCGGCGGGCGCAATGCGGCCTCGGCGGCCCGTCGGCTGCACCTGAGCGTGCGTGCGGTGACCTACCGGCTGCAGCGGATCCGGGAGCTCAGCGGGTACGACCCGGCGGATCCGGCCGACCAGCTGCCGCTCCTCGTCGCCGTCACCGGAGCGCGCCTGCTCGACTGGCCGGCGAGGCCCCTCACCCTCCGCTGAGCAGCGGGTTGCCCGGTCGACGCTGCCGGATCTCGGCAACGAGTGGCAGCGGGTGTCGTCCGGCCCGGCCCCTGCCGGCGGCGGGCGCGCCGTCCTAGCGTCGGGACATGGCTCGGACCTCCCACCCGCTCCCGCGGCCCACCGCCTCCCCGGCCACCCCGTCGGTGGCCCGACCCGGCCGATCCGCGCAGCGGCTGCGCGCCGGGCACCCGGCGTCCCGGCACACCGGCGCGGTCGCGGACGGTGCCGAGCTGACCCTGGATATCCGGTGGGGCGGGCGCCGTCCTCTCGTCGAGGTGTCCGGTGAGCTCGACCTGGCGGGCGCTGATCTGTTCGCGGCCCTCCTCGCCCACGTGCGGGCCACCGATCCGGGGCCGATCGCGGTCGACCTCGGCCGCGTCAGCTTCATCGACTCGCACGGGCTCTCCCCGGCGCTCGCCCGCGACGTCGTCCTGGTGGCGGCCTCGCCGGTGGTCGCCCGGGTGCTGCGGCTGCTGGGCCTCCCGATCCCCCCGCCGGGCGAGATCCGGCACGGCGTCGGTCGCCCCCGCCGCGGCCGTCCCCGGTCCGGCGGCGCCTGAGCCGTCGCGGCGAGCCGCTTGCCGCCACCGGGAAGAGACGGCCCCCGGAACGCTGCCCGGTCCCGACCGGGTGCGCTCCCACCGCCCCGGACATCCGCAGCACGTCCGCCACGTCGTCGTGAAGAGGTTCCCCGTGCTCTCCCTGCTCTGGTTGCTCGTCGTCGGTCTGATCGCCGGTTTCCTCGCCCGGGCGCTCGTGCCCGGCAAGGACACCATGAGCCTGGGCGCCACGCTGCTGCTCGGGGTGAGCGGCTCCGTCGTCGGTGGCCTGCTCCTCGGCCTCCTCTTCGGTGGCTTCCGGGACCGCGGCTTCGGTCCCGCCGGGATCATCGGTTCCGTCCTGGGAGCGGTGCTCGTGCTCCTGCTCTACAACCGGTTCTCCGGCCGGCGCCAGGCCGGCTCGGGGGCACGGCGCGGCGTGCGCTGACCTGAAAAGCGCAGAAGGCCCTCTCCCGTCGCCGGGAGAGGGCCTTCCGCCACGCGGCGGCGGCTACACCGTGAAGACGGCGAGCAGCCGGTTGAGCTCCTTGGACAGCCCGTCCAGCTCCTGGGCCGCCGAGCGGGCCCGCTCCACGTCGGTCGCGCTGTCGTCGGCGTCCCGGCTCACCGTGGTCAGCGTGGTGGTTACGGTGCCGGCGCCCTCCGCCGCCGTCGCCACGCTGCGGCTGAGCTCCCGGGTGGTCGCCGTCTGCTCCTCGACGGCGCTGGCGATCGTCGTCTGGTGGTCGTTGATCGCCCGGACCACTTCGGCGATGCGCGAGATCGACCGCACCGCGTCGGTGGTCTCGGACTGGATGCCCTGCACCCGCTGCGCGATCTCCTCGCTGGCCTTCGCCGCCTCCTGCGCGAGCTCCTTGACCTCGTTGGCGACGACGGCGAAGCCCTTGCCCGCATCGCCCGCGCGGGCCGCCTCGATGGTGGCGTTGAGGGCCAGCAGGTTGGTCTGCTCGGCCACCCCGGAGATGACCTTCACGACGTCCCCGATCTCCGCGGAGCTCGCCCCGAGCGCGGCGATCGTCGTCTCGGTCTGCTCGGCGAGGGACGCCGCCTGGCGGCCGACCTCCGCCGCCTCGGCGGCGCTGCGGGCGATCTCGGTGATCGAGACCCCCATCTCCTCGGCGCCGGCGGCCGCGGAGGAGACGCTGCTGCTGATCTCCGCCGCGACGCCGTGGGCCCCCTGCGCCTGGTCCCGGCTGCGGGAGGCCCGCTGCGCCAGGCCGTCGGCGACGGTGGACACCCCTGCGGCGGAGGCGGCGACGTCCTGCGCGCACCGGTGGATGTCGCGCACGGTGCCGGCCACCTTCTCCACGAAGCGGTTGAAGGCGCCGGAGAGCTGCCCGACCTCGTCGTCGCGGGATTCGTCCATCCGCTGGGTCAGGTCGCCCTCCCCGTCGGCGATCTCGGCCATGCGGTCGCGCAGGTGGGTCAGGGGCTGGGTCAGCCGGTGCCCGACCCACCGGGCGAGCACCCCGCCCAGCACGGCGATCACCAGGCCGGCGACCACCATCGCCCACATCATGGACGAGCGGCCGGACGCGAGGGACTCCTGGGCGCCGGCGAAGTCCTCGTCGCGCGCCACGGTGGCGATGATCCAGTCCCAGGGGGCGTAGTACGACACCCGGACGGTCGTGGGCCCGGCCTGGGGGTCGTCGTAGCGCACGGTCGCCTGCTCGCCGCCTTGCAGCTGCAGGGCGGCGTCGACGATCTGCTGCACGTAGGGCGTGCCGTCGGCGTCGGTGGCCGAGAGCATCTGCTCGCCGTCGCGGCTGCCGTCGGGGCTGATCAGCACGGTGCCGGCGCGGTCCCCCGTGCCGCCGTAGATCTCGACGTGGCCGTTCTCCCCGATGGTGGTGGCCTGCAGGCCCTCGCGGAGCGCGGGCAGGTTCTCCTGCTTCACCCCGACGTAGAGGACGCCGACCACGTCACCCGCGGGCCCGAGGATGGGTTCGTAGGCCGACACCAGCCAGGAGTCGACGACGAAGGCGTTGCCGCGGTAGGTCTCGCCCTTGCTCACGGCGGAGGCGACCGGGTTCGGCGCGCCGTCGGGGTTGACGGCGGGGATGTAGGTGCCGATGGCGCGGGCGCCGCTCGCGGCCTGCACGTTCGTGGCCACGCGCAGGAAGTCGCCCGAGGGCGTCTTCTGGAAGATGGTCACGGTGGCCCCGACCATCGTCTTGACGGTGTCGACCACCGGCGTGGGGACGGCGGCGTCGCTGTTCTTCCCCAGCCACTCGCCGCCGACGAGGACGCGGGGGAGGGTCAGCGGCGTGACCTCGCCGGTCAGCTGGTTCTTGGCGTCCCAGGGGACCAACCCGGTGCCGGAGTCGTCGATCGCGAAGCCGCCGGCCTGCTGCAGGACGTACCGGGCGGTGGCGAGGTCGGAGTCGACCTTGGCGGCGGTGGAGGCGCCCTGGGTGGCGACGACGTCGTAGGTGCCGCGGGCCGCCCGGCTGATGTCCTGCTCGACGAGGGCGTCCATGTGCTGCGCGGCGTCGTCGGCGAACCGGCTGCTCTGCCAGGCGCTCACGCCGCCCATGGCCACGCCGGTCGCGGTGACGCTGGCCACCGCGAGGGCCACGACCTTGGTCCGGATGCCCGTGTTCGAGGGAACCGCCCAGGCGGGCAGGTTCGTCCAGCGCATGTTCTGCCTTCCAGGTAGGGGCGGCGATCTGGGTGCCGCCGCTCGACCGGGATATCGGCAGCTCAGCGCGGGGTTCGCCGCGGGAGCGACCGTCTGTGGCCTGATCGTCACCGCGCGGGGCGGGTGGTGCGCCTGGATGGAGTCGCTCCACGGTCCGCCGGCGCCCGCGCCGGGACGCCGTCCCGCTTCGTGGGACGACTCCCTGGCCAGCGCGGAGGGGTCTCGCCGTACCCTCGGGGCGTGAGCCTCCCCGAACCTGCCGAGCTGGTCCCCGGTCTGGACCGGTGGCGGGAACTGCCCGCCGCCCAGCAGCCGCGGTGGCCCGACCGGGCCGCGCTGGACGCCGTGCTGGCGACTCTCTCCTCGGTCCCGCCGATCGTCGCCCCGAGCGAGGTCGACACCCTCCGCGCCCAGCTGGCCGACGTCGCGCAGGGCAAGGCGTTCCTGCTGCAGGGTGGTGACTGCGCGGAGACGTTCGACCTCAACACCGAGCCGCACCTGCAGGCCACCACCCGCACGATGCTGCAGATGGCCATCGTGCTCACCTACGGCGCGAGCGTGCCGGTGGTCAAGGTCGGCCGCGTGGCGGGGCAGTACGCCAAGCCGCGCTCGTCGGACACCGATGCCCTGGGCCTGCCCTCCTACCGGGGCGACATGGTGAACGACCTGGAGCCGGTGCTGGAGAAGCGCATCCCCGACCCGAACCGCCTGGTGCGGGCCTACGCGAACTCCGCCGCCGCCATGAACATGATCCGGGCCTACGCCCGCGGCGGCATGGCCGACCTGCACGCCGTGCACGACTGGAACCGCGACTTCGTCGCCAACTCGCCGGCGGGCGTGCGGTACGAGGTGATCGCCCGGGAGATCGACCGCGCACTGGCGTTCATGCGGGCCTGCGGCATCGACTCCGACGCGCTGCGCGGGGTGGAGCTGTTCAACTCGCACGAGGCGCTGATCCTCGACTACGAGCGCGCACTGCTGCGCATGCACGAGGGCCGGCCGTACGCCCTCTCCGCCCACTTCGTCTGGGTGGGGGAGCGGACCCGCCAGATGGACGGCGCGCACATCGAGTTCGTGTCGCAGCTGGCGAACCCGATCGGCGTGAAGATCGGCCCGACGACGACGCCGGAGCAGGCCGTGGAGCTCGTCGAGCGCCTCGACCCGGACGGCGTGCCGGGCCGGCTCACCCTGATCAGCCGGATGGGCAACGGGAAGATCCGCGACGTCCTGCCGGGCATCGTGGAGAAGGTCACCGCCAGCGGGCACACCGTCGTCTGGCAGTGCGACCCGATGCACGGCAACACCCACGAGTCCTCGACCGGCTACAAGACCCGGCACTTCGACCGCGTGGTCGACGAGGTGCTCGGCTTCTTCGACGTGCACCGGGCGCTGGGCACCTGGCCGGGCGGCATCCACGTGGAGCTGACCGGTGAGGACGTCACCGAGTGCCTCGGCGGGGCGATGGAGATCAGCGACGAGGACCTCAACAGCCGGTACGAGACCGCCTGCGACCCGCGGCTGAACACCGGTCAGTCGCTGGAGCTGGCATTCCTCGTGGCGGAGATGCTGCGTGGGTAAGGACCCCCAGAAGGACCCCATCCTCCCCACCGCTCGCACGCTCGCGGCGGTGCCCTGGACGGGGCCACCGACCCTTGGCATGCTCGGGACGAGCCTCTGGACGGGGCCGTGATCGACCTCCGCTCGGACACCGTCACCCGGCCCACCGCGGCGATGCGCCGCGTCATGGCCGAGGCCGAGGTGGGCGACGACGTCTACCGCGAGGACCCGTCGATCACCGCGCTCGAGGAGCGGGTGGCGGCGATGTTCGGGCACGAGGCCGGCCTGTTCGTCCCCTCGGGGACCATGGGCAACCAGATCGGCATGCGGCTGGTCTGCGAGCCCGGCCAGGAGGTGCTCTGCGACGCCGACGCGCACGTGGTCACCTACGAGATGGGTGCCGCGGCGGCGGTCTTCGGCATCTCCACCCGCACCGTGGTCTCTGACCGGGGTCGGCTGGACGCGGACCAGGTCATCGCGCAGGTGCGGCCGAAGGACGACTGGCACCTCACCGCCACCGCGGCCGTCGCCGTGGAGAACACCCACAACCGCGGCTTCGGCCGGGTGCAGCCGCTCGACCAGCTCCAGCGGCTGTGGGACTGGTCGCGCGGCGCCGACGTCGCCGTCCACCTCGACGGCGCCCGCATCTGGAACGCGCACGTCGCCTCCGGCGTCGACCTGGCGACCTACGGCCGGCTCGCCGACACCGCCTCGGTGTGCCTGTCCAAGGGCCTGGGGGCGCCGGTGGGGTCGGTGCTGGTCGCGTCGGCGGAGCGGATCGCGGCCGCCCGGCTGTGGCGCAAGCGGCTGGGCGGTGGCATGCGGCAGGCCGGGGTGCTGGCCGCGGCGGGCCTGCACGCCCTCGACCACCACCTGCCGCGGCTGGGCGAGGACCACGAGCAGGCGCAGCTGCTGGCCAAGCGGCTGGGGGTCGACCCGGCGTCGGTGGAGACCAACATGGTGGTCGTCGACGAGGTGCCGGCCCCGATGATCGCCGAGGCGGCCAGGGCGCGGGGCGTGCTGGTCGGGCAGGTCGGCCCGCGCCGGATCAGGCTGGTGACCCACCTGGACGTCGACCGCGTCGCGGTCGACCACGCCGCCGACGTCCTCGCGGACCTCCTCGACCGCTAGCGGCCGGGCGGACCGGTGAGAGCGGCCGGCACCGCCAGATCTGCGATGTGGCCCGCATCGGGCGGCTGATGGGGGCGAGTGTGCAGATCTCGCCCGGGTCCGGCCGGGGTCAGTCGCCGATCAGGGAGTTCAGCAGCTTGATGTCCGCGGCGTGGCCGCCGCACGGGTCGCCGTCGCGCAGGCTCGGCGTCTCCACGACCATGGGCACCCCGGCGGTGGTGCGGTGGCGCAGCAGCTCGGCGAACGGGCCGGTGCCGTACTCGCCCGACCCGATCAGCCCCTCGCCGATGGTCGTGTGCCGGTCGCGCTTGGAACCGCAGGCGTCGAGCGAGTCGTTCACGTGCACCAGGCCCAGCCGGCCGGGGCCCACGGTGGCCTCCAGCGCCTCGAGGGTGGCCGACATCCCGCCGGGGGCCGCGAGGTCGTGGCCGGCGGCCCAGGCGTGGCAGGTGTCGAAGCACACGCCCAGCAGCGGGTGGTGCTCCAGCGCGGCGAAGTAGGGGCCGAGCTCCTCGACCGTGGCGGCGAGGGCCTTGCCGCCGCCGGCCGTCGGCTCGATCAGCAGCCGCGGCCCGTCGGGGTCGGCGGCCTCCAGCACGGGCAGCAGCTGCTCGTGGAGCTGGCGCAGGGCCGGTTCGTACCGGTCCTCCCCGACGGCGGACCCGGCGTGGACGACGACGCCCTGGCAGCCCAGCTGCGCGCCGCGCCGCAGGTTGTGCGCGATCGAGGCGACCGACTGCGTCACGGTCGCCTCGGTCGGCGAGCCGACGTTCACCAGGAACGGGGTGTGGATGAACGAGGGCACGCCGCGCTCGGCGCAGCCGGCGGTGAACCTCGCGTCCTGCGCCGGGTCGCCGTCGGTGAGCTTCCAGCCGCGGGGGTTGCCCACGAAGACCTGGACGGCGCGGGCGGCGACGGCGTCGGTGTAGGCGAGCCCGCCCGTGGCCAGGCCGCCCTTGATCTGGATGTGCGCGCCGATGGCGGGCACACCGGGGGAGGTGTGCGACAAGGACCTATCCGAAGGTGAGCAGGATGGTGACGGGGGTGCCGCGCTCCACGGTCTCGCCGGCAGCGGGGCTCTGCCGCAGCACCCGGTTGCCGAAGAACCGGGTGGCCTCCACCTGCAGGCCGGCGGCCCGCAGGATCGCGGTGGCCTCGTCGCCGCTCTTGCCGACGACGTCGGGCACGGTGACCAGCGGGACGCCCGCCGAGACCTGGATGCGCACGGTGCTGCCGTAGGGGACGGGGCCCGCGCCGGGACCTGGTTCGACGGCCATGACCTCGCCCTTGTCGACCTGGTCGCTGCGCCCGTCCTCGTCGCGCTCGACGGTGAAGCCCTGCGCCTCGAGGTTGGCCCGCGCCTGCTCCGGGGTCTGCCCGGTCACGTCGGGGACGGCGACCGGTGCCCGGCCCTGGCTGACCACGACCGTCACGACCTGGTCGCGCTTGAGCGCGGTGCCCGCGGGCGGGTCGAAGCCGATCACATTGCCCGGGGGCACGGCGTCGTCGTAGGCCTGGCCCCGGGTGATCTGGATCGGCAGGTCGGCCTGCAGGCGCGCCTCGACGTCGTCGACCGGCTGGCCCACGAGCTCCGGCGGCACGGTGTAGCGCTCGGGCCCCTTGGAGACGACGACGCGGACGTCGGTGCCGCGGATGAGCTCGCCCGACGACGGGTCGGTCGAGATGACCACGCCCTCCGGCACCGACTCGCTCCACTCCCGCACGACCGGGTCGGGGTCGAGCCCGGCGTCCTGCAGCAGGTCGATGGCCGCGGCCTCCTGCTTGCCGGTCAGCGCGGGGACGTCGGTCCAGCGGCCGGAGCCCAGCCACCAGCCGACCGCGCCGACCGTGATCGCCATGAGCAGGACGACGGCGACCAGCAGCCGGGCGCGGCGCCGCCGGATGTGGTCGGGGACGCCGGGACGCGGCCGCGCCGGCCCGGGGCGACGGCCCTGCACGTCGGTCGTGGGACCGGCGCCCATCCCCGGCAGCATGCTGGTGCGCCCGGCGCGCGAGCCGCGGCCGCCGAGCACCTCGGTGCCGGGATCGCTGGGGTGGCCGGGCCGGGGCCGGGTCGGGCGGTTGGTGGGCCGCAGCGTGGCCGGGCCGGCCGTGCTCTGCCCGGTCGGCACGGGGACCGGGTCGATGCCGAGGTCGGTGCGGACGTCGTGCAGCTCGGCGAGGAACGCACCGGCGTCCAGGGGTCGCCCGGCCGGGTCGCGGCGGGTGGTCCGGGCCACCAGCTCGTCGACCTGCCAGGGCAGGCCGGGAACCTCCGCGGACGGTGCGGGCACGTCGTGGTGGACGTGCTGGTAGGCCACCGCGAGCGGGGTGTCACCGCCGAACGGCGGATGCCCGGTGAGCATCTCGTACAGCACGATGCCGGCGGCGTAGATGTCGCTGCGGGCATCGGCGCGGCCGCGCTCGAGCTGCTCGGGGGAGAGGTAGGCGACGGTGCCGATGAGCACCCCGCCGGTCTGGCTGGTCTGGCCGGTGCCGACGACGGCGCGCGCCAGGCCGAAGTCGGCCACCTTGACCACGCCGTCGACGCCGATGAGCACGTTCTCCGGCTTGATGTCGCGGTGCACGATCCCGGCCCGGTGCGCGGCGGTGAGCCCGGCGAGCACCGGCTCCAGGACGGCGAAGGCCTCGCCGACGGTGAGCCGGCCGCGGGCGCTGAGCAGGTCGCGCAGCGTCCGCCCGCGCACGAGCTCCATGACCAGGAAGACCAGCCCCTGGTCGCTGCCCTGGTCGCTGACCCCGACGACGTTGACGTGGCTGAGCATCGCCGCCGCCCGCGCCTCGCGGGTGAACCGGTCGACGAACGTGGGGTCGTGGGCCAGGTGCTCGGCCATGACCTTGACCGCGACGGTCTTGTGCAGCCGGAGGTCGGTGGCCGCGTAGACGGTGGACATGCCGCCCCGCGCCACCCGCTCCTCGAGGCGGTAGCGCCCCTCGAGAACGAGGCCGACCACGGGGTCGGTCACGGCGGTGTCCACACGGCCGAGTGTAGGAGCGGGGAGGGGCCTGGTCGCTCCACGACGCGGCGACGGGGATCACCGGGGCGCCTGTGACGGATGGAGAAGGACCTCCCCGCAGGGGCCCGGCGCTCGCGAGCTCGCGCCGGGCCCCTGCGGGGAGGCCGCATCAGGCGAGGTCGAGGCCGGGGTACAGCGGGTGCGCGGCCAGCAGCTCGGCGGCCGCCGCCCGGGTGCGGTCGGCGACGCCGTCGGCCACCACGTACCTCGCCTGCGAGGCCGCGCCGTCGCGGGTCGCCGCCGGGGTGGTGGCGGAGAGGACGTCGACGATCAGCTCCGCCGTCCGGTCGAACTCGGCCGGACCGAAGCCGCGGCTGGTCAGCGCCGGGGTGCCCAGCCGGACGCCGGAGGTGTACCAGGCGCCGTTGGGGTCGGCCGGCACTGCGTTGCGGTTGGTGACGATGCCGGCGTCCAGCAGCGCGGACTCGGCCTGGCGGCCGGTCAGGCCGAAGCCGGTGACGTCGATGAGCACCAGGTGGTTGTCGGTGCCGCCGGTGACCAGCCGGGCGCCGCGCTTCGTCAGCCCCTCGGCGAGGGTCTGCGCGTTGTCGGCGACCGCCTGGGCGTAGCCGGCGAACTCGGGGCGGCGGGCCTCGGCGAAGGCGACCGCCTTCGCGGCCATCACGTGCGGCAGCGGGCCACCGAGCACCATGGGGCAGCCGCGGTCGACGGCGTCGGCGAACTCCGGCTGGGCCAGCACGAATCCGCCGCGCGGGCCGCGCAGCGACTTGTGGCTGGTGCTGGTGACGACGTGCGCGTGCGGCACCGGGTCGAAGTCGCCGGTGAGCACCTTGCCCGCGACCAGGCCGGCGAAGTGCGCCATGTCGACGACCAGGGTGGCGCCCACCTCGTCGGCGATCTCGCGCATCGCCGCGAAGTCCACCCGCCGCGGGTAGGCGGAGTAGCCGGCCATGAGGATCAGCGGCCGGAACTCGCGGGCCCGGGCGCGGACGGCGGCGTAGTCGAGCAGCCCGGTCGACGGATCGGTGCCGTAGGACGACTGCTCGAACATCTTGCCGCTGATGTTGGGGCGGAAGCCGTGGGTGAGGTGACCGCCGGCGTCCAGCGACATCCCGAGCATCCGCTGGTCGCCCAGGGCGCGGCGCAGCTGCGCCCAGTCGGTGTCGGTGAGGTCGTTCACGTGCCGGGCGCCGGCCTCCTGCAGGGCGGGCAGCTCGACCCGCTGGGCGAGCACGGCCCAGAAGGCGACCAGGTTGGCGTCGATGCCCGAGTGCGGCTGCACGTAAGCGTACGGCGCGCCGAACAGCTCGCGGGCGTGCTCGGCGGCGAGCGCCTCGACGGAGTCCACGTTCTGGCAGCCGGCGTAGAAGCGGTGCCCGACGGTGCCCTCGGCGTACTTGTCGCTGAACCAGCTGCCCATGGTGAGCAGCACGGCGGGGCTGGCGTAGTTCTCGCTGGCGATCAGCTTCAGCGAGGCGCGCTGGTCGGTCAGCTCCTGGCTGATCGCGTCGGCGACCCGGGGCTCGACGGCGCCGATCACGGCCAGGGCGTTGCGGTAGGCGGCCGAGGCGGCGGTGCCGTCGAAGGAGTGGGTGATGCGGGGGGCGGTGGTCATGAGGGCTCCTGCGCTGAACGACGGTGAGGTGCCCAGGCGCACGGCGACGGTGGTGCGGGCCGCTCCCCGGTGGTGGCCCACCTCGACGCGCCAGTCACGGCCCTCCGGGAGGTTATCGCGCCGCCACCACCGTGTCGGCGGGTACCGACCGGACGTCGTCGAGCCCGCACAGGACCATCGTGTGCTCGAGCTCCTCGGCGAGGCCGCCGAGGACCCGCGTCACGCCCTGCTCGCCCCCGGCGGCGAGCCCCCAGACGACCGGCCGGCCGAGGAAGACCGCCGAGGCCCCCAGGGCGAGCGCGGTGAGCACGTCCGACCCGGAACGGATGCCGCCGTCGGCGTAGACCTCCACGTCCTCGCCGACGGCGTCGACGATCTCGGGGAGCGCCTGGGCGCTGCTCACCGCGGGGTCGACCTGCCGGCCACCGTGCGTGGTGACCCACACGGCGGCGGCGCCGGCCTGCACGCAGCGGACGGCGTCGTCGCCCCGGAGCACGCCCTTGACCACCACCGGCAGGCCGGAGAGTTCTCCGAAGCGGGCGATCTCGTCGAAGGTCCAGGTGGCGGTGGCCAGGCCGTCGAGGGTCGGCTCCTCGCCCTCCGGGGGCCGGTTGGCCATCCGCACGCCGGCGCGGTGCACGAAGTCGTGGCGCAGGTCGCGCCGGCGGCGCCCCAGCAGCGGGACGTCGACGGTCATGACCAGCGCCCGGTAGCCGGCGTCCCCGGCGCGGCGGGCGAGGTCGTCGGTGTGCCGCTCGGAGTGCATCCGGTAGAGCTGGAACCACTTCGGGCTGCCGGGCTCGACGGCGGCGACCTCCTCCAGGCTGTGGGTCGCGCTGGTGGACACGGTCATCAGGGCACCGGTGGCGGCGGCGGCCCGGGCGGTGGCGAGCTCGCCGTCGGGGTGCGCCATGGCCTGGTAGGCCCAGGGGGCGATGCCGATCGGGGTGCCCACCGGCGTGCCCAGCAGCTCGGTGGCGAGCGAGGCGGTGGTGGTGCCGCGCAGCACCCGGGGCCGGAGCCGCCAGGTGCGCCAGGCCGCCGTCGCCTCGCCCATCGTCGTCTCGGTCTCGGCGCCGCCGGCGTAGTAGTCGTAGACCGGCCGGGGCAGCAGCTCCCGGGACCGGGCCTCGAGGTCGACGAGGTCGACGAACGGCGGCTCCGGGCGGGGGTCCTCGGCAACCTCGGTGACCTCGGCGGCCTCCGCCCCGTCGTGCCGGCCGGTCGGTCCCGGCACCGGGCTGCCCGCTGGTCCGCTGTTCGCCATAGGCTGACACTCTATGGAGACGCTCACCCCCGCGGAGGTCGCCCAGCTGCTGGGCACCTCCCCGAACCGGGTCCGGCAGCTGCTGCGCGACGGGAAGCTGATGGCCGTCCCCGGCAGCGGGAACGGCAAGATCCCCGCCGACTTCGTGCAGGACGGGGTGGTCCTCAAGCACCTGCCCGGGCTGCTGACGGTCCTCCGGGACGGCGGCTTCAGCGACGAGGAGGCCTTCGAGTGGCTGTTCCGGGAGGACGAGTCGCTGCCCGGCACCCCGGTGCAGGCGCTGCGGGACGACCGGCACACCGAGGTCACCCGGCGGGCGCAGGCGCTGGCGCTCTGAGCCGGGTGCATCCGGGGGCGGGCCGGGGACGGAAGCGGGTTCCGTGGAGCGGCTGACGTACCTGGGCCTGCTGGTCGGCTGCCTGGTGGTGACCGCACCGCTGGAGCTGCTGCTGGGCGTGCGCGTCTACGCGCGCTGGCGGCGGTTCCTCCTCGCCGTCCTCCCGATGTTCGTCGTCTTCGTCGGCTGGGTGCTCTACGCCATCGCGCAGGGCCACTGGGACTACTCGGCGGCGCGCACCGTCGGCGTCCGGCTGCCCGGGGGGATCCCGGTGGAGGAGGTCCTGTTCTTCCTCGTCGTCCCGCTGTGCTCGGTGCTCGCGCTCGAGGCGGTGCGGAAGGTGACCGGCTGGGATGCGGGCTATCCGGCGAGGGAGGCCGAGAGGTGAGCTACAGCGCCCTGGCGGTGACCGCGGTCGCCGCCGTCCTCGTGGTGGACCTGGCGGTCCTCCGCACCCGCATGGTCACCCGGCGGGTGTTCTGGGTCGCCTACGCGATCATCGTGTTCTTCCAGCTGCTGATGAACGGCGTGCTCACCGGGCTGGACGTGGTGACCTACGACCCGGCCACGATCTGGGGGCCGCGGATCGCCTACGCGCCGGTGGAGGACCTGCTCTTCGGCTTCGCCATGGTCACCCTCACCCTCGCCACCTGGGCGGCGGTCAACCGCCGGGCGAACACGGCCAGGCGGCGCGGCCTGGAGACCGACACCCGCCGGTCGAGCACCCGGTAGTCGGCCCGCTCGATCTCGGTGAGGATCCCGCCGTAGAGGGCGGTGGCCGCGCGCACGCAGTCGCGCGACTCCGGCGCCAGCATCGGGGTGCCGGGCGCGGCGTCGTCGTACCGGCGGCGCACGATCGCCACCATCTCCCGCATCAGCTGCCGGAACCGGTCGTCGAACCGCTTGGCCGCCAGCTGCTCCCGGGTCACCCCGTGCGCGGCCATCAGGTCGGCGGGCAGGTAGACCCGGCCGCGGTCGACGTCCTCGCCGACGTCGCGCAGGAAGTTCGTCAGCTGGAACGCCTCGCCGAGGGCGACGGCGTGCGGTGCCGCCTCCTCGCGGGCGATGCCCGGAGCGGTGCCCAGCACGGGGAGCACCTGCAGGCCGATGACCGACGCCGACCCCCACATGTAGCGGTCCAGCGCGTCGAGGTCGGCGTAGCCGGTGACGTCGAGGTCGCTGGTCATGGCGGCGAGGAAGTCGACCAGGTGCTCGACCGGGATGCCGTAGCGCCGGTAGGTGTGCACCAGCGCGAGCCGCACCGGGTCGTCGGACCAGCCCGTCTCCAGCTCGGTGAGCAGCGCCGCCGACCAGGTCATCAGGTCGCCGGCCGGGTCGGCGCCGGGGTGGTCGACGAAGTCGTCGGCGACCCGCGCCGCGGCGTAGAGGGCGTGCACCGCCGGCCGCCGCTCGGGGGTGAGCAGGCGGGTGGCCAGGTGGTAGCTCTTGCCGTGCTCCGCGGCGATGGCGGCGCAGTGCCGGTAGGCGGCCGCCAGCTGCGCCTGCCGGGCGGCCTGGGTACCCGGCGGCCGGAGCGGGCTCACCGCGCCACCGGCCCGGTGATCCGCTCGGCGGCCAGCCGGCCGCTGATCAGCACCATGGGGACCCCGACGCCCGGCTGCACCGACGACCCGGCGAGCACCACGTTCTCGGGGCCGCGGCGGGGCAGCGTCGGGGTGCGGAACGGGCCGGTCTGGCCGAAGGTGTGCGCCAGCGCGAACGGCGTCCCGGCCGCCATGCCCTGGGCGGCCCAGGTGGCCGGGGTGTCCATGTGCTCCACCTCGATCGCGCCGGTGACGCCGGTGAACCCGCGGGCCTCCAGGGTGGCCAGCAGCTCGTCCCGGTAGCGGGGCCCGAGGGCCGCCCAGTCCAGGTCCGGGTTGCCGCCGCTGCGCGGGTCCAGGTTCGGGGTGGGCGCGACGACGCTGAGCACCTGCCCGCCCTCGGGGGCCAGGGACCGGTCGGTGACCGAGGGCATGCTGATCAGCAGGCTGGGGTCGCTCATCGGCCGGCCGTCGCGGGTGAGCTCGTCGAACACCCCGCGCCAGGAGTGCCCGAAGCTGATCGTGTGGTGCGCCTGCCCCGGCAGCTCGGCCCGCACGCCGAGGTGCAGCGCGACGCAGGAGGGCGAGTAGACCGGGCGGCGGGGGCCGCGCAGCCCCGGCACCAGCGCGTGCGGCGCGTCGGTGGTGACGACGACGGCGTCGGCGGGCAGCCGATCGCCGTCGGCCAGGACCACGCCGGTCACCCGGTTGCCGAGCGTCTCCAGCTCGCCGACGGCGGTGTCGTACCGGAGGACCACCCCGGCGTCGGCGGCGGCGCCGGCCAGCGCGCGCGGCACCGCGCCGATCCCACCCACCGGGTGCCACACGCCGGCACCGATGTCGAGCTGCGCGATCACCGCGTAGGCGGCGATGGCGCGGAATGGGGAGACCCCGGCGTAGAGGGCCTGGAAGCTGAACAGCCGGCGCAGCCGGTCGTCGGCGAAGTACCGCGCGACGTGCCGGGACAACCGGCCGAAGCCACCCCGGCGGGCGAGCGCCAGGAGCTCGGGGCCCAGCAGGTCCAGCGGCGAGTCCAGGTTGCGGTCGATGAACGTGGTGAGCTGCAGCCGGTACAGCTCGGCGAGGTCGGCGAGGTAGCGCCGCAGGGCGGCGGCCTCGGCCGGCCCGCACAGCGCGGCCACCTCGGCGGCGAACGCCGCGGGGTCGGCGTGCACGTCGAGCGAGGTGCCGTCGGCGAACTGCGCCCGGTAGCTCGTCCGCAGCGCGCGCAGCTCGAGCCGGTCCTCCAGCCGCTCGCCGACGGCGGCGAGGGTCTCGGCCACGATCTCCGGCGCGGTGAACACCGACGGCCCGGTGTCGAGCGCGTAACCGCGGCGCTCGATGCGCCCGGCCCGCCCGCCGGGCCCCCCGGCGCGCTCGACGACGGTGACCTCGCGGCCGGCCCCGCGCAGGCGCAGCGCCGCGGCCAACCCCGCGAGCCCCGCCCCGACGACGACGACGCGGTCGGTGCGACCCGGAACGGTGCGCACCATCAGGCGGTGCGTGACGTCGCGGCGACCGCGAGCGCGTCCAGCGCCGCGCGGGCGTCCTCGGCGAGGGGTGCCTCGGCGATGGCCTGGCGGGCCCGGGCGGTGCTGGCGGCGATGCGCTCCTCCACCCGGTCGCGGGCGCCGGTGGTGACCAGCAGCGCGCGCAGCGCCTCGAACTCGTCGGGCCCGGCCGCGGGGTTGCCGAGCAGGTCGCCGAGCAGCCGGCGCCCGGCGTCGTCGGCGGCCTCCTCGGCCAGCGCGACCAGCAGCGTCTGCTTGCCCTCGCGCAGGTCGTCGTCGACGGACTTCCCGGTGACCTCGGGGTCGCCGAAGACCCCGAGCAGGTCGTCGCGGAGCTGGAACGCCTCGCCCAGGGGCAGCCCGATGGCCGAGCAGGCCTCGACCACGGCCGGGCCGGCCCCGGCGATGGCGGCGCCCAGCTGCAGCGGGCGCTGCACCGTGTACCCCGCGCTCTTGTAGCGGGCCACGGTGAGCGCGCCGTCGGGCCCGGGCAGCCCACCGGCGGCGCGCAGCAGGTCCAGGTACTGGCCGGCGGTGACCTCGGTGCGCATGGCGTCCCAGACGGCGCGCGCCCGGCCCAGGGCCGGCTCCGAGATGCCCGAGCAGCGCAGCATCTCGTCGGACCAGACCAGCGCCAGGTCGCCGACGAGGATCGCCGCGCCGACGCCGAAGAGGTCCTGGTCGCCGGAGAAGCCGTGGGTGGTGTGCCGGTCGGCGAAGCCGATGTGGGTGGTGGGGCGGCCGCGCCGGGTGCCGGCGGCGTCCATGACGTCGTCGTGCACCAGCGCGCTGGCGTGCACGAACTCCAGGGCCGCGACCGCGCGCAGGACGGCGTCCTCGTCCTCGCCGGCGCCCGGGCCCTGTCCGCGCGCTCCCCGCCATCCCCAGTAGGCGAACGAGGGGCGCAGCTTCTTGCCACCCGCGGCGACGGCGCAGACCTCGTCGACCACCGGGACGAGGCTGGCGTCCATCGCGGCGAGCGTGCTGCGCTGCTGGTCGAGGAAGCGGGTGAGCGCCTCGGCGACCGCGGCGCGCACCCGGTCCAGGTCGGCCACCGACAGCGGAGGTGCGGGGCGGGCGGACTCGCGCGGCTGCGCCCCGACGATCATCTGGTCAGTATCGCCCGATCCGGTGGGGTGCCGCCGCACCAGCAGGGCGGCGGGGGTGCTCCGCTGCATCGTTCCTCCGTCGCTCGGTGGTCGGGACACGCGCTCTTCCGGGCGCGGGAGCGCTGCGGATGCACCTGCCGGGGGAGTTCTCCGACAGGACGGTCGCGGGCGGGCTGCCGCACCGCCCGTACCCTCGGGTGCCGTGACACCCACCGTCCGTGAGCTCCTGGCCACCGAGCGCCCGACGTGGTCGTTCGAGTTCTTCCCGCCGAAGACCCCGGCGGGTGAGGAGCTCCTCTGGACGGCGCTGCGCGAACTCGAGCGGTTGCACCCCTCGTTCGTGTCGGTCACCTACGGCGCCGGCGGCTCGACCCGCGAGGGCACCGTGGCGATGACCGAGCGGATCGCGGCGGACACCACGATGACGCCGCTGGCGCACCTGACCGCGGTCGACCACAGCGTCGCGGAGCTGCGGCACGTGATCAGCCGCCTGGCGGCGGCAGGGGTCCGCAACATCATGGCCCTGCGGGGTGACCCACCGGGTGCCGATCCGCAGGCGGAGTGGGTGGCCCACCCGGAGGGGCTGCGCTACGCCGCCGAGCTGGTGGAGCTGATCCGCTCGGTCGGCGACTTCTCGGTGGGCGTCGCCGCCTTCCCCGAGCGCCACCCGCGCTCGCCGGACTTCGACACCGACGTCGAGATGTTCGTGGCGAAGTGCCGGGCCGGTGCCGACTTCGCCATCACCCAGATGTTCTTCCGGGCCGAGGACTACCTGCGGATGCGGGACCGGGTCGTCGCCCGCGGGTGCGACGTCCCGGTCATCGCCGGGGTCATGCCGGTCACCAACGTCCGGCAGATCACCCGGATCGTCCAGCTGTCCGGTCAGGCGTTCCCGGCGGAGCTCGCCGACCGGTTCGCTGCGCTGGACGGCGACCGGCCGGAGGACAAGGCCGCGGTGCGGGCGCTGGGCGTGGAGGTGGCCACCGACCTGTGCCGGCGGCTGCTCGACGAGGGGGTGCCGGGGATCCACTTCATCACCATGAACCGGTCCACCGCCACGCGTGAGGTCTTCGCCAACCTGGCCGGGAGCGCACCGGCCGTCCGCTGACCAGGGTCTGCCCGGGCGCGCGACGGGGCATGGAGGCCCCATGGTCGCGGAAGAGGAGCAGGTGGATCGGTACTCCTGGCTGGTGCGCGCCGGGCGGCGGGCCTGGGCCGCGCTCGGCGTGCTCGCCCTGGCGGTGCTGGCGTACCTGCTGCTGCGCGAGGTCAGCGTCGTCGCCACCCCGCTGGCGATCGCCCTGTTCCCGGCCGCCGTGCTCTGGCCGGTCGCGGCCTGGCTGAAGCGGAAGGGGCTGCCCTCCACCGTCGTCGCGCTGCTGCTGCTGATCTCCCTCCTCGGGCTGCTGGGGCTGGCGATCTGGTTCGTGGTGCCGCGCTTCGCCGACGAGATCCCGGCGCTGGCGGAGAGCGTCGAGGAGGCGCTCAGCGACCTGGCGGAGCTGGTCGCTGACACGCCCTTCTCGCTGCCCTTCGACGTCGGCGACGGTGGGCTCGCCGACATGGCCCAGCAGGCAGCCGGTGCGCTCGGCGGCGGCGGCAGCGACGTCGTCGACCGCGGGCTGCAGGTGGCGCGGACGCTCGGCGACGTCGCCACCGCCGTCGTCCTGTTCCTGGTGGCCCTGTTCTTCTACCTGCGCGACGGGGGGCGCATCTGGTCGGGGATCATCAGCCTGCTGCCCGAGCGCACCCGGCAGCACGTCGGTCGGGTGTCCGGGCAGCTGTTCTGGACCCTCGGCGCCTACTTCCGCGGCCAGCTGATCGTCGCCCTCGTGGACGCCGTGGCGATCGGGATCGGGCTGGTCCTCCTCGGCGTCCCGCTGGCCATGCCGCTGGCGGTGCTGGTCTTCCTGGGCGGGTTCTTCCCCATCGTGGGGGCCTTCGTCTCGGGGCTGCTGGCCGTCCTCGTCGCGCTGGCCGACCAGGGGCTGACGACGGCGCTGCTGGTGCTGGCCCTCGTCGTGGTGGTGCAGCAGGCCGAGGGGAACCTGCTCGAACCGCTGATCCTGAGCCCTGTGCTGCGGCTGCACCCGTTCGCGATCATCCTCGCGGTCACGGTGGGGGGCGTGACCTACGGCGTCCTCGGCGCCTTCCTGGCGGTGCCGATCGCCGCCTGCGTGGCCCGGGTCGTGGACTACCTGCGCGGCCGGGAGCCTGCTGCCGGGCCGGGCTGGCGCGACCCGGAGCGGGACGACGCGCAGGACGAGAGCCGGGACGAGGACCGGGACGAGGGCCGGGGCGGTGCCCGGGACGCCGCCCCCGCGGAACCGGCGAGCGCCCGCACCGGGTAGGGCGGACTGCCGGGGCGGCCGGCCCGCACCACCCGGGCGTCAGCCCTGCCGCGTCCCCTCCAGCAGGTCGGCGGCGCGGGCAGCCGCCCGCCGCAGCCCCTCGCGCTCGGAGGCGTACCCGCCGGCCACACCGACGACCGGCAGGTTCGACAGGGCGCGGGCGAACAGCTTCCCCTTCGGGCGGGCGTCCAGCGCGTCGTCGATTCGGCCGAGCAGCCGAGCCGCCCGCCACAGCGTGCGGACGGCGCCCTTCGCCCCGCGGCGCTCGTCCCGGGGGCCGAACGCGCCCTCCACGTAGGTGCCCTTGCTCCGGGTGAGCAGCGGCTCGACCTGGGTCGGCGTGAGCTCCCGGCGCAGCAGGACCCGCGCCAGCAGCGACACCCGGTCGGCCGGGGCGGTCACCCCGTGCTCCCCGGCGACACCGAGCACCACCAACGACTGCACCGCGGTGCCGACGCTGTTCTGCAGCGGCAGCAGATCGGCGAGTTTGCCGGCGAAGCGGGGGACCGCCGACACGCCCGCGGCCACCCGGGACACCCGGTCGGCCCACCAGCGGTCGCGCTCCTCGTGCGGCAGCTCCGGCGGCCGGCCCATCCGGTCCGCCAGCGGGGTCAGCAGCCGGTCGAGCCGGCGGAGGACGTCGACGACGACGGCGTCGCTGATCTGAGCAGCCATGGGCACGGGGTGCCCCGTACCCGGTTTCTCGATGCGTGGCGGTGGTGTGGCGCTCAGTACGGCGGCGGCGAGGTGGTGGCGACCAGACCGCTCGGGGTGGTGACCGTGAGGGTCCCGTCGCTGCCGAGGTCGTGGCGCCACCCCGGGGCCTGGTGCTTGCCCCGGTGGTCGGTGGTGCAGTAGCCGGCGAGGTTGCCGGCGCTGGTGGGACCGTCCGGATACGGGCGGTGGTGGTCGAGCTCGCCGCCGCGGGGCACCCGTCGACGGCAGCCGGGGAACCGGCAGCGACGATCCCGCGCCCGCACCCACCGATCCAGCTCGCCCGAAGGGCGGTAGCCGGTGCTGGGCCCCGGGGCGCCGAGGCCGGGCCGGTCGGAGAGGTCGTGGGTGCAGCGACCGGTGCTCCGACGGCAGCTCGGACGGTCGCAGCCGCCCGCGCGGCGCAGACGGGGCAGGTCGGTCAGGGCCAGCAGCGTGCCGGACAACGCGTCGGTCAGAGCGATCCTCGGCCGCTCGGCCAGCCCGCCGCCACCGGTGCTCCCCAGCAGGTCGGCGAGCCACGCCCGTCGCCCGTCGGAGGCCGACCGCAGCGCGGCCAAGGCGTCCTCCGCTGCGGTGAGCCGCCCTCCGGGGCCGGCCCGCCAGGTGGCCTCGTCGTCGGCGTCGGCCGTGACTGCCGTGCGGACCAGTCGACCGGCGCGGGAGAGTTCTTGCTCCGCGCGGAGCACGGCGAGGCCGGCGGTCTCGACCGCCTCGTCGGCCAGCGTCCACCAGCCGGTTCCAGGCGAGGTGGCCGCCGGCCCGGGAGGTACCGCCCCGGCCGTGGTCGCTGCTGCCGGTGAGGAATTGCCGGCATCCGGTGGGGTGTCCTCCGGTTCCGGCGCCGGAGGATCACCGCGCCGCCGGTCCGGCCCTCGCGACGTCGGTGAGGCTGCGGTGCACCCCCGGCGCTCCTGGGCCACGGCGGCGTCGGTACCGGTGTCGGCGCGGGGCGCGTCCTCGATCTCGGCGCCCTCGATCTCGGCGTCCTCGATCGCGTCGCCCGGGAGTGCGTCGTGGGTGGTGGCGGGGTCGCCGGCGACGTCCCGGGGAAGGGCGGGGGGGGGGCGGGGGGGCCGGGGGGGGGCGGGGGGGGGGGGCGCCGCCCCCGGGGGGGGGGCGGGCGCCCCTGCCCGACGCGTCCGGGGGAAGGGCGGGGTCGCCGGCGACGTCCGGGGGAGGGGCGAGGTCGCCGTTGCCGTCGGGGTCGGGATCGACCAGTTCACCGCTGAGCAGCCGGCGCTCCGTCTCGGCCAGCCACCACTCCAGCTCGGCCTGCTCCTGCGCCTGCCACGACATCGAGCCGGACGGCTGCCCCGGGGCCGGCTCCGCGGAGTCGGACCCCAGCGGCCGGCCGGTGAGCGCTGTCAGGAAGTGGCGGATCATCTCGGCCGGCACGACCTGCCCGTCGATCTCCCCGGAACCGTCTCCGCCGGCGAGGGTGGCCAGCGAGGCGACGACGGTGAGCAGCACCTGCACCGGCGGCAGATCGGTCTCGCCCGGGCGCAGCACCAGGTCGAGCAGGCAGTCGACCATCTTCTGGCCCCGCGTGCGCTGATCGTCGTCGTCGTCGAGCGCCTCCGCGCAGGCGGTCAGTGCCCGGTACAGCGCCTGGGCCTCCGGCATGGTGGCGTACACGCTCACGGTCGCCATGCCGTCGACGGCGTCCGGGCGGATGTGGACCCCGCGCCGCTTCAGCGCCTCCTGCAGCGTGCGGGCCGCGGCGCGGGCGTCCCGCTGGGCCACCTCGCGGCGCGCCTTGTCGTTCAGCTGCGCAGGCGTCACCACCCGGCCCGCGGCCCAGCGCAGCAGCTCGGCCTCGACCTCGGCACGCACCCGGTCGTCGGCGATGGGAGCGACCTTCTCGAGCATGGTCCAGAGGTGCCCGGGGTGCAGGGCCCCCGCCTCCAGGGCGGCCAGCGTGCCGGGCAGCCGCTCCACGAGCGTCAGCGAGCGGACCAGCAACGCTTCCGCGGCCCGGGCGGAGAGCGAGAGGGCGATCATGAGCTCCTGCGTCGCCCACTCGCTCACCCCGCGCAGCACCTCGGGACGCGCGGCCCACCGCTCCGGGCTCATCGCGCCCGGCTCACCCTGGGCACGGTCGCCGTCGGCGGGCCGGTCCGCGGCGAACCTGGCGACCGCGCGGGCGCGCAGCGCGGTCTGCCGGGCGATCTCGCGGTCCGCGGCCTGCACCTCGCCGAGCGGGCCGGCGGCCAGCCTCACCGGCGGGGCGAACTCGGGCCACTCGGTGGACGCCTCGCGGGCTCGCCGGCGCCGTCCGGCGGCCACCGCCCGGGCGCGGGCGGTGGCGTACCAGTCGCTCACCGCCCCGACGTCCGCCATGCATCGAACATACGTTCGATCGCCCCGGAGAGCAAGACGGATTTGTGCGAAGGTGCTGCTCAGCGCGGTGCGGCCCCGGGCGCGGAGTCGTGTCGTCCCGCGCCGCGGTGGCCACCCGGACCGGGTCAGACGCCGCTGCCGTGCCTGCCCTCCCCGGCGGCGAAGCGTGCGGCCCCCGGCAGCGCGTCGACGGCGAGGGAGGCCATGCCGTGGTGGAACTCGTTGGCCATGGCCGCCTCCTCGTCGAGGCCGTCCTGCTCCAGCAGGGAGGCCCGGTCCTCCCGCAGGCAGGTCTGGGGGAAGGCGGCGATCCGGGCGGCCAGCGCCCGGGCCTCGGTCAGCGCCTGCCCGGCGGGCACGACCCGGTTGACCAATCCGATCTGTAGCGCCTCGGCGGCGTCCACCCCTCGCCCGGTGAGCACCAGGTCCATGGCCCGGGAGGTGCCGATCAGTCGCGGCAGCCGCACGGTGCCGCCGTCGACCAGTGGCACGCCCCAGCGGCGGCAGTAGACCCCGAGAATCGCCGTCTCGTCGGCGACCCGCAGGTCGCACCACAGCGCGAGCTCCAGGCCGCCGGCGACCGCGTGCCCGGCGATCGCGGCGATGACGGGCTTGCGCAGCCGCATCCGTGTGGGGCCCATGGGCCCGTCCCCGTCGGTCTCGGTGCGGTTGCCGCGGTCGGTCCCGATGGCCCGCAGGTCCGCGCCGGCGCAGAAGGTGCCGCCCTCGCCGTGCAGCACCGCCACGGCGGCCTCGTCGTCGGCGTCGAAGGCCCGGAACGCGTCGGCGAGCGCGGCGGCGGTGGGCCCGTCGACGGCGTTGCGTGCCGCCGGGCGGGACAGTCGCACCGTCGTCACCGGACCGTTCCGCTCGACGGTCACCGTCTCGCTCACGACGAGCGCCCCGCGGCGTCGGCCCACAGCGGCTCGCGCAGGGCCTGGCGGAGGATCTTCCCGACGGGGGAGAGGGGGAGCTGGTCGACGACGTGCACGGTCTTGGGGACCTTGTAACCGGCGAGCGCGCCGCGCACCGCGTCCCGCAGCTCGTTGGGGGTGGCGCTCGACCCGGGGCGGAGCGTGACGAAGGCGGTCACCGCCTCCACCCACGTCGGGTCGGGTGCGGCGACGACGGCCGCACCGGACACCGCCGGGTGGGCCATGAGCACCTCCTCGACCTCCCGCGGGTACACGTTGTAGCCGCCGGTGATGATCATGTCGCTGGTCCGGTCGACAAGCGTGAGGTAGCCGCGGTCGTCCAGCCGGGCCAGGTCGCGGGTGGCGATCCAGCCGTCCCCGCTGATCGTCTCGGCGGTGAGGGTGGGCGCGTCGTGGTAGCCGGCCATGCCGAAGGGGGCACGCACCTGGAGCTCGCCGATCTCGCCGGCCGGCAGGGCGCCGCCGTCGCTGCCGACGACCCGGACCTCGGCGTCGACCGAGGGGTGGCCGCACGAGCCGGCCAGGGACGGGTCGGTGTGGTCGAGGGCGTCGAGCACGGTGATCGCCAGGGGTGCCTCCGTCTGCCCGTAGTACTGCACCAGGCGTGGACCCCACACGTCGAGGGCCTGCGCCAGCACCGGGCCGGGCATGGGGCTGGCGCCGTACACCGCCGTGCGAAGGCTGGAGACGTCGGCGCGCTCGGCGGCGCCGGAGGACAGCAGCATGCCGAGCATGGTGGGTACCAGGTTGATCTCGGTGGCCCGGTAGCGGGCGAGTGAGTCCAGGTAGCTGGCGGGGTCGAAGCCCGGCAGGACGGCGGCCGCGCCGCCGCGGATCCAGTAGGGGAGCACGAACGTGCCGCTGGCGTGGATCAGCGACGCCGCGTGCAGCATGACCGAGTCCCGGCCGGGGGAGACCAGGTTCGCCAGGATGTTGGCGCAGATGGCGGCGTAGCTGGCCTGGGTGTGCACCACCGCCTTGAGCGCGCCGGTCGTGCCCGAGGTGTAGAGGATCAGCACCGGGTCGGTGGGCTCGGCGGGCAACCGCGGGTCGGCGGCGCTCGCGTCGGCCATCTCGTCGAGCAGGTCGAGTGCCTCGACGTCGGAGGTCTGGCCCAGGCTGACCAGCCGGAGGCCGTCCACCCGCCCGGCGAGCTCCGCCGCCCGGTCGGCGAGCGCCGCACCGTGGATGAGCATCCGGACGCCGGTGGCGGCGAGCATCCGCGCCTGCTCGTCGGCCGACAGCCGGGCGTTGAGCGGCACGCGCGCGGCGCCGGCCTTGAGGCAGGCGAAGTCGATCGGCACCGACCACAGCCCGTTCTCGACCAGGAGGCCGACCCGGTCCCCACGGGCCACCCCCAGCCCGATCAGCACGTGCGCCATCCGGTTGGCGGTCTCGTCCACCTCCCGGAAGGTCAGCGACGCATCGCCGCTCATCACTGCCGTGCGGTCCGCGAACCGCCGGGCGCCCCTCCGCACCAGCTCCACCGTCAACACCGGTCACCACTCCCTCTCGAGTCGGACGGCAACTTACAGTCCGTTCGGACGGTTTGTCAGTACCTATCCTGACGCGGTGACGGAGCGACGTACCCAGGAGCAGCGCCGGGCGGACACCCGGGCGCGGCTGCTCTCCGCGACCATCGACTGCCTGGTCGAGCACGGCTACGCCGGGACGACGACGCAGCGGGTGCAGGAGCGGGCGGGGCTGTCCCGCGGGGCGCTGCTGCACCACTTCGCCACCAAGGAGGCGCTGCTGGTCGCCGCCGTCTCGCACGTCGCCGACGCGCAGATCCAGCAGGTGCGCGCCGATGCCGCGACCGGCCGGGTGGCCAGCGAGGTGGACCTCCTGCACCGGGTGATGTCCGGCCCGCTGTTCCTGGCCGGGCTGGAGCTGTGGGCCGCCGCACGCACCGAGCCGGTGCTGCGCGCCGCGCTGCTCCCCGCCGAGCGGCGGGTGGGGGCGGCCGTCCGCGACCTGGTCGCCGAGCTGTTCCCCGGCTCCTCCCGGGACCGGACCGAGATCGACGGCCTGCTCGCCCTCTACCGCGGGCTGGCTCTCACCAGTGTCCTGCGCGAGGACGGCGACCGCGACCGGCGCGTGCTGCAGCTGTGGGTCGGCCGGGTGCTCGGCGCCGCGCCCGGGGTGTCCGTGGACCGAGCCGCCCGATAGCCCTCCCGGTGAGTTCCCGGTGAGGATCGCCGCGGGACCCACCGGGGGCCGGGGCTACGGTGACCGCATGGCGTCCGGACCGCGGGCGGCGGCTCCGCGCTGGGCCGTCGTGGGGGCGGTCGTCGCGGTCCTCGTCGCGCTCCCGGCGCTGGTGGGCGCGCTCCCGGTCAAAGACTCGGCGGTGCCCGCGGCCGAGCTGCGTGCGGCGGTCCTGGCCTCGCGGGACGTGCAGTACTCCGGGTACGCCGAATCGGCCGGCGGGCTGGCCCTGCCGGTGACCGACCAGCTGGACTCCCTCGCGGACCTGTTCAGCGACCGCACGGAGATGCGCGTGTGGTGGCGGGGCCCCGACGACCATCGGGTCGCCGTCATCACCACGGCCGGTGAGACGGGCATCCACCGCGATGCCCGGGGCACCTGGACCTGGGAGTACGAGCGCGCCACCGCGACGTGGGCGGACGCCACGCCGTTCGCCCTCCCCGCCCCACCGGACCTGCTGCCCGCCACCCTGGGCCGCCGCTTGCTGTCCGAGGCCGCCGACGAGGAGCTGACCCGCATCGGGGCCCGGCGGATCGCCGGGCGTGATGCCCTCGGGCTGCGCTCGACCCCGGCGGACCCCGCCTCGTCGGTGCGGCAGGTCGACGTGTGGGTGGACCGGGCCAGCGGCCTGCCGGTGCAGGTGGTGGTCCTCGGCAAGACCTCCGAGGTGCCGGCGCTGGACACCCGCTTCCTGGACCTGGAGCTGGCGGTCCCGGATGCCGCGACCACGTCCTTCGCCCCGCCCCCGGACGCCCACCTGCGCACCGCCGACCAGGCCGAGATCGTGCTCGAGGCGGGGCGGCGGCTCCCGCCGGTGCGCTTCCTCCCCACGCTGGCCGGGCTGCCGCGCCGGACGCTCGACGGCGCTCCGCCCGGCATCGGGCTCTACGGGCGCGGTGTCACCCTGCTCGCCGTCGCCCCCGTGCCGCGGCTGGTGGCGGAAGCCTTGCGCCGCACGCTGGCGCAGAGCCCGGACGCCGTCACCGACGAGACGAGCACCCGCATCGCGGCCGGCCCCGTCGCACTCATGCTCGTGGACCCGCAGGACGCGGAACCGTACCTGCTCACCGGGACGGTCACCCTCGACGCACTGGTCGAGGCCGCCGCGGAGCTGCCGGTGCTGGGGCGGCAGCGGTGAGCACGGTCATCGCCACCCGCGGTCTGGCCAAGCAGTACGGGCGGGTGCGCGCCGTCGACGGCATCGACCTGGACGTGCGCGCCGGCGACGTCTACGGCTTCCTCGGCGCCAACGGCTCGGGGAAGACGACCACCGTGCGGATGCTGCTCGGCCTCGTCCTGCCGACCCGCGGGGAGATCGACCTGCTCGGCGGGCGGATGCCGCGCGCCGGCCGCCGCGTGCTGCCCCGGGTGGGAGCGCTGATCGAGTCGCCTGCCGCCTACGGCCACCTCTCCGGCAGGGAGAACCTCGCGCTGCTCGACGCCGCTGGCCCCGGTGGACCGCGCCGCGACCGGCGCCGGCGCGTCGCCGAGGTGCTCGACCAGGTCGGGCTGGGGGGCGTGGGACGCCGGCCGGTGAAGGCCTATTCGCTCGGCATGCGGCAGCGCCTCGGCCTGGCCGGCGCGCTGCTCCGCCGTCCCGAGCTCCTGGTGCTCGACGAGCCGACCAACGGGCTCGACCCGCAGGGCATCTCCGAGATCCGCGAGCTGCTGCTGGAGCTGCACCGCGGCGGGACGACGGTCTTCCTCTCCAGCCACCTGCTGGCCGAGGTCGAGCAGCTCTGCACCCGCGTGGGCGTGCTCGACCGCGGCCGCCTCGTGCTGCAGGACGACCTGGCCACCCTCACCGCCCCGACCGGCGCCACCGTCGTCCGCACGCCCGCGCCCGGGCAGGTGCGCGCGGTGCTCGACGGCCGCGTCACCGCCGTGGACGGCGAGCGGGTGGTGGTGCGCGGCGGCGACCCCGCCGAGGTCAACGCGCTGCTGGTGCGCGCCGGCGTACCGGTCACCGGCCTCGCGGCCGATCGCCCGACGCTCGAGGAGGTGGTGCTGGCGGCCGCGGCCACCAGCGCCGACCGGGTGGAGCGCGCACGGTGATCGCCGTGGAGCTGCGCAAGCTGTTCCGGCGGCCGCGCACCTGGGCGACGATCGCCGTGCTCAACGCGCTGCCGGTGCTCGTGGCCGTGCTGCTCGTGCTCACCGACCTGGCCCCGCGGCCGGGCGAGGGCCCGCCGTTCCTCTCTGCCGTCCTCACCAACGGCGCGCTGTACCCGCTCGCCGCGCTGGCGATCGTGCTGCCGCTGTTCCTGCCCATCGCGGTGGCGGTGGTCGCCGGCGACTCGATCGCCGGCGAGGCGCAGGCGGGCACGCTGCGCTACCTGCTGGCCCGGCCGGCGGGGCGGACCCGGCTGCTGGTGGCCAAGCTCGTGGCCGTCTTGGCCTTCGTGCTGGTCACCGTGGTCGTGGTCGCGGCCGTCGGGTACCTCGTGGGGACGACGCTGTTCGAGGCGCGGCCGGGTACGGGGACGTCGGTGTCGGGGACGTCGCTCAGCGCGGAGGAGCTGGGCATGCGCACCGTGCTGGCCGTCGGCTACGTCGGGATGTCCATGCTCGGCGTCGCAGCGTTCGCGCTGTTCTTCTCGACCCTCACCGACTCACCGCTCGGCGCGACGATGGGCGCGCTCGCCGTGCTGGTCACGTCCTCGCTGCTGTTCACCCTCGACGCCGCCTCGCCGATCGCGCCCTACCTCCCGACGCGCTACTGGCTGGCGTTCGTCGACCTGTTCCGCGACCCGATCCTGTGGCGGGACATCACCCGCGGGCTCGCGCTGCAGGCGGTCTACGTCGGCGTGCTGCTCGCCGCCGCCTGGGCGAACTTCACCACCAAGGACGTCACCAGCTAACCGCTCAGGCGGGCGCAGTCGGCGGCGTCCAGCGCCACCGGCTCCCCGGCGGTGAGCTGCTCGAGCACGATCGACTGCACCAGCGGGTCGCCGGGCAGCTGCCCGTGCCCGACCCGGCTCTCCGCGCACACCGACTGCACGGTCAGGTTGAGCGCACCGTCGAGCCGGGCCGAGTCCGGCGGGGTGACCGTGCGGTCGAGCGTGGTCCAGACCGACACCCAGCCCACGTCACCCGGCGTCTCGTCGCCCGCGTTGAGCCGGGCGAGGACCGGGCTGTCGGTGGCCAGCTGCCGGCACCCCTCCGGGCAGGAAGACGGCGCCACCTGCCCGGCCAGGTCCGCGAGCCCCGTGCCGTGGTGCGGCGAGCCGAGCGTCACGACGCGGCGGGTCACCTCCGCGCCGCCGTCGGCGACCCACAGCCGGGCGATCACCCCGCCGGCCGAGTACCCGACGACGTCCACGCTCTCCTCGCCGGTGCGATCCAGGGCCGCGCGGGCGGCCTCGTCGAGCGCCGCGGCAGCCTCGCCCAGGTCGCCCGTGCCGTTCCCGGGCAGCGGCACCACGGTGGCGTCGCGGCCGGCCTGCTCCAGCCGGTCGGCCAGCGTCACCAGAGACGCCGTCCCTCCGCCGTACCCGGGCACCAGCAGCACCGGCCCCGGCCGCGCCTGCGGACCCGGGCCCGGGCCCTCGACGTCGGTGGTCCGGGTGGCCAGCAGCACGCCGAGGCCCACGACCGCGGCGGTGACGAGGACGAGCACCGCGACGACCAGACGGCGGCGGGCGGGGGAGAGACCGGCGAGCACTCACCTACTGTCCCTGGCGGAGGGGCCGGCGTCACCGGAGGGCGCCGGTCGCGGGAGGGGGCGCCGTGCTGAGCCGTGACGAGTACCTCGAGGCCTGGTCGCGCTGGCACGGCGGCGCCGACACACAGGCACCGATCGTGCGGGGCTGGCTGACCCTCGCGCACGCGCTCGCCCGCCCCCTCGCGGCGCTGCCCCCGTCGCTCGCCACGGCCGCCGGCGTGGTCGTCGCGGTCGCGGCCGTGCCCCCGGCGGCCGCGGGCGGCGCCTGGCTCCTCCTGGCCGGCGTGCTGGTGGGGCTCTCCGGCCTGCTGGACAGCCTCGACGGGGCGTTGGCGATCGGTACCGGGCGCGCCTCCCAGCGCGGCTTCGTCCTGGACTCCGTGGTCGACCGGCTCACCGAGGCCGCCTACGCGGCGGCGCTGTGGGTCGCCGGGGCGCCCGGCTGGCTGGCGGTCGTCTTCGGGGCGCTGTGCTGGCTGCCCGACTACCTGCGCGCCCGCGCCGGGCAGGCCGGTGTGGACCGGACCGGCCCGATCTCGCTGTGGGAGCGGCCCACCCGGGTGGCCATGGCGGGACTGACGCTCGGCGGTGCCGGGGTGGTCAGCGGGCTGGAGGTCGCGGGGGTCGACGGCGCCACCCTGGCCGTCACCGCCGGCGCCGCCGCGGGCCTCCTCCTCGGCGTCGTGGGCACGGTGCAGCTCGGCCGGTGGCTGGGGGCCGAGCTGGCCGGTCCCGGTGAGGACGTCGCACCGCCGCACTGACGGCCCTCGGGGCGGCGGCGTCCGTGCGCGGCACCTAGGGTGTGCGGTGCCCGACCCTCGCCGTTCCTCTCCCGTTCCCCGCCCGGTACCCGCGGCGCAGCGGGCCGGAGGCAGCCCGACCCGGAGGAGCGCCTCTCGTGCCCGTCGTCGTCACCGGATCCATCGCCACCGACCACCTGATGACCTTCCCCGGTCGGTTCACCGAGCAGTTCGTCGAGGGGCAGATGGAGAACGTCTCCCTCTCCTTCCTCGTCGACGACCTGGTGCAGCACCGCGGCGGCGCCGGGGCCAACATGGCCTACGGGCTCGGCCTGCTGGGGCTCGCACCCGTCCTGGTGGGGGCGGTCGGCAGCGACTTCGCCGACTACGACGCCTGGCTGTCGCGCCACGGGGTGGACACCGGCAGCGTGCACTGGTCGGAGCTCAAGCACACCGCCCGCTTCGTGTGCACCACCGACGAGGCCAACAACCAGATCGCGTCGTTCTACTCGGGCGCGATGGCCGAGGCCGCGCAGATCGAGCTCGCACCGGTCGTCGACCGGGTGGGCGGTCCCGACCTCGTCGTGGTCGGGCCGAACGACCCCACCGCGATGGTGCGCCACACGCAGGAGTGCCGGCAGCGCGGCTACGCCTTCGCCGCGGACCCCAGCCAGCAGCTGGCCTGGGCCGACGGCGAGATGATCCGCGAGCTGGTGCACGGCGCGGAGGTGCTGTTCACCAACGAGTACGAGTCGGCGCTGCTCCTGCAGAAGACCGGCTGGACGGCCGACGAGGTGCTCGCCCGCGTGGGCATCTGGGTGACCACCCGCGCCGCCGACGGCGTCCTGGTGCGGCGGGCCGGCGAGGAGCCGCTGTCGGTGATCGCGGTGCCCGAGACCAAGCCGGTGGAGCCCACCGGGGGTGGCGACGCGCTGCGCGCCGGGTTCATCGCCGGACGGACGTGGGGGCTGGGCCTGGAGCGCGCCACCCAGCTGGGCTCCGCCGTCGCCACCGCCGCGGTCGAGGTCATCGGCACGCAGGAGTACGACCTGCCATGGGAGAGCTTCCTGGCCCGCTTCGCCGAGGCGTTCGGGGCCGAGGCCGCCGACGAGGTCGCCGCCCACCTGCCGGGCTGACCGCGGTCACTCCCCGCGGACGGCCTCCCCGATCGCGGGGTCCTCGGCCCACCGGCGGTAGGGGATGCGCGCGATCTCGCGGATCTCGCCCACCGTCGTCCACTCGTTGCCGCCGAGCCGGGCCAGCGGCTTGAGGTGCTCGATCCGCGGCCGCCCGTCCCGCACGGCGTCGGCCCACACGCTGATGTGCCGGACCCGGCCGAGGACGACGGTGCTGTCGCCCAGCCGCAGGGTCGAGTGCAGGACGCACTCGATGGACACGGGGGACTCCGCCACGCGCATCGCGGCGACCGTGTCCGCGGGCTCGAGCCGCACCCCGGCCTGCTCGGCCTCGCTGGTGTCCGGCGGGAAGTCGGTGGCGGTGGCGTTGACCTGCTCGAAGAGGGCCTCGGGCGTCAGGTTCACGGTGAACTCGCCGGTGGCCTCCACGTTGCGCAGCGAGTCCTTGCGGCCCACCGAGGTGAACTGGACGACCGGCGGGTCGACGCAGGCGACGGTGTAGAAGGAGTGCGGGGCGAGGTTGTGCACGCCGGCGGCGGAGCGGCTGCACACCCACGCGATCGGGCGGGGCACGACGACGGAGTTCAGCACCCGGTAGAAGGCGCCGGCGTCCATCGCGGCCGGGTCGAACGAGGTGCGTGGGCGCTGCTGCTCGGCGGAGGTCACCGGCTCATCGTCGCCGACGCCGCCGGCCGGGTCGCGCCGACGGGTCGGCCGCGCCAGCGCAGGGTGCCCCGCCGACGCCCCCGGACCGACCGGATCATCAGGACGTCCAGGGCCAGCACCGACACCGGGTGCGCGAGGGCGTCCGGCCAGGCGCGCGCTCCGCTGGCCCGTGCACCGGCGAGGCGGCCGGCCATCCCGGCCAGGTAGCCCACCAGCCCGGCGGGCGAGCCACGGAGGGCAGCCAGGGGCGGGACGACGTAGACGGCGGTCAGCGTGGCCGCGGCCGCCAGCCCGGCCACCGGCGTCCCGCCCACGGAGGCCCACAGCGACTTCGCGTAGCCGTCGCGGACCGCTGCCCACCCGTCGTACATCCGGCAGGCGGCGAGGCACGAACCGTCGATCGGCACGCCCCGCCCGCCGGCGCGCTTGACCGCCCGCAGCAGGGCGATGTCCTCGAGCACCTCCCCGCGCACGGCCGCATGGCCCCCGGCGCGCTCGTACGCCGAGCGCCGCACCACGAGGAACTGGCCGTTGGCGGCGGCCAGCGACGGGCGGGGCGAGCGCTCGGCGAGCCGCAGGGGCAGGGTCGTCAGCCAGAGCCACGGGGCCAGGGGCTGCACCAGGCGCTCCGCCGGGCCCACCGCCAACGGCCGCGGCCACGGCGAGACCAGGTCCAGGCGGTGGGCGTCGAGCACCGCCACGGCCGCGGCGACGGCGTCGGGGAAGAGGCGGACGTCGGCGTCGACGAACACCAGCACCTCGGCGTCCCCGGCCTCGGCCGCCCCCACCGCGCAGGCGTGCGGCTTGCCCAGCCACCCGGCCGGCAGGGTCGGGGCGGTCACCAGCCGCACCCGCGGGTCGCCCACGGCCCGGACGACGTCGGCGGTGCCGTCGGTGGAGCCGTCGTCGACCACGACGACCCGGAGCCGCTCGGCGCCGCGCTGGTCGAGCAGCGCCGCCAGGCAGCCGGCGACCTGCTCGGCCTCGTCGCGCACCGGCAGCACGACGGTGACCGGCCGGTCCACCGCCGGGGGATCCGCCGGCGGGCGGCGCAGCAGCGCGGTGTTGACGGCAGCGTGCACGGCGCCGGCGACCGAGACACCGGCCAGCGTGCGCAGCAGGCGCCCGCTCACGGCCGCCCCGCGCGCCGGCGCTGCAGCGCCAGGACGGCCAGGACGCAGGCGCCCAGCGCCGCCCCCCAGGCCGCCGAGCCGGGCAGGCCCAGCCAGCCGGCGTGCGCGAGGGCGCCGCCGAGGGTCATCCACGCCAGCGCGAACAACGGGGCGCCCGGGCCGACGCGTGGTTCGCTCGCGGTGCGGGCGACCAGCACGTCGAGCAGCGTCATCAGCACCAGCCCGGCCAGCAGCCACCCGGCGAGGTTGGTCAGCGGCACGGTCTCGATGCCCGGCAGGCCGGGGGAGGGGTGCTCCCACGTCCAGTAGCCGGCCTGCACCAGCTGCGGGTCGAGGACGACGTCCCACGCCGCGAAGACCGCCGCCGCCCAGGCGACCCGCGCCGGCCGGCGGCGGCTCGCGCGTACCGGGCGGGCCAGCACCTCGCCGAGCAACCAGCTGGGCCAGGCCATCATCAGCCAGGCCAGCGGCACCAGGAACGGGACGCCGAGCAGGGTGGGGCCGAGGACGTCGCTGTAGCGGTAGCTGCCGTAGGGGAACCCGGTGGCCACCCCGACCGACTCGAACGCGATGGCGACCGACGCGACCAGCACGAGCACGCCCAGCCCGGTGCGGGCACCCCGGCTCAGCCCCGCGTGCGCGACCGACAGCGCCGAGCCGAGCAGCACGATGCCCCAGGAGACGACGTCCCGGTCGGGGCCCGAGGTGAGCGGGTAGGCGATCGCCGTGGCGACCAGCGCCGCGACCAGCAGGACGGGGACCACGCGCGCCGCGGTCGGTGCCGGCGGTGCCGCGGTGGTGGTCGTCACGCCCTTCCCGCTCCGTCCCGGATCCGGCGGACCGCGCGGCCGGCCGCCGCCCGCGCACGGGGCAGCGCCCGGCGGTCGGCGAGGACCGTGCGGGCCGCCGTCCGCCCGGAGTTGCCCGAGACCCCGCCGCCGGGGTGGGTGGAGGCGCCGGAGAGGTACAGGCCGGGGAGCCCGGGCACGCGGTAGCCCGACAGGCCAGGGGCCGGGCGCAGGGCGAACATGCTGGCCAGGCCCATCTCCACGTGCATGACGTTGCCACGGGGGAGGGACAGCTCCCGCTCGAGGGCCAGCGGGGTCTGCACGTACGTCTCCCGGACCGAGGCGGCGAACCCGGGGGCGTGGCGGTCGACGGCCTCGATCAGCCGCCGGGCCTCGGTGTCGGCCAGGGCGTCCCAGTCGCCGCCGTCGGCCAGTGCGTACGGGTACCACTGGCCCCAGATCGTGACCACGTGCCGCCCGGGCGGGGCCAGGGTGTCGTCGCTCGCGGAGAACGACATGGCCAGCGGCACCGGCTCGCGGGGCAGCTGCCCGGCACCCCAGTCGCCGTGCGCGGCGGCCAGCTGCGCCCGGTCGGTGCAGAGCAGCTGGAGGCCCTGCAGCGCCTCCGGCCCGGCACCGGGGTAGGACGGCGGGGCGTCGGTCAGGGCACGGACCACCAGGCCGAAGCCGTTGCCGACCGGTGGGGCGGCGTCGGCCAGGACCGGCGGGGCCGCGTCGCCGGCCAGCTCCCGGGTGACGCCGATGTGGCAGGCGGCCACCACCGCCGGGGCCCGGACCACCCGGCCGGCGCGGGTCTCGACGCCGGCGACCCGGCCGTCCTCCACGAGCAGCCGCGCGGCGCCGTCGCCGAGCACGACCCGGCCGCCGTCGGACTCCAGCCGCCGGCGCAGCGCCTGGGTCAGCCCGCCGGAGCCGCCCACGGGGTGCCCGGGTGGGACGTCGTGCAGCAGCGCCACCCAGCCGACCATCGCCGCGGTGCCGGGCTCGGACATCGGTGGGCCCGACTGGGCGCCGAACCACGCCAGCGCCGCCTTGAGCCGCTCGCTGCCGAACCACTTGTCCAGCAGGGCGTCGCCGGAGCCGAGGAAGTCGACCGCCAGCTCACCGCCCGGGGTGCGCGGCCGTCCCTCGGTGGGCGCACCCAGCGGCCAGAACGACCGCACCAGGCCACCGGCCGACGGTGCGCGGCCGAAGGAGGCGACCACGGCCCGGCTGCGGGGACCCCAGACCTCGACGAACCGGCGGTAGGCCGCGGCGTCGGCCGGTCCGCAGGCGGCCGCGATCGAGGCGCAGGTGGCGTCGAGGTCCACGGCGAAGACAAGCGGCCGGCCGGCCGGCCCGGGATCGCCGGGCGAGGGGGCCGGCGCGAAGCCCCACGGGTCGCAGTCGACGTAGCGCAGCCCGTAGGCGGCGAGGTCGAGCTCCTCGACGATGCCGCTGTGCCGGACGATGACGTGCGCGCTGGACCCGCGGTCCACGCGGACCCCGGGCCAGCGCTCCACGGTGGAGACCGCCCCGCCGAGGACGTCGTCGGACTCGACGACCTCCACGGACAGGCCCTCCCGGGCGAGGTAGCAGGCGGCCACGAGGCCGTTGTGGCCGGAGCCGACGACGACGACGTCCACGGGTGCGGCGTCCACGGGTACGGCGGGTTCGGGGGCGGTCACGACCGGGAGTTCGTCGCGGAGGGGTCGCGCGGATGCAGCGGCAGCCGTGCGCCCAGGATCGCGAAGGGGCGGGAGTCGCCGGGGAAGTGGTAGCCGCGGGCCAGGTCGACGAACCCGTCGGCGCGGTACAGCCGGAACGCCTTGGTGTCGGCGTCCGGTGTGGAGAGCAGGGCGACCGGGTGCGGCAGGCCCTCGACCAGCGCGTGCAGCAGCCGCCGGCCCAGCCCCTGGCTCTGCGCGTCGGGGTGGACGTGCAGCTCGCAGACCTCGAAGGCGCCGGGCAGCCACTTCTTCGCCGTGCGGCGGTCCAGCGCCGCGCGCACCTGGTCGTGCCACCACTGCCCGGGGGCGATGAGGTAGCCGTACCCGAAGCCGACCAGCCGCTCGCCCTCCGGGGTCTGCGCGAAGGCCCCGACGGCGCGGAAGCCGGGCCGTTCGGTGTGCTGGATCGCGTAGCCGTACCGGCCGGCGACGATGCCGGAGTCGTAGCCCATGGCCAGCCCGTAGATGGCCAGCACCTCGTGCATGTGCTCCCGCATCCAGGGGACGGGGAGCTCGAGGATCCGGGTGGCCGGGCGGGTGCCCGTCACGGCGCGACCCCGGTGGCGTCCGGCAGGTCGCCGCCGCCGACCGTCGTGGCGGTCCCGTCGAGCGGACCGCCGCCCACCTCGGCCGCGGTGCCGGCGGTGATGCGGAGCAGCTCGTCGTAGCTGGTCGGGAAGACCGCCGTCGGGTGCCCCGCCGCGGCCCACAGCCGGTCGTACCGGGCGAGCTCCACGTCGACGAGGGTGCCGAGGGGGGCCGGATGCCCCACCGGGGCCACCCCGCCGATGGGCTGGCCGGTGTGCTCGCGGACGACGTCCGCGGGGGCGGGCGCCAGGGAGCCGACGCCGAGCAGCGCCGCGACCTGGACGACGTCGACGCGGTGCGCGCCGCTGGTGAGGACGAGCAGGGGCGCGCCGTCGGCGAGGAAGAGCAGGCTGTTGACGATCGCACCGACCGGCACGCCCAGCGCGGCGGCGGCTGCGGCCGCGGTGCGGACCTCGGCGGGGAGGACTCTCACCTCACCCTCGGCGCCGGCCGCGGCGAGGGCCCGGGCGACGGCGGCCACCCGGGGGTGCGGGGGTGGGCTCATGCACTGATCCTGCCACCGCCCGGAAAGAGGCGCGCCCGGTGTGTCCCGTCCGGCGGGGGGTGCGGGCGCGGTCGACGGACACGCCGTGGCCCGGCTTGACGAGGGGTGGGCGCTCGGGTCTACTGGACGTCGTTCGAACGCGTGTTCGAACGACGTCCGGCCCGTCCTTCCCGGCTCTCTTCCCCGCCGGTGGGGTGGCGGGCGTGCGCGCGGGGTGAGGCGTGGGGAGGCTGTCATGAGCCGGGTGCTCGGTGAGGTCGTCGGTCGGGCCGGCGAAGAGGTGCAGGTCGAGCGCGGCCCGCTGGGGCCGGTGCAGTTCTGGCGCGGGCAGTCCCGGTACGTCGTGGGCGAGCTGCTCGACTCCTGGCTGGAGACCGCGCCGTGGTGGCTGCGGGACGCGGAGGCGGGCGGTGCGTCCGACGACCTGGTGGCGCCCCGTGAGGTCTGGCGGGTGGAGGCGGTGCGGGCCGGGCGGTCCCGGATGAGCTTCGCCGGCGTCTACGACCTGACGTGGGACGCCGCCGGCAACCGCTGGTGGCTCGTCCGGGTGCACGACTGATGGGCGCCGCACGAGCCGTGCCGGCCGGCCAGCTGCCGCTGCCGCCCGCGTTGCCCGCCGCGGCCGCCGGGCTGCTCCGCCAGGCGCACCGCGGCCTGGCCGAGGCGGCCGCGGCCACCGATCCGCGGGAGCGGTACGCCACCGCGCACCTGGCGGCGCTCCGGGCCGCCGCCGCGGTGCTGGCCGCCCGCACCCGTCCCGAGGGCGGCCGCCGGCGGCCGCGCAGCGCCTGGGTCCTGCTGGGGCAGGTCGCCCCCGAACTGGGGGAGTGGGCCACCTTCTTCGCCGCCGGTGCGGCCAAACGCGCCGCGGCGGAGGCGGGGCTGTCCCGGGCGGTCACCGAGCGGGAGGCCGACGACCTGGTCCGTGACGTGCGGGGCTTCCTCGCCGTGGTCGAGGCCGGGCTCGGGGTCGACGCACCGCCCGAGCCGCCCCGCTACCCGAGGCCGCACGTGGTCGGCGGGGCGCCGTCCCGGTCGGGGTCCCGGTCCACCGGGTCCCGGACGTGAGTGACCCCTTCGTCCACCTGCACGTCGCCTCCGGCTACTCCATGCGGTACGGGGCCAACCACCCCGCCGATCTGGTGGCCCGGGCCGCCGAGCACGGCATGCCGGCGCTGGCCCTGACCGACCGGGACGGGCTCTACGGCGCGGTGAAGTTCGCGCTGGCCTGCCGGTCGGTCGGGGTGCGGCCGATCTTCGGGGTCGACCTGGCGGTGGCGCCGGCGCTGGGTACCAGCGTGCCGCCGGCGCTCGCGCACGTGCTGGGGGAGGAGCCCTCCGCAGCCCGGTCCCCGCGGTCGCGGGCCGCGGCGCCCCCGCGCCGGACCCCGGCCCGGGGCGGGGTGAACGTCGACCCGCGGCTGCCCCGGGTCACCTTCCTCGCGCGGAACGGGGCCGGCTGGCGGTCGCTGTGCCGGCTGACCAGCGCCACCCACCTGCGCGGCACCCGCGGCGAGCCGGTGAGCTCGCTGGCGATCGCCGCCGAGCACGCCTCCGGGCTGGTCCCCCTGCTCGGTCCCGACTCCCCGGTGGGCCGGGCGCTGCTGGCGGGTCGGGCAGACCTGGCCGGCCAGCAGCTGGACGCCTGGCGGGCGGTCTTCGGGCCGGGGCTGGCGCTGGAGGTGGTGCACCACCGGGGCCGGGGCGACCGGCAGCGCGCCCAGGCGCTGCTCCGGTTCGCCGCCGAGCAGCAGGTGCCGGTGGTCCTGAGCAACGCGGTCCGGTACGTCGACGCCCTCGACGCCCCGACCGCCGACGTGCTGGACGCCGCCCGGCGGCTGGTCCCGCTCGGCGCCCGGCACGTCGACCGCACCACGGCCGAGGGCTACCTGAAGTCGGGCAAGGAGATGGCCGAGGTCGCCGAGGACCTGACCGGCCCCGACCGGGACGCCGCCCTGCGGCTGCTCGAGCGCACCGCCCGGCTGGCCGAGCAGTGCGCCGTGGACCCCGCGGGCGACCTGGGCATCGGCAGCGTGCGGTACCCCGAGCTGGACGTCGTCACCACGCCGGCGGAGCGGGGGATGGGCCCGGCGCAGGTGCTGCGCGCCCGGTGCGAGGCGGGGCTCGGGCGGCGGGGCGTGGTGCCCACGACCCGGGTGCGGCAGCGGCTGGAGGAGGAGCTCGGGGTCATCGACTCCCTCGGCTACCCGTCCTACTTCCTCACCGTCGCGGACGTGGTCGACCTCATCAAGAGCTTAAGGGTTCGCGCGGCGGCTCGCGGCTCGGGCGCCGGCAGCCTGGTCACCTACCTGCTGGGCATCTCCGACGTCGACCCGCTGCGCTACGGGCTGCTGATGGAGCGGTTCCTCTCGCCGCTGCGCCACCAGTTGCCCGACATCGACATCGACGTGGAGTCCGCGCGCCGGATGGAGGTCTACGACGCGGTGATCGACCGCTTCGGCGCCGACCGGGTCAGCTGCATCTCGATGATGGACACCTACCGGGTGCGCCACGCGATCCGCGACGTCGGGGCCGCGCTGGGCCTGCCGCAGGCGGAGGTCGACGCCGTCGCCAAGGCGTTCCCGCACATCCGGGCCAATCAGGTGCACGCCGCGCTGCGCGACCTCCCCGAGCTGCGGGCCAGCCGGTACGGCTCGCGCCGCGCCGGCGGCACCGGCGACCTCGACCTGCTGTTCGACCTCGTGTCCCGGCTCGACGGGCTGCCCCGGCACATCGCCCTGCACCCGTGCGGGGTGCTGCTCTCCGACGCCACGCTGCTGGACCGCACCCCGGTGGAGAGCAGCTACCTCGGCTACCCGATGAGCCAGTTCGACAAGGACGACGTCGAGGAGCTGGGGCTGCTCAAGCTGGACCTGCTCGGCATCCGGATGCAGTCGGCGATCGCGCACGCCCTCGACGAGATCGAGCGGGTCGACGAGGAGGCGGTCGACATCGACGCCGTCCCGCGGGACGACCCGACGACCTTCGAGCTGATCCGCAGCACCCGCACGCTCGGCATGTTCCAGATCGAGTCGCCGGGGCAGCGCGAGCTGGTCGGCAAGTTCGGGCCGCGGACGTTCGAGGACATCATCATCGACATCTCGCTGTTCCGGCCCGGACCGGTGAAGAGCGACATGGTCACCCCCTTCCTCATGGCCCGGAACGGCTGGCGCGAGGTGGAGTACCCCCATCCGGACCTGGAGTTCGCGCTCGCCGAGACCGCCGGGGTGGTCGTCTTCCACGAGCAGGTGCTGCAGGTGGTGGCCCGGATGGCCGGCTGCACGCTGGCCGAGGCCGACGAGGTGCGCCGCGCCCTGGGGGAGAAGGACGCCCACCCGGAGGTGCGGGCGTGGTTCGTGCCGCGGGCGCTGGCTGCCGGCTACCCGGTGGAGGTGGCCGAGCGGGTGTGGGAGGTGCTGGCGTCCTTCGGGTCGTTCGGTTTCTGCAAGGCCCACGCCGCGGCGTTCGCGCTCCCCACCTACCAGTCGGCCTGGCTGAAGACCCACCACCCGGCGGCCTTCCTGGCCGGGGTCCTCACCCACGACCCCGGCATGTACCCGAAGCGGCTGATCCTCGACGACGCCCGCAACTTCGGCATCCGGGTGCTCGGCCTGGACGTCAACGCCTCGACCGGCAGCTACCGCGTCGAACGGCTGGCCGCCGACGACGACGTGGACGACGACGCGACGAGCCCTGACCGTGAGGTGGAGGCTGAGAGTTCGGGCTGGCGGCGTCCGGAGTGGATGCCCGCGGCGATGCCCGACCCGACGCGGTATGGCATCCGGCTGTCGCTGGCCGACGTGAAGGGCATCTCCGACGACGAGGTGGCGCGGGTCGTCGCCGGCCAGCCCTATCGGTCACTGACGGATTTCTGGGCGCGGGCGTCGGTGTCCCGCCCGGTGGTCGAGCGGCTGGTGCTGGCCGGTGGTTTCGACTCGCTCTACGGCTTCGGCATGCGGGACCGGGAGGCCGGCCGGCCGACCCGCCGGCGCCGGCAGGTGACCCGGCGCGACCTGCTGCTGCAGATCAGCGAGCTCGACCGGTGGAGCCGCAGCGGCGCGCGGGCGACGTCCGACGGGCAGCTGAGCCTGGACCTCATGGGGCTGGAGCTGTCCGAAGAGTCCGCCGGGGAGCCGGCCGGCCCGGAGTGGGCAGAGAGCAGCGGATTGCCCGAGTTCACCGACGCCGAGCTGGTGCGGGCAGAGCTGGAGGTGCTCGGGCTGGACGCCAGCCGGCACGTGATCGACTTCTACCGGCCGTTCCTGTCGGCGCTCGGCGCGGTGCCGGCCGGTGAGCTCCTCGGCTGCCGCAGCGGCGCGGAGGTGCTGGTGGCCGGCGTCAAGGTGGCCACCCAGACCCCGCCGATCCGGTCCGGGCGCCGGGTGGTGTTCGTGACCCTCGACGACGGCACCGGCTGCACCGACTCGACCTTCTTCGAGGACGCGCAGGGCCCCTACGCCGCGACGGTCTTCCACTCGTGGCTGCTGGTCATCCGCGGGGTGCTGCGCCGGACGGGGCCGCGCGGGGTGTCGCTGCGGGCCACCGGGGCGTGGGAGCTCCCGGCGCTGCACGAGGCCTGGGAGGCCGGCGGGCTCGAGTCGGTCGCCGAGCTGATGGCGGCTCCGGGGGAGTACACCGAGCAGGCGATCGCGGGGGCCGCGGCCTCGCACGGCTCCCGGCCGGTGGTCGTGCGGCCGGTCCTGGTCCACCCGACCGGGTTCCGGATGTCGCCCTACGCCGACATCAAGCCCGCCGGCGACGAGACCAAGGGCGCCGCCCGGCGGGCCGCGGCCGCGCCACCCCGCAAGCTCTGGCACTCCAGCCCGGGCAGCTCCGGTCACTGAGGAACCAGTGCGCTCAGCCCTCGCCGTCGGTGGCGTCCTCGACCTCCTGCTCGACGTCGTCGACGCCCTGCTCGATGTTCTGCTCCACGTCGTCGTCGACCACGTCGTCCCCGCAGGCGACCGTCGTGAGGGACGCGGCGGTGATGGCGAACGCGGCCGCGGTCCGGCGGACCAGGCGGGGGCGGGGGGCCCTGACCATGGGAATTCCTCGCGAGGGTTCGACGGTGCTGACGACGGGTCCGTGCCCCCGGGGGCCGGCCCGGTAAACGACGGGCGATCCGGTCGGCGGGTGCCCCGCCGCCGGCCGGGAGGTGGATCGGCACGATGGGCCCGGTGAGCCGTGATCTGCGCGTCTGCTTCATCGGTGACTCCTTCGTCGCCGGGGTCGGCGATCCCGAGCACCGGGGCTGGGTCGGCCGGCTGTGCGCCCGCAGCCACGGCGCCGGCCTGCCGCTGGCCGCGTACAACCTCGGCGTCCGCCGCGAGACGAGCGCCGACGTCCTCGCCCGGTGGTCCGCGGAGTGCCGGCCGCGGCTGTCGGCCGGGGACGACCGCCGGGTCGTCGTGGCCTTCGGCGTGAACGACACCACCGTCGAGGCCGGGGGCCCGCGCGTGCCCGAGGACGCGTCCGTCGCCGTGCTCGCGGAGCTGCTGGCCGCGGCCGCGGACGCCGGGTGGCCGGTGCTGGTCGTGGGGCCGCCCCCGGTCGCCGACGCCGGCCAGAACCACCGCATCGCCGCGCTCGACGTCCGCTTCGGCGAACTCTGCGCCGCCCGCGGAGTGCCCTACGCCGGCGTGCTGGCGTCCCTGACCGGCAGCGCCACCTGGCGCCGGGAGGTCGCCGAGGGCGACGGCGCGCATCCCGGCGCCGCCGGCTACCAGCGCTACGCCGACCTCCTCTGGCCCGCATGGGCGGCCTGGACCGGCCTGCGCGACGACCGATGAGTCAGGGCGCCGGCGGCAGTCCCACCACCGACGTCGGCATCCGGCCGGCGCGAAGGAGGACCGGCCATGCCCAAACAGATCCCGTGCCTGTGGTTCGACGGCACCGCCGAGGAGGCCGCGGCGCTCTACACCTCGGTCTTCCCGAACTCCGGCATCGGGAAGGTCACCCGCTATGGGCCCGGCCTGCCCCCACCGATGAAGGAGGGCGACGTCGTGACCGTGGACTTCACCCTCGACGGCCAGGAGTACACCGCGCTCAACGGGGGCCCGGAGTTCTCGTTCACCGAGGCGGTCTCCTTCCAGATCATGTGCGCCGACCAGCAGGAGGCCGACCACTACTGGCACCGGCTCACCGAGGGCGGCGAGGAGAGCATGTGCGGGTGGCTCAAGGACCGCTTCGGTGTCTCCTGGCAGGTGATCCCGGCGGAGCTCATGACGCTGCTCGGTGACCCCGACCCCGGCCGCGCCCAGCGTGCCACCCAGGCGATGCTGCAGATGCGCCGCATCGACCTGGCCGAGATCCGGCGGGCCGCCGACGGCGCGGACGCGTAGCCCGGGCCCGCGGCGCCCACCGGCGGGGAAGCGGTGGGCGCC
>NZ_JBJHAK010000020.1:0-85646 GCF_054050975.1 Blastococcus sp. SYSU DS0828 | reverse complement strand
CCCCCCCCCCCCCCCCCCCCCCCCCCCCCCCCCCCCCCCCCCCCCCCCCCCCCCCCCCCCCCCCCCCCCCCCCCCCCCCCCCCCCCCCCCCCCCCCCCCCCCCCCCCCCCCCCCCGGGCTGGAGGCCGTACGGTGTGACGGTGACCACGACGACGGCGACGTGGCTCGCCGAGCTGACCGACGCGTTGGGCCCCGACGGCGTCCTGACCGACCCCGACGTGACGGCCGGCTACGCCCGCGACCAGGCGATGATGGCGCCCGCCGGAACCCCGGCGGCCGTGGTGTTCCCGCGCCGCACCGACGACGTCGTCGCGGTGATGCGGGTGGCCTCGCGGCACGGCCTCCCGGTGGTCCCGCGGGGCGCCGGCTCCGGGCTCGCGGGCGGCAGCAACGCCGTGGACGGGGGCATCACGCTGGTGATGACCCGCATGAACGCCGTCCTGGAGGTCTCGCCGGCCGACCGGCTGGCCGTCGTCCAGCCGGGGGTGGTGAACAAGCAGCTGCGCGACGCGGTCGCCGGCAGCGGGCTGTTCTACCCGCCGGACCCGAGCAGCTACGACTGGTGCACCCTCGGCGGCAACCTCGCCACCAACTCCGGCGGTCTGTGCTGCGTCAAGTACGGCGTCACCACCGACTACGTGCTGGGCCTGGAGGTCGTGCTGGCCGACGGCCGGGTGCTCCGCACCGGGCGCCGCACCGTGAAGGGCGTGGCCGGCTACGACCTCGCCCGGCTGTTCGTGGGGTCCGAGGGCACCCTCGGCGTCATCACCGAGGCGACGCTCGCGCTGCGGCCCGCACCGAAGGCGCCGGTCACCCTCGCCGCATCCTTCGCCACGACGGCCCAGGCGGGCCAGGTCGTCGAGCGGGTGGTCACCGCGGGGCTGGTGCCCAGCCTGCTGGAGATCATGGACAACACCTGCATCCGCACCGTCGACCAGGTGCTCAAGGCCGGCCTGGACCACGACACCCGCGCGCTGCTGGTGGCGCAGTCCGACACCGGCGGGGCGGCCGCCGCCGAGGAGATCGCGACGCTCACCGCGCTGTGCGAGGAGGCCGGCGCGCAGTTCGTCCACTCCACCGAGGACCAGGCCGAGGGCGACCTGCTCCTCGCCGCCCGGCGCATGGCGCTGCCCGCCCTGCAGCAGGTGGGGGGCGCGATCCTCATCGACGACGTCGCCGTCCCCCGGTCGCGGATCGCCGGGTTCCTCGACGGCTGCGACCGCATCGCCGCGGAGCGCGCCGTCGTGGTCGGGGTGGTCGGGCACGCCGGCGACGGCAACATGCACCCGACCGTCTGCTTCGACGGCGGCGACGCCGACCAGCGGCAGCGGGCCTACGCCGCCTTCGACGACATCCTGGAGCTCGGGCTGTCGCTGGGCGGGACGATCACCGGCGAGCACGGGGTGGGTGTGCTCAAGGTCGACTGGCTGGAGCGCGAGATCGGCCCGGTGTCGCTGGACGTGCACCGCTCGATCAAGTCCGCGCTCGACCCGGCCGGCCTGCTCAACCCCGGCACGGTGTTCCGCAGCGCGCCGGCCGGTGCCACGCTGGGGCGATGAGCAGGGAGCGGTTCCTCGTCATCGGAGGCGACGCGGCCGGGATGTCCGCGGCGGCCCAGGCCCGCCGGCTGCGGAACGCCGACGACCTCGAGATCGTCGTGCTCGAGCAGGGCGACGTCGTCTCGTACTCCGCCTGCGGCATCCCCTACTGGGTGGGCGGGGAGGTCCAGGGCCGGGACGAGCTGATCGCCCGGACGCCGGCGGAGTTCGCCGCCCGGGACATCACCGTGCACACCGGCACGCGGGCGGTCGGGATCGATCCCGACGCCGGGAAGGTCGTCACCGACACCGGCGAGCGGATCGGCTACGACCGCCTCCTCGTCGCCACGGGAGGCCGCCCGACCCGCCCGCCGATCCCCGGCCTGGACGCGCCGGGCGTCTTCGGCGTGCACCGGCTCGACGACGGCGCCGCCATCCGGGCCGCCCTGGACGCCGGTCCCCGCCGCGCCCTGGTCCTGGGCGGCGGCTACATCGGGCTGGAGATGGCGGAGGCGCTGCAGCGGCGGGGGCTGGCGGTCACCGTCGTGCTCGCCGACCCGCTGCCGATGCAGCTGCTCGACGCCGACATGGCCCAGCGGGTCTGCGCCGGCATGGGGGCCATGGGCATGGAGATGCACCCCGACCAGGCGGTCCGCGAGATCCTGGTGGACGAGTCGGGCCGGGCGCGGGGGGTGCGCACCGACGCCGGCAGCTACGACGCCGACCTGGTGGTGCTGGGCCTGGGCATGGGGCCGGAGGTGGCGCTGGCCGAGCAGGCCGGCATCCGGCTCGGGACCACCGGCGCCATCGACGTCGACCGCACCCAGCGCACCCGCTCGCACCCGGAGATCTACGCCGCCGGTGACTGCTCGCAGACCTTCCACCGGGTCACCGGCGAGGTCGCCCACGTCGCCCTGGGCACCCACGCGAACAAGCAGGGCCGGGTGGCCGGCTCGGTCGTCGGCGGCCGGGCAGCCCGCTTCGCCGGGGTGCTGGGGACGGCGCTGACCAAGGTGGGGGACCTGGAGATCGGCCGCACGGGGCTGTGCACCACCGAGGCCGAGCAGGCCGGGTTCGACTACCGCACCGACACCGTGGAGGCGACGACGAAGGCCGGGTACCACCCCGGCGCGGAGGAGATCGCGATCAAGCTGCTGAGCGAGGCGGGCTCGGGGCGGCTGCTCGGCGCCCAGATCGTCGGCGGCCCCGGTTCGGGCAAGCGGATCGACGTGCTGGCCGCCGCGATCTGGGCGGGGATGACCGCCGAGGACCTCGCCGGGTCCGACCTCTCCTACGCGCCGCCGTTCTCGCCGACCTACGACCCGGTGGTCGTCGCCGCCCGGGTGGTCAGCCGCATCGAGCAGGGCTGACCGGTGCCCGACCCGGGCCGACCCGGTGTCGCCCGGTCGGGCTCCGCTGCCGCCCGTGCTGTCGCGGCCGGGGGCGCAGCGCGATACTGATCACCGACGTTCGCCCGTACAGCGCCGTACAGCCGTTCCCGACGGAGGAGAGCACCCCCATGCCCATCGCGACCCCCGAGGTCTACGCCGACATGATCAGCCGGGCGAAGGAGGGCGGGTTCGCCTACCCGGCGATCAACTGCACCTCCTCGGAGACGATCAACGCGGCGCTGCGCGGCTTCGCCGACGCCGGCAGCGACGGGATCATCCAGTTCTCCACCGGCGGCGCCGAATTCGGCTCGGGCACCCGGGTCAAGGACATGGTCACCGGCGCGGTGGCGCTCGCCGAGTTCGCCCACGTCGTCGCCGAGAAGTACCCGATCAACGTGGCGCTGCACACCGACCACTGCCCCAAGGACAAGCTCGACTCCTACGTCCGCCCGCTCATCGCGCTGTCGAAGGACCGGGTGGACGCCGGGCAGGAGCCGCTGTTCCAGTCGCACATGTGGGACGGCTCGGCGATCGAGCTCGGTGAGAACCTCGACATCGCCGAGGAGCTGATGGAGAAGTCCGCCGCCGCCAAGCTCGTGCTGGAGCTGGAGATCGGCATCGTCGGCGGGGAGGAGGACGGCGTCGTCGCCGAGATCAACGAGAAGCTCTACACCGCCGACGGCGACTTCCTGCGCACCGCGCAGAAGCTGGGGCTGGGGGAGCGCGGGGTCTACCTGCTCGCGGCGACCTTCGGCAACGTGCACGGCGTCTACAAGCCGGGCAACGTCAAGCTCCGCCCCGACGTGCTCCAGCGCGGGCAGGCGCTGGTCGCGAAGGAGTTCGGCCTCGGCGAGGACGCCAAGCCGTTCAACCTGGTCTTCCACGGCGGCTCGGGCTCGGCGGAGTCGGAGATCCGCGAGGCGCTCTCCTACGGCGTCGTGAAGATGAACGTCGACACCGACACCCAGTACGCCTTCACCCGGCCCATCGCCGGGCACATGTTCAGCAACTACGACGGCGTGCTGAAGATCGACGGCGAGGTCGGCAACAAGAAGGTCTACGACCCGCGCAGCTACATGAAGGCCGCCGAGACGAACATGGCCGCCCGTGTCGTCGAGGCGTGCGAGCACCTGCTGTCGGCCGGCCAGTCGCAGGGGGCCTGACGATGAGCCACTCCCACGGAAACCTGCTGGGCGAGCCGCCGGCCACGCTGCTGCCGGCCACGCCGGAGGCCGACGCCGAGCTCGCCGAGGGCGCCACGCTCGCGGAGGTCGCCGCGCACCACCCCACGGTGAGCGCGGTGTGGGCCGGCCTCGCCGAGGAGGCGATGAGCCGCCCCGAGCGGGCGCTCGGCGACACCATCCAGGCCTACGCCTACGCCCGCACCGGCTACCACCGCGGGCTCGACGCGCTGCGCCGCAACGGGTGGAAGGGCTACGGCCCCGTCCCGTGGTCGCACGAGCCGAACCGGGGCTTCCTGCGCTGCGTCACCGTCCTGGCACGGGCGGCCGAGGCCATCGGCGAGACGGCCGAGGCCGAGCGCTGCACGCAGCTGCTCCGGGACTGCGATCCGACGCTGGTCTCCTGAGCAGTCACCATCGGTGACGGGCGGCCCGCCGGTGCGGGCCGCCCATTGCACTCCTCACCTGGGTTTTTGCGACCCGGGGTTTGCCGGGACCCGTCAACGGCAACCACGGAGCGTGCACGGTGCCGACAGGGCGCCCGGAGGAGGGACGTTTCGGATGCTGGCAACGATCTTGTGGATCCTGGCGGTGATCCTCGTGATCAGCGGGATCTTCTCGATCTTCCGCGGGCAGCTGCTGTGGGGGATCGTGCTCATCGTCGTGGGGCTGCTGGTCGGCCCGGGCGGGGTGAGCATCTTCACCGGCTGACCGGCCCCGGGCCCCCGCGCGGCGGGGGCCCGGGGGAGTTTCACCGCTCGCCGAGCTCCGGGTGCAGCGCGGTGAGCGCGTCGGTCAGGGTGGTCAGCTGGTCCCCGCCGGCCATCAGCGCGGTGAGCACGTCGGCGTCGACGTCGTCGCGGGTGAGGTTCCCGGCCACCTGGCCGTGGGCCAGCAGCAGGAACCGGTCACCGATGAGGTGGGCGTAGCGCGGGTTGTTGGTGACGACGACGACCGCCAGCCCCTGGGTGCGGGCCGCGAGGACGGACTGCCCGAACAGCGTCTGGCGCGCCACGGTCATGGGCGTGACGGGCTCGTCGATCACCAGGGCCCGGGCGCCGAAGTGCAGCGCGCGGGCGACGGCCAGGCTCTGCCGTTCCCCGGCCCGCAGGGCGCTGGCCGGCTGGTCCGGGTCCAGCCCGGTGACGCCGACCCGGGCCATGGCGCGCACGGTGGTCTCGCGGGCTCCGTCCAGGTCGAGGCGGCGCAGCGGCCACACCCCCCGCGTGGGCTCGACGCCCAGGAAGAAGTTCCGCCACACCGACAGCAGCGGGGCGACGGCGAGGTCCTGCCACACGGTGGCGATGCCCAGGTCCCGCGCCTGCCGGGGGGACCGGAACCGGGTGGGCACGCCGTCCACCAGCAGCTCGCCCTCGTCGTGGCGGCGCAGCCCGGAGACCACCGACACGAGCGTGGACTTGCCGGAGCCGTTCTCCCCGAGGACGCAGGTGATCTGCCCGGGCAGGAGCGCCACGCTGACCCGGCTCAGCGCCGGCACGCTGCCGTGCCGCACGGTGACGCCGCGCAGCTCCACGACCGGGGTGGGGCCCGGCGCGGCGGCCTCGTCGACGGGGGCGGCGGAGCTCACGACCGTGGCCTCGCCCGGAGCCGCCGGCGCACCTCGCCGTTGGCCAGCAGCGCCACCAGCAGGAGCACCCCCAGCAGCGCCTGGAACCAGCGGGTGTCCCAGTCGGCCAGGGTGATGCCCTGCCGGGCCACCGCGTACAGCAGGGCGCCGACGGCGGCGCCGATCGTCGACCCGTATCCGCCGGTCAGCAGGCAGCCGCCGATGACCGCCACCACGATGAAGTCGATCCCGCTGAGGATGCCGACGGTCCCGCCGGCCTGGACGCTGCCCAGCCGCACCAGCGTCATGGTGCCGAGCAGCCAGCCCGCTGCCGCGGTGAGGCAGAACAGCGCCACCGTCGTCCGGCGCACCGGGACGCCGAGCTCACGCGCGGCTCGCCGGGCGCCCCCGCTGGCGAACACCGCGTTGCCGAACTTGGTCCGCCACAGCGCCCAGGTGGCCAGCGCGGTGAGGCCGAGCCACCAGAGGATGCTCACGCTGAACCGGCCGTTGCCCAGCTGCGCGGTCGCGTCGAAGACAGCCGTCGCCGACGACCAGCCAGGGGCCTGGTCCAGACCGCCGATCCGCGTGCCGCCGGCGACCTCCTGGGCCCCGGCCTGCGAGGTGCCCTGCAGGATCAGGAAGGTCGCCAGGGTCACCAGGAAGCTCGGCAGGCCGGTGTTCACGACGAGCACGCCGTTGACCACCCCCACGAGCAGCGCCGCCAGCAGCGAGACGAGCAGGGCCGGCCAGGTGCCCCACCCCGCGTGGCCGATCAGCAGCGCCGTGAGCAGTGAGCTCGCGACGGCGACCACCCCGACCGAGAGGTCGAACTGCCCGGCCACCAGCAGGAGCGCGACGGCGACGCCGCCGATGCCCAGCAGCGCCGCGGTGTCCAGGACCGTCGCCAGCCCGAAGGGGCTGACCAGGTCCGGCACCCGCACCGCGAAGAAGGCGACGACCACGAGGAGTCCGACGACGGCGGGCAGGCTCGGCCGGGTGAGCGTGCGCGCCAGGGAGCGGCGGCCGGCGGGGGCCACGGCGGCGCGGGACCCGAACGAGGTGCGCGGATCGGTGATCACCGGCACGTCGACCCAGCGGGACAGCAGGACGTCGGCAGCGGGTCCTCCTCGGGCGGTCGGGTGCCCCACCAGTGTCCACGACGGCCCCGGCCCCGCGCAGGCCGCTCCTAGGGGACCAGGCGCCACCGCACCCGGTCGTCGGCGTACCAGGTCCACCGGGGGACGGGGCGCACGTAGGGCACCCCGTCGCGCACCACCCGAGCGGGGTCGGAGGCGACCTGGAGGGCGCGCCCGCTGGTCTGCCGGGTGGGGCGCAGCGGCTGGGTCATCACCGTCACGCCGATGGTGTCGACGGCGGTCCAGTCCGGTCGGACGTCGATCCGGGTGATCTCGCCGTCGGCCACCTTGATGTCGTCGTGGTACGCCTGCAGGCCCAGCCGGCGCGACAGGGAGCGGCGGCCGTTCCCGGGGGCCTCGATCCGGCCGTGGTGCAGCAGCACACCACCGTGGTCGTCGCGGACGAGGGTGAGATCCCGGGTGGTGCCCGTGCCGAGCCCCAGCGCGCGCGCCAGGGCGGCCGAGCCCTTGTCGGCGGTCGGCTCCCAGGCCACCGGCACCTCTGCCGTGCGGCCCGCTTTCAGCAGCGCCGCCAGCACCCCCGACAGGGCCGCGACCGGGCCGCGCACCACCAGCTGCCCGGCCCCGGCGACCGGCTCCAGCTGGCTCCGCAACGGCGCCTCCCCGGGACCCAGGCGGCGGAGGTCCAACTCGACCGACGACATGCCGATACCCTGTCACCCGTCCAGCCCCACCGTCCCGGCCGACCTGCCGGCCGGATCGATCCGGGTGTCGCGCGCCGACCGTCACCCCACCGAACAGGAGACCCAGGAGCCGATGCCCGCTGTCGTGCTGATCGGTGCCCAGTGGGGCGACGAGGGCAAGGGCAAGGCCACCGACCTGCTCGGCGGCCGCGTCCCCTACGTCGTCCGCTACCAGGGTGGCAACAACGCCGGGCACACGGTGATCACGCCCGACGGTGAGAAGTACGCCCTCCACCTGATCCCGTCCGGGATCCTGACGCCGGGCTGCACTCCGGTGATCGGCAACGGTGTCGTGATCGACCCGCAGGTGCTCATCGACGAGCTGGCGGGCCTGGAGGAGCGCGGGGTCGACACCTCGCGGCTGGTGATCTCCTCCGACGCGCACCTGATCATGCCGCACCACCGGGCGCTGGACCGGGTCACCGAGCGGTTCCTGGGCAAGCGGAAGATCGGCACCACCGGCCGGGGCATCGGCCCCGCCTACGGCGACAAGGTCGCCCGCGTGGGCATCCGGGTGCAGGACCTGCTCGACCTGTCGATCCTCCGGCAGAAGCTGGAGGGGACGCTCCAGGAGAAGAACCAGGTCCTGGTCAAGGTCTACAACCGCAAGGCCATCGACGTCGACGAGGTCGTCGAGGAGTACAGCCAGTACGCCGAGGCGCTCCGGCACCGCATCGTCGACACGCGGCTGCTGCTGGGCAATGCGCTCGACGCCGGCGAGTGGGTGCTGCTCGAGGGCTCGCAGGGCACGCTGCTCGACGTCGACCACGGCACGTACCCGTTCGTCACCTCGTCCAACCCGACCGCGGGCGGGGCGGCCGTCGGCGCCGGGGTCGGCCCCACGCGGATCGAGCGCGTCGTGGGCATCCTCAAGGCGTACACCACCCGCGTCGGCTCCGGCCCGTTCCCCACGGAGCTGCACGACCAGTGGGGCGAGTACCTGCGCAAGCAGGGCGGCGAGGTCGGCGTCACCACCGGGCGCGACCGGCGCTGCGGCTGGTTCGACGCCGTCGTGGCCCGCTACGCCAGCCGCGTCAACGGGATCACCGACTACTTCCTCACCAAGCTCGACGTGCTCTCGGGGCTCGAGACCGTGCCGATCTGCGTCGCCTACGAGATCGACGGCGTCCGGCACGACGAGATGCCGATGACGCAGACCGACTTCCACCACGCGAAGCCGGTCTACGAGGAGATGCCGGGCTGGTTCGAGGACATCCGGCACTGCCGGACCTTCGACGAGCTGCCCGCGGCCGCCCAGGCCTACGTGCGGCGGCTGGAGGAGCTCTCCGGGGCCCGGATCAGCGTGATCGGCGTCGGCCCCGGCCGGGACGAGAACGTCGTGATCCACGACCTCATCGCCTGAGAAAACCCCGCGACAGCGGGGCGGACCGGGCGTCACCATCGCCGGCGTGGATCTCCTCGCGCTGGGCTGGACGGCCGACCGCGTCGCCGAGCTCCCGCCCGGCTGCGAGCCCGGGCGGGTGCTGCGGGTCGACCGCGGCCGGCTGACCGTGCTCGTCGCGGACGGTGAGCGACGCGTGCACCCGTCCGCCGCCGTGCACCACGAGGCCGGTCCGGCCGTGGGGGACTGGGTGGCGCTGCGCGGGGAGCTGGCGCTCGCCGTCCTCCCGCGTCGCAGCGCCTTCACCCGCACCGCCGCGGGCCGGACGTCGGCGGCGCAGGTCGTGGCGGCCAACGTCGACGTGGTCCTCGTCGTCGACGCGCTGATCGGCCAGACGCGGGTGCGGCGCATCGAGCGCTACCTCGCGGTGGCCTGGAGCAGCGGGGCGGCTCCCGTCGTCGTCCTGACGAAGGCCGACCTGTGCGACGACGTGGCCGCCGTGGTGGAACAGGTCGCCGAGGACGCGCTCGGCGTCCCGGTGCTGCCGGTCAGCTCGGTGACGGGGCAGGGGCTGGCCGCTGTCGGTGAACTCGTCGGCCCCGGCCGGACGGCGGCGATGGTCGGCCCCTCCGGCGTCGGGAAGTCCAGCCTCGCCAACGCGCTGGCCGGCCGGGCGGTGGCCGGCACCCGGGACATCCGCGAGGACGGCCGCGGGCGGCACACCACGACCGCCCGGGAGCTGCACCGGCTGCCCGGTGGCGGGCTGCTGATCGACACGCCCGGGATGCGCGAACTGGGTCTGCACGACGACGCTGGGGGCGTCGACCGGGCGTTCGCCGACGTCGCGGAGCTCGCCACCGCGTGCCGGTACCGCGACTGCGCGCACCGCACCGAACCCGGGTGCGCCGTCGCCACGGCTCTCGAGGACGGCCGGCTGGACCCCGCCCGCTTCACCGCCTGGCGGAAGCTGCAGGGCGAGGCCCACCGTCAGCGGCTCCGCGTCGATGCCCGGGCCCGCGCCGAGGAACGCGCCCGGCTGCGGAGCGTGCACCGGGCCCAGCGACGTCGTCGCCCTCCGGACGACACCGCGGCCAGGCGGGGGACCGGCTCGCGCTGAGCCGGCGCGTGGGCGGTGCCGGGGCCCTCCGGGCTCCGCGCCGCACCGACGTGCGGTGGCGCTCAGACCAGCTGGGCGGCCATGGCGGTGCGGGCGCGGACGGCGTGCTCGGGGGAGTCGCTGATCAGGCCGTCGACCCCGAGGGCGAGCAGGGCCAGGGCGTCGCCGACGGCGTCCCCGAGCCCTCCGGGAGCGTCGCCGCGCCGCAGGTGGGCGGGGAGGAAGGTGTTCTCCGCCCGCAGCGTCCAGCAGAGGACCGTCAGCTCCGCGGCGTGTGCCTGGGTGACCACGTGCGGGGTGCCGGTGACCGCCTGCTGGGCACCGCTGGCCAGGATCCGGTCGCGGCTCGGGGCGATGCCCTGCGCGTAGGTGGAGATCTCCCGCAGACCGGCCGGGGTGACCATCGCATCGCCTGCCGTGTCGTCACCGACCAGCTGGACCAGCCGGGGGCCGTCCTCGCCCAGCCGGGCACGCAGGTCGCGCAGGACGGCGGGGTCGAACGCCTGCACCACCACGGTGCCCTCGGCGCTGTCGGCACCGAGCCGGCGCAGCTCCTCGGCCACCAGCTCGCCCATGTGCATGCCCAGCGCGGCCCAGTACCCGGGGTGCTTCAGCTCGGCGAGCACCCGCACCGGCCGGTCGGCGGTCGACCGGCAGCGGGCCAGCTCGACGACCTCGGCCAGCGTCAGGATGCCGTAGCGGCCGTCGTAGGCGGTGTTCAGCGGCCGCAGGGACGGCATCCGCTCGACCGCGCGGAGGGTGCGCAGCTCGGCGTGGGTGAAGTCCTCGGTGAACCAGCCGGTCCACAGCTCGCCGTCGACCAGCTTGGTGGTCCGGCGGTCGGCGAACTCCGGGTGGTCGGCGACGTCGGTGGAGACGGAGAGCTCGTTCTCGTGCCGGACGACGAGCACGCCGTCGCGGCTGAGCACGACGTCGGGCTCGATGAGGTCGGCACCCAGGTCGATGGCCAGCTCGAAGCTGGCCCGCGTGTGCTCCGGCCGGTAGGCCGGAGCGCCGCGGTGTCCGATGACGACGGGCCGGGGAAGGCGTGCCCCTGGCCGGACGGCCAGCGACTCGGTCGCGCGCATGGCACCCACCACACAGGAATCGGGTGAATCCGGGGCGAACTGGAGGGGACGGGTTGCGCACGATCGAAAGGCCAGCTCGCTGACCAGCGGACGACCACCTCTGCTGTGACGGACATCACCCGAGGTGTCTGTGGCTGGTGTGACTCGCCGCCCGGCGGCGCCGCCCCGGAGCGTGGCCGGCCGGGCATCGGTAGGGTCGCGGCTCGTGCGCGTGCTGGTGATCGGCTCCGGTGCCCGGGAGCACGCCCTGTGCGTGGCTCTCCAGTCCGACCCTGCGGTTCGCGAGCTCGCCTGCGCCCCCGGCAACGCCGGGACCCGGGTGGCCGCGCCCCCGCCCCCGGGAGGGGAACGGCTCGCCGCGGCCGATCCGGTCGCGGTGGCGGCGCTGGCCCGGGACTGGGGGGCCGACCTGGTGGTGATCGGCCCCGAGGTGCCGCTGGTCGCCGGAGCGGCCGACGCCGTCCGCGAGGCCGGCATCGCCTGCTTCGGTCCCTCGGCGCAGGCCGCGCAGCTGGAGGGCAGCAAGTCCTTCGCCAAGCACGTGATGACGGCGGCCGGCGTCCCCACCGCCCGCTCGTGGCCCGTCGGTGGCCCGGCGGAGCTGGAGACGGCGCTCGACGAGGTCGCCGCGCTCACCGGCGGCGCCCCCTACGTGGTCAAGGACGACGGGCTGGCCGCCGGCAAGGGTGTGCTGGTGACCCCGGACCGCGACGCCGCCCTGGCGCACGGGCGCGGGGTGCTCGACGCCGGGGGAGCGGTCCTGGTCGAGGAGTTCCTCGACGGCCCCGAGGTGTCCCTGTTCGCCGTCACCGACGGGACGACGGTGCTGCCGCTGGTGCCCGCGCAGGACTTCAAGCGCCGGGACGACGGTGACGGCGGTCCCAACACCGGCGGCATGGGGGCCTACGCCCCGCTGCCGTGGGCACCGCCCGGGCTGGTCGACGAGGTCCTCGCCACCGTGCTGCAGCCGACCGTGGACGAGATGGCACGCCGCGGCGAGACGTTCAGCGGCCTGCTCTACGCCGGGTTGGCCCTCACCTCCCGCGGCGTGCGGGTGGTGGAGTTCAACGCCCGGTTCGGGGACCCGGAGACGCAGGTGGTGCTGCCGCTGCTGGAGACCCCGCTGGGCGGGCTGCTGCACGCCGGGGCCACCGGCACCCTCGCCGACCACCCGCCGCTGCGCTGGCGGGACGGCGCGGCGGTGACCGTCGTCGTCGCCGCACCGGGGTACCCCGAGGCGCCGCGCACCGGCGACCCGATCACCGGGGCCGAGGGCGAGGGCGTGCTGCACGCCGGCACCGCGCTCGCCGACGACGGCACGGTCCGCTCCGCCGGTGGGCGGGTCCTCGCCGTCACCGCCACCGGCTCGGACCTGGCCGCCGCCCGGCAGGCCGCCTACGAGCGGGTCGCCGGCGTCCGGCTGGCCGACGCGCACTGGCGCACCGACATCGCGCTCGCCGCCGTCGAGGGCCGCATCGACCTTGCCGGTTAGCTCGCCGCGACCACGGGCCGCGCCCGCTCCGGGCGTGGTTCGGGCGGCCGTGGCCCCTCGTGCCGGCGGCTGAGGTAGGTGCCCGCGACGTTCACGCACGCCACCGTGGGGACGGCGATCAGCGCGCCGAAGATGCCGCCGACGAGCAGGCCCGCGGCGATCGCGAGGACCACGGCCAGCGGGTGCACGCGCACCGCCCGGCCCAGCAGCAGCGGCTGGAGCACGTGGCCCTCCAGCTGCATGACGCCGATGACGATGGCGAGCGTGATCAGCGCGGTGATCGGGCCGTTGGAGACCAGGGCCACCAGGACCGCCACCGTGCCGGCCAGGAAGCCACCGATGATCGGCACGAACGCGCCGAGGAAGACCAGCGCCGCCAGCGGGATCACCAGCGGCACCCCGAGGATGGCCAGCCCGACGCCGATGCCGACGGCATCGACCAGCGCCACGACCACGGTGGCGCGGACGTAGGAGATCAGCGTGCGCCACGAACGCCGGGCGGCCTCGTCGAGGTAGGCGCGGGAGGCGGCGGGGAACAGGCCCACCAGCCACAGCCAGATCGACCGGCCGTCCTTGAGGAAGAAGAAGAGGGTGAACAGCGCCAGCACGATGCCGGTGACGACCTCGCCCACCGTCGCCGCGGTCGTCAGCGCCCCGGAGGCCAGCGTGTCCTGGTTGTCCAGGAGCACGTCCTGGGCCTGGTCGAGGAGGTCGGCGAGCTGGCCCTCGCTGATGGGGAACCGCCGGACGACGAAGGTCTGGACCTGCTCGAGGCCCTCGCTCACCTGCTCGGCCAGGTCGGCGAAGCCCGCGGTGAACCGCTCGACGACCAGCGTGATGATCCCGGCCACCACGGTGAGGCCCACCAGCAGCATCGTGAACGCGGCCAGCGGGGGCGGCCAGCCGCGTCTGGCGAGTCCCGCGGCACCCGGTTGCAGCAGCGCCGCCAGCAGCAGCGCCACCAGCACCGGGACGACGACGACGGCGATGTAGGCGGCGGCGGAGAGCAGGACGTAGAAGCCGGCGATCACCACGATGAGCCGCCAGGACCAGGCGGCCGCCGTGCGCAGCCCGAACGGGACGTCGTCCTCCGCGTGGGCGGGGTGGACGACGGCCGGCGGCCCGGGAGGGCGCGGCCCGGACCCCTCGGGGGAGCGGGCGTCGGGCGGGCCGCCGACCCCGCCGGGACCGACCACACCGTCCAGGTCCGGGGCGCCGGGGGCCGGGCTGCCCAGGGGCGGGCTGGTGGCGCCGGTGTCGTCCGGCCGATCGCCCGGCCCGTCGGGCACGGGATCGTGCCGGATGCCGACCGGATAGGGATCGGGTGGCCCGTGGTGGTGGTGCCAGGCGTGCGGATCGTGCTCGCGGGCGGCACGGATCCGGTCGCGGGCGCGCGCGGCGAGGTCCCCGGTGCGCACGGCGAGATCACGGGCGCGACGCCGCATCGATCACCTCCGGTAGGGGCCGTTCGTGATCACGCTAGCCCTACGGGAGACTGTCCCCGTGCTGCGACGAGCTGACCGGTGGCGGGCGGTACCCGCATGATCGAGCGCTACACCCTTCCGGACATGGGCCGGGTCTGGAGCGACGCCCACAAGTACGAGCTGTGGTGCCGCGTCGAGACGCTGGTGCTCGAGGCGCACGCCGCCGCGGGCCGCGTCCCGGCCGACGTCGTCGAGCCGGTGCGCAACGCGCCCCCGCCCACCGCCGAACGGGTCGCCGAGATCGAGGAGACGACGCAGCACGACGTCATCGCCTTCCTCACGGCCTGGGCCGACAACACCGAACCCCGCTCGGCGGCGGCGTTCGTGCACCACGGCATGACGTCGTCGGACCTGCTCGACACCGCGCTGGCCGTCCAGCTCACCGAGGCCACCGACATCCTGCTGGCCAAGGCCGACCGGCTCGTGGCGGCCCTGCGCGACCACGGGCTGGCGCACCGTTCGACGATCAAGGTCGGGCGGACGCACGGCGTGCACGCCGAGCCCGTCGTGTGGGGGCACCGGGTCGCCGACCTGGCCTTCGCCGCCGCCCGCTCGCGCGACCGGCTGCGCGCGGCGCGCGATGCCGTCGGCGTGGTGGCGATCTCCGGCGCCGTGGGCACGTACTCGCTGATCGACCCCTCGGTCGAGGTCGCCGTCGCCGAGGCGCTGGACCTCCGGCCCGCCGACGCCTCCACCCAGGTGGTGCTCCGCGACGGGATCAGCGAGTGGGTCTCGGCGCTGGCGATCATCGCCACGGTCTGCGAGGCGATCGCGCTGGAGGTCCGGCACGGTCAGCGCACCGAGGTGCGCGAGCTGTCGGAGGCGTTCGGCTCGGGCCAGAAGGGCTCGAGCGCGATGCCGCACAAGAAGAACCCGATCCGATCCGAGCGCATCGCCGGGCTCGCACGGGTGGTCCGGGCGGCGATCGTGCCGGTCATGGAGGGCATCCCGCTCTGGCACGAGCGCGACATCTCGCACTCCTCCACCGAGCGGGTGTTCCTGCCCGACGCCGCCATCACCACCGACTATCTGCTGAACCTGACCGCGGGCCTGGTGGAGAACCTGGTGGTCGACGCCGACCGGATGCGGGCGAACCTCGAGTCCACCGGCGGGCTCATCTACACCTCGTCGGTGCTGCTCGAGCTGGTGGAGAGCGGGCAGTCCCGCGAGGACGCCTACGCGCTGGTCCAGTCGGCGGCCATGGAGACGTGGAACTCGGGCACTCCCTTCCGGGAGACGCTGCGGACGCGCGCTGCTGCCTCGGGCGTGACGCTGGACGAGGCGCGGCTGGACGAGATCTGCCGGCCGGAGGAGTACGTGGCCAACCTCGGTCCGCTCTTCGACCGGCTGGCGGCGCTGAGTTGATGGTGGACCTCCCGCTGGTCGCCCGCGGCAAGGTGCGGGAGATCTACGACGCCGGCGACGACCAGTTGCTGCTCGTGGCCTCGGACCGCATCTCGGCCTACGACTGGGTGCTCCCCACGCCGATCCCGGACAAGGGGCGGGTGCTCACCCAGCTGTCGGTGTGGTGGTTCGACCAGCTGACTCCGGTGCTGGACTCGTTCGGGGCCTCGCACCACCTGGTGTCGGCGGTGGACGTGCCTGCGTCGGTGACCGGGCGCGCGATGCTGGTGCGGCGGCTGGAGATGCTCCCGGTGGAGTGCGTGGCCCGCGGCTACCTGTCCGGTTCGGGGACGAAGGAGTACGAGCGGACCGGCTCGATCCGCGACGTCCCCCTGCCCGCCGGGCTGGTGGAGGGCTCGAAGCTCCCCGCGCCGGTGTTCACGCCGTCCACCAAGGCCGAGGTGGGTGAGCACGACGAGGCGATCGACTTCGCCGCCGTCGTCTCCGCGGTGGGTGCCGAACGGGCCGCGGAGCTGCGCGAGCTGACGCTGGCGCTCTACCGTCGGGGTGCGGAGATCGCGGCCGAGGCGGGCATCGTGCTGGCCGACACCAAGTTCGAGTTCGGGGTCGCGCCCGACGGCGGCCTCGTGCTCGGCGACGAGGTGCTCACCCCCGACTCCTCGCGGTTCTGGCCGGCCGACACCTGGTCGCCGGGCGCGGTGCAGCCCTCCTACGACAAGCAGTTCGTGCGCGACTGGCTGACGTCGTCCGGCTGGGACCGCGTCTCGCAGCCGCCCGAGCTGCCCGCCGACGTCGTCGCCGCCACCCGCGAGCGCTACGTGACCGCCTACGAGCAGCTCACCGGCCGCCGCTTCGCCTGACCCCGACGCGCGAGATCTGCACACTCGCCCCCATCAGGGCCGGCACAGGGACCAGATCGCATATCTCGGAGGGCGTCTGTGGACAGCCGCCGCGCCGTGCGGCTGGCAGCGGCCACCATCCCCCGGTGCCCGCGCGTCCCGCCCGCTCCCGACTCACCGCCCCGGCGACGCGTGCGATGGCGGCGGCGGCCGGGATCAGCGGCAAGCAGCTCCGGCACCGCGACGTCGTCCGGCTGTCGAGGGACACCTACGTGCCCCGCGCCTTGGTGGACGACGTCACGGTCCGCATCGAGGCGGTGCTGCTGACCGCGCCGCCCGGCGCCGTCGTCAGCCACCGGACCGCGGCGGCGATCTGGGGCGTGGACATCCCCCTGCAGCGGGACGACGACCGGGTCCACCTGACCGTGGTCACGGGCTCGGCCGTGCGCGCCCGCGCCGACCGCTGCATCCACCGCTCCCCCCTCGGCCCCGGCGAGGTCGACCAGCGCCTCGGCTTCCCCCTGACCACCCCGCGGCGGACCTGGCGCGATCTCGCGGCGACGCTGCCGCCGGCTGCTCTCCTCGCGGTGACCGACCAGCTGCTCGGGTCGTGGTGCACGCCCGCCGACCTGGAGGAGCAGTTGGCGCTGCGACCGGCAGGGAGGGGGTCCGCGCGGGCGCGGTCGGTGCTCCCCGTCGCCGATCCGCGGGCGGAGTCGCCCATGGAGTCGGTGCTCCGGTGGCTCATCCACGCCGCCGGATTGCCGGCTCCGGTGCTGCAGCATCCCGTCCGGACGCCGGGCGGGGAGTTCCGCGCCGACCTGGCCTGGCCGGAGCGCCGGGTCCTCGTCGAGTTCGACGGCGATCTGCACCGCGACCGCGCGGTCTTCGTCCGGGACCTCCGGCGCCAGAACGCGCTGGTCGCCGCGGGGTGGACGGTCCTCCGCTTCAGCTCGGCGGACGTCCTCGGGCGTCCGGACCAGGTGGTTGCCGAGACCGCCCGGGCGCTCGCCCGGTGAAATCTGCGATGTGGCCCCGTCCAACGGGCTGATGAGGGCCGCTGTGCAGATCTTGCCGGGGCACGGGAGCACTCGGCGGGGTCCGGCCGGGGAGAGCAGGGTCACGCGGGGGTCGGGGGAGGCCCCGGTACCCTCGGCGGCATGTCCCGCGTGGTCGTCGACGTCGTCCTGAAGCCGGAGATCTCCGACCCTCAGGGGCAGGCGGTCCTCGGCGCCCTCGGCCGGCTCGGCCACGACTCCGTCCGGAGCGTCCGCCAGGGCAAGCACTTCGTGCTCGAGGTCGACGGGACCCCCGACGAGGCCGAGCTGAAGCAGATCGCCGAGACGCTGCTGGCCAACCCGGTCATCGAGGACGTCGAGCTGCACCTCCCCAACGACTGAGAGAACCGCTGTGCGCATCGGTGTCATCACCTTCCCGGGCTCCCTGGACGACGTCGACGCCGCGCGCGCGGTGCGGCTCGCCGGGGGTGAGCCCGTCGCCCTCTGGCACGCCGACCACGACCTGCAGGACGTCGACGCCGTCGTCCTCCCCGGTGGCTTCTCCTACGGCGACTACCTCCGCGCCGGAGCCATCGCCGCCCGCTCCCCGCTGATGCAGGACGTCGTGGCCGCGGCGAACCGCGGCCTCCCGGTGCTCGGCATCTGCAACGGCTTCCAGGTGCTCTGCGAGGCCGGGCTCCTGCCGGGCGCGCTGACCCGCAACAGCCACCTGCACTTCCGCAACCGCGACCAGGTGCTGGTGGTCGAGCGCGCCGACACGGCCTGGACGCAGGACTACGCGACCGGCCAGCGCATCGTCATCCCCGTGAAGAACGGTGAGGGCCGCTACGTCGCCGCCGACGCCGAGCTGGACCGGCTGGAGGGCGAGGGCCGGGTCGTGTTCCGCTACGTCGACGGGAACCCGAACGGGTCCAGCCGCGACATCGCCGGCGTCACCAGCGAGAACGGCCGGGTCGTCGGCCTCATGCCGCACCCCGAGCACGCGATCGAGGACCTCACCGGGCCGTCGACCGACGGCCTGGGCTTCTTCACCAGCGTCCTGAAGGCGGTCGTGAACGCGTGAGCGACGACGTGACGGCGGGTCGGGCCAGCGCGACCGCGGGGCTCTCCGACCTCGACACCGGACCCGGCCGGCTCGCCAACCGGCTCGACACCGTCGAGCTGGCGGCGAGCACCCCCGACGACGAGCAGCCGTACGCCGAGCTGGGTCTCAAGGCCGACGAGTACGCCCGCATCAAGAGCATCCTCGGCCGCCGCCCGACCACGGCGGAGCTCGCGATGTACAGCGTCATGTGGAGCGAGCACTGCTCCTACAAGAGCTCCAAGGTCCACCTCCGGCAGTTCGGTGACCTGCCGCCCAGCGACGCCCTGCTGGTCGGCATCGGCGAGAACGCCGGTGTGGTCGACGTCGGCGACGGCTACGCGGTGACCTTCAAGGTCGAGAGCCACAACCACCCGAGCTACGTCGAGCCCTACCAGGGCGCGGCCACCGGCGTCGGCGGCATCGTGCGCGACATCCTGACCATGGGCGCCCGCCCGATCGCGGTCATGGACTCGCTCCGGTTCGGCCGCGCCGACGCCCCCGACACCGCCCGCGTGCTGCCCGGCGTCGTCGCCGGGGTGGGGGGCTACGGCAACTGCCTGGGCCTGCCCAACATCGGCGGCGAGGTCCTCTTCGACGACTGCTACGCCGGCAACCCGCTGGTCAACGCGCTGTGCGTCGGGGTCATGAAGCACGAGGACGTGCGGCTGGCCAAGGCCGAGGGAGTCGGGAACAAGGTCATCCTGTTCGGCGCCCGCACCGGCGGCGACGGCATCGGCGGGGTCAGCGTGCTGGCCAGCGAGACCTTCGACGCCGAGGGCCCGGCGAAGCGCCCGAGCGTGCAGGTGGGCGACCCGTTCACCGAGAAGCTGCTCATCGAGGCGTGCCTGGAGATCTTCCAGCAGGACCTCGTCACCGGCATCCAGGACCTCGGCGGCGCCGGCCTCTCCTGCGCCACCAGCGAGCTGGCCAGCGCCGGCACCGGCGGCATGCACGTCGACCTCGACACCGTCCCGCTGCGCGACAGCACCCTCACGCCGGCCGAGATCCTGATGAGCGAGTCGCAGGAGCGGATGTGCGCGATCGTGGAGCCGGACAAGGTCGACGCCTTCCTGGCCGTCTGCCGGAAGTGGGACGTGCTGGCCACCGTCATCGGTGAGGTCACCGACGGCGACCGGCTCACCGTCGACTGGCACGGCGAGCGGATCGTCGACGTCCCGCCGCGGACCGTGGCCCACGAGGGCCCGGTGTACGAGCGGCCGATGGCCCGGCCGCGCGACCTCGACGCCCTGCAGGCCGACGACGCCGGGAACCTGCCCCGGCCGCAGACCGGCGCCGAGCTCCAGGCCCACTGGCTGGCGGTCGTCAGCAGCCCGGACGGCGCGGACAAGACCTGGGTCACCGAGCAGTACGACCGCTACGTCCGCGGCAACACGGTGCTCGCCCAGCCCGACGACGCCGGGGTGGTGCGCATCGACGAGCAGAGCCACCGCGGCATCGCGCTCTCGCTCGACGGCAACGGCCGGTACGCCCGCCTGGACCCCTACACCGGCGCGCAGCTCAACCTCGCCGAGGCTTACCGCAACGTGGCCGTCTCCGGCGCGAAGCCTCTCGCCGTCACCAACTGCCTCAACTTCGGCTCCCCGGAGAACCCCGAGGTGATGTGGCAGTTCGCCGAGGCCGTGCGCGGCCTGGCCGACGGCTGCCGCGAGCTCGGCCTGCCGGTCACCGGCGGCAACGTCAGCCTCTACAACCAGACCGGCGACGTGGCGATCAACCCGACCCCGGTCATCGGTGTGCTCGGTGTGCACCAGGACGTCCGCACCCGGGTCTCCTCCGGCTGGCGGGCGGCCGGGGAGACGGTGCTCCTGCTGGGCACCACCCGCCCGGAGTTCGGCGGCTCCGCGTGGGCGAGCGTCGTGCACGACCACCTCGGGGGGCGGCCGCCGGCGGTCGACCTGGCCGCGGAGCGGGCGCTGGGCGACCTGCTGGGCGCCCTCGGCCGCGAAGGCGTGATCAGCTCCGCGCACGACCTGGCCGACGGCGGGCTGGCCCAGGCGCTCACCGAGTCGGCGCTGCGGTACGGCGTCGGCGCCGCCCTGGACCTCGGTGCGGACCCGTTCACCGCGCTGTTCAGCGAGTCCACCGCCCGGGCGGTCGTCACCACGTCCGACCCGGGCGGGGTGAAGACCACCGCCGAGTGGGCGGGCGTGCCGGTCACCGAGCTCGGGACGACGGGGGGCGACTCGGTCGCCGTGGCCGGCCTGCTCGAGCTGCCGCTGGCCGAGCTGCGCGCCGCGTGGACCGCGACGCTGCCGGCTCTCTTCGGCGGTCCGGAGCACAGCACCCCGCTCACCGTCCCGGCGGGCACCGTCCCCACCTCCTGATGCCGGCGCCCATCCCGGCCGAGGAGCTGCGTGCGGTGGTCGACCCGGTGCGGGCCTGGCTGGCGGGGGAGGCGGAGCAGCCGCCCCGGGCGGTGCTGGGTGCCGCCGTGAAGACGACGGCGCGCTGGCTGGCCCAGCAGGTGCCGGGCCGCTCGGTGGAGCTGCGGGTGCCGCCGCACGTCGCCGTCCAGTGCGTCGAGGGGCCCCGGCACACCCGCGGCACGCCGCCGAACGTCGTCGAGACCGACGCGGCGACCTGGCTCCGGCTGGCCACCGGGCAGCTCACCTGGGACGAGGCCGTCGCCGGGGGGACGCTCACCGCGAGCGGCAACCGCGCCGACCTCTCCGCTCTGCTCCCGCTGCGTCCGCTCCGCTGAGGCCCCGGGAACACGACAGCGGCGGGGATCCCGGGAGGGATCCCCGCCGCTGCGGGTGGTGCGAGGGTCAGCCGCCGAAGAGCGCGCTGGCCGCCTTCACCGTGTTGTACAGGCCGTAGGCCAGCGGGACGCCGACCAGGGTCCACGCGAATGCGATCAGGGCCACCGGCGTGTGCGTGGTCGGCTGCTCGCCGGTCCGGGACGCGGGAGTGCTCATCGGATGCTCCGTTCGGGCTCGGCGGCCGTGGTGGGGATGTCGGTCTGCTTGGGCTCGAAGTACTTCTCCGACACCGGCTTGATCAGCAGGTTCGCGACGAAGCCGACGGCCAGCAGGCCGACCATGATGAACAGCGCGGGCCGGTAGTCACCGGCGACGAGCTGACCCGGCGTCCCGCGGGCGTCGAGGACGCCGTTGATGATCAGCGGGCCGACGACGCCGGCGGCCGCCCAGGCGGTCAGCAGCCGGCCGTGGATGGCGCCCACCTGGTAGGTGCCGAAGAGATCGCGCAGGTAGGCCGGGACCGTCGCGAAGCCACCACCGTAGAAGCTGATGATGATCGCGGCGGTGACCACGAAGATCCAGGTCGCGGTGCTGCCGAGGGTCGCCAGGATGACGTACAGCACGATGCCGACGCCGAGGTAGACCATGTAGATCGGCTTGCGCCCGATGTAGTCCGACGTCGAGGACCACACGAAGCGGCCCGCCATGTTGAACAGCGACAGCAGGCCCACGAAGCCCGCGGCCGTGGCGGCGAGGACGGTGGAGGTCTCACCGGTGCGGAAGAAGTCCTGGATCATCGGCGCGGCCTGCTCGAGGATGCCGATGCCCGCGGTCACGTTGCAGAACAGCACCGTCCAGAGCAGCCAGAACTGCGGCGTCTTGATCGCGTTGTTGGCCGAGACGTTCTCCGTGGTGACCAGCGACTTCTGCTTGACGGCCGACGGGTCGAAGCCGTCGGGCCGCCAGTTGGCTGCCGGGACGCGGATGATGAACGCGCCGAACATCATGAAGACCAGGTAGATCAGGCCCAGGGTCAGGAACAGGCCCGCGACGGCGTTACCGCTGGGCACCGTGCCGGCGATGGCCGGGTCGTAGTTCGGGTCGTACCAGTTCATGAGCTGGCGGGACAGCGGCGAGGCGATGAGCGCGCCACCACCGAAGCCCATGATCGCCATGCCGGTGGCCAGGCCCGGGCGGTCGGGGAACCACTTGATGAGCGTGGAGACCGGCGAGATGTAGCCGATGCCCAGGCCGATGCCGCCGAGGAAGCCGTAGCCGAGGTAGAGCAGCCAGAGCTGCTCGGTGTAGATGCCGAGCGAGCCGACGAGGAAGCCCGACACCCAGAAGACGGCCGAGGTGAACATGGCGGCGCGGGGGCCGTTCTTGTCCACCCAGGTGCCGAAGACGGCGGCCGAGAGGCCGAGCATCACGATGGCGATCGAGAAGATGATCCCGATCTGGGTGAGGCCCGTGTCGAAGTGCTCCACGAGCGCGACCTTGTAGACACTGGTCGCGTACGCCTGGCCGATGCACAGATGGACGGCGAGAGCCGCCGGCGGGATCAGCCAGCGGTTGAATCCTGGCCGGGCGACGATGCGCTCGCGTGCCAGGAAACTGGGTACTGCCACGGGGTGTACCTCCGGGGACGGGAACCGGTGCGTCCGGATGGACACCACCGGGACGCGCCCTGTGATATGGGTCGCTATCGGGTCGCACCGTACGTGGCCGTCCGTGCTATTGCGCGCTCAACATGCAACTCGTGATCCTCGCGTGACCACCCGACCGCAGGGCGGAAGGGGATTCAGCCGCCCGCTGTGCCTCCGCCTAGGGTGCAGGCATGGCGTACGAGGTGCGGGGCGTGGTCGCCCGCGGCAAGGGACAGCCCGTCACGGTGGAAACCATCGTCGTTCCCGATCCGGGCCCCGGTGAGGCGGTCGTGGACGTGCAGGCCTGCGGGGTCTGCCACACCGACCTGCACTACCGCGAGGGCGGCATCAACGACGACTTCCCGTTCCTGCTGGGCCACGAGGCGGCCGGCGTGGTCGCGGCAGTGGGCGAGGGCGTCACGAACGTGGCCGTCGGGGACTACGTCGTCCTGAACTGGCGGGCCGTGTGCGGGGAGTGCCGCGCGTGCCGCAAGGGTGCGCTGCAGTACTGCTTCAACACCCACAACGCCGCGCAGAAGATGACGCTGGCCGACGGCACGGAGCTCTCCCCGGCCCTGGGCATCGGCGCCTTCGCCGAGAAGACGCTCGTCCACTCCGGGCAGTGCACGAAGGTCGACCCGGCTGCGCCCCCGACGGCCGCCGGGCTGCTCGGCTGCGGGGTGATGGCCGGCGTCGGCGCGGCGATCAACACCGGTGGCGTGCAGCGTGGCGAGACGGTCGCCGTCTTCGGCTGCGGCGGCGTCGGCGACGCCGCGATCGCCGGCGCGAAGCTCGCCGGCGCGACGACGATCATCGCCGTCGACATCGACGACCGGAAGCTGGAGTGGGCCCGGAAGTTCGGCGCCACCCACACCGTGAACTCGAAGGAGACCGACGCCGTCGAGGCGATCAAGGCCGCCACCGGTGGCTTCGGCGTCGACGTCGCCATCGACGCCGTGGGCCACCCGAAGGTGTTCGAGCAGGCCTTCTACGCCCGCGACCTCGCCGGCCGCGTGGTCATGGTCGGCGTCCCCACGCCGGGCATGGAGATCACCCTGCCGGCGATCGAGGTCTTCGGCCGGGGTGGGGCGGTGAAGAGCTCCTGGTACGGCGACTGCCTGCCCAGCCGCGACTTCCCGATGCTGGTCGACCTCTACCTGCAGGGCCGGTTCCCGCTCGACGACTTCGTCACCGAGACCATCGGCGTGGACGACGTCGAGGAGGCATTCCACAAGATGCACGCCGGTGACGTGCTGCGCTCGGTCGTGGTGTTCGACAAGTGAGCACCGCGCGCATCGAGAAGGTCGTGATCCCCGGCGTCTTCTCCCTGGACGGCCAGGACTTCGACGTCGAGAACAACGTGTGGCTCGTCGGCGACGACGACGAGGTGCTGGTGATCGACGCCCCGCACGACGCGGCCCCCATCGTGGCGGCCGTCGGCGGCCGGAACGTCACCGCGATCGTGCTCACGCACGGGCACAACGACCACATCACCGCCGCGCCGGCGCTCCGCGAGGCGACCGGCGCCCCGATCTGGTTCCACCCGATGGACCGGATGCTGTGGGACGTCGTGCACCCGGACGCCGCACCCGACCGGGAGCTCCTGGCCGGCACGCGGTTCACGGTGGCCGGTGCGACGCTCACCGCGTTGCACACCCCGGGTCACTCGCCGGGGAGCACCTGCCTGCACGCGCCGGACCTGAGCACGGTCTTCACCGGTGACACGCTGTTCTGCGGCGGTCCGGGAGCCACCGGGCGCTCGTTCAGCGACCGCCCGACGATCGAGCACTCGATCCGCTCGGAGCTGTTCACCCTCCACGGCGACACGGTGGTGCGGACCGGGCACGGCGACGACACCACGATCGCCGCGGAGCTCCGCACCCTCGGCTGACCCCCGCCCCTGGTTCTGGGGGACGACGCCGCCCGCTCACCCGCCGGCGGTGTCGTCCTCCGCCGGACGCCGGCGCTTGCTGCCGGACCGGCTCTTGGGCTCGGAGGACCTCTTGGGCTGGGACCGGCTCTTCGCCTCGGACCCGGCCTTGGGCTCGGACCGGCTCGTGGGCTCGGGCCGGCTCTTCGCCTCGGACCCGCTCGTGGGCTCGGACCCGGCCTCGGGCTCGGACCCGCTCGTGGCATCGGACGGGCTCGTGCGGGGCTGCGGGCTCGTCCGCTCGAGGTTCTGGCGGATCGCCGCCACGTCGAGTGCGAGGTCCTCGAGGGCCTCCACCGCGCGCGTGGCGAGGGCGAACGTCAGGTTCTCGCGCTGCTCCCTGGGGCTGGGCTCGCGATGCCGCTGTGCACTCCCGGGATCGCGGGCGGATGACTCACGCATCCGGCGCGTCGCCTCCGACCACGGATCGTCGGTGCCCCGCGCATCGCCGAGGAGATCGCGCAGCATCCGCTGCGCCATCGCCAGGAAGTCGCCCGGGTCGGGTCGGTCGTTCGCCATCGTCTGCCTCCTCCGGCGGTGAGGACGCGGCCGGTGGGGAAACGTGCGCGACCCCGCCGGGGTTCCCGTCAGGCGGCGACGCGCCGCTGCGCGGAGGCGAAGCCGAGCCAGGTGTGCCGGTTGCCGGCCCAGCACCAGCCGACCTTGGGTGCCCCCCGCCGGTCGCGGCCGTCGCGCCCGGTGCCGTTGCTGATCCACAGCGCCGGCGTCCGGGCGTCCAGGCGTCCGTCGGGCCTGCGCAGCCGCGAGCCGATCGTCATGAAGCAGGCGTTCCGGGCCAGGACCTCCGGGCACTGGAGCAGCCAGTGGATGCCCTCGCCGAGCGTGAGCGGCGTCCGGCCGGCACCCAGGATGGCGGGCAGTGCCTCGTCCGGGCTCCAGTTCCGCCACTGGTCGCCGCGCTCGAGTCCGCTCACGGCGTAGACCGGGGTGGCGGGCAGCTCGACCGACTCGACGGGTGCGAAGGCGTCGAGGTCGGTCATGTCCGCGACGACGAAACCGGCCTTGCCGGCCAGCGTCACGAGCGGGGCGAGCCCCGACACGGGTGCCCGGTCGGGGTGCACCACCAGCAGGGCGCCGGGGGCGAGTCCGTCGGCCGCGGCGCGCAGGTCGGCCGCCGTCACGTCGGCGATCCCGGGTAGGCCGAGGGCGATCAACCGCTCGGCCTGGGCCGCAGCCGGGGGGAGAGGGGTGAGCAGCGTGGGCACAGGCGGACCTCCGGGGCCGGTGGGAACTGGCCGACAACGCGCTGCCCGGACACCTGGTTCCCGCCCGCCGGTCCCGCGACCAGCGGCGACGACCCACCGGGGTGACGCGGCCCACCCGCTCGGCTCTCGGTTCGGTGGCGCGCGCCGGTACGCTCGACCCCGTGCCTCGCGGTGATGGACGGCTGACGCACGACCTCGATCCCCAGTTCCCCGGACCTCAGGACGCCTGCGGCGTCTTCGGTGTGTGGGCGCCGGGGGAGGAGGTCGCGAAGCTGACCTATTTCGGTCTGTACGCGCTCCAGCACCGCGGTCAGGAGGCGGCGGGGATCGCGGTGTCCGACGGCGCCTCGGTCGTCGTCTACAAGGACCTCGGGCTGGTCAGCCAGGTCTTCGACGAGCCGACCCTCGGCAGCCTCCGCGGCCACCTGGCCGTCGGTCACACCCGGTACTCGACGACCGGGGCCTCCACGTGGGAGAACGCGCAGCCGACGTTCCGCACCACCGAGGCCGGCACCGGCCTGGCGCTCTGCCACAACGGGAACCTGGTCAACACCGCCGAGCTCGCCAGCAAGGCCGCCGACGCCGGTGTCCCGGGGGCCTTCGTGGCGACCAACGACTCCGACCTGGTCACCGCGCTCATCGCCTCCTACCAGGACGTCTCGGTCGAGGCGGCGGCGATGGAGGTGCTGCCGCAGCTGCGGGGCGCCTTCTCCATCACCTTCATGGACGAGGACACGCTCTACGCCGCGCGTGACCCGCAGGGCGTGCGCCCGCTGGTGCTCGGCCGGCTCGAGCGCGGCTGGGTGGTGGCCAGCGAGACCGCCGCGCTGGACATCGTCGGCGCCTCCGTGGTGCGCGAGGTCGAGCCCGGCGAGCTGATCGCCATCGACGAGAACGGCCTGCGCAGCCAGCACTTCGCCCCGGCGGAGCCCAAGGGCTGCGTCTTCGAGTACGTCTACCTGGCGCGGCCCGACACCACGATCTCCGGGCGCAGCGTGCACGCGGCGCGCGTGGAGATCGGCCGCCGGCTGGCGAAGGAGCACCCCGCCGACGCCGACCTCGTGATCCCGGTGCCCGAGTCGGGCACCCCGGCGGCGGTCGGCTACGCCGAGGCCTCGGGCATCCCCTACGGGCTGGGCCTGGTCAAGAACTCCTACGTGGGCCGCACGTTCATCCAGCCCAGCCAGACCATCCGGCAGCTGGGCATCCGGCTCAAGCTGAACCCGCTGCGCGACGTCATCCGCGGCAAGCGGCTCGTGGTCGTCGACGACTCGATCGTGCGCGGGAACACGCAGCGCGCGCTGGTCCGGATGCTGCGCGAGGCCGGTGCGGTCGAGGTGCACGTCCGCATCGCGTCGCCGCCGGTCAAGTGGCCGTGCTTCTACGGCATCGACTTCGCCAGCCGGGCCGAGCTGATCGCCAACGGCCTGGACATCGACGGGGTGCGGGCGTCGGTCAACGCCGACTCCCTCGGGTACGTCTCCGAGCAGGGGCTGATCGCGGCCACCGAGCAGCCGGTCAACCGGCTGTGCACCGCCTGCTTCACCGGCGAGTACCCGATCCCGCTGGGTGCCCCCGAGGTGCTGGGCAAGCACGTGCTCGAGGGCATCGGCCAGCGCGCGGTGAGCGGCTGGACCGGTCAGCAGGCCGGTAGCGCCGCGGTCCCCGGTGGCGCCGAGGACGCGCTGAGGCGGCCGTGAGCCGCGGGAGCGACGCCGGGCAGTTCACCTACGCCGCCTCAGGCGTCGACATCGACGCCGGCGAGCGCGCCGTCACCCTCATGAAGGCCGCTGTCGAGCGGACCAACCGGCCCGAGGTGGTCGGCGGGCTCGGCGGCTTCGCCGGCCTGTTCGCCCTCGACGTGCAGAAGTACCGCAGGCCCCTGCTGGCGTCCTCGACCGACGGCGTCGGGACGAAGATCGCCCTGGCCCGGCAGCTGGACCGGCACGACACGGTGGGCATCGACCTGGTGGCGATGGTCGTCGACGACCTGGTCGCCTGCGGCGCCGAGCCGCTGTTCCTGCAGGACTACGTGGCCTGCGGGAAGGTCGTGCCGGAGCGGATCGCCGCGATCGTCACCGGCATCGCGGCAGGGTGCACCCAGGCCGGCGCCGCGCTGGTCGGCGGCGAGACCGCCGAGCACGGCGACCTCATGGGCGCCGACGACTACGACCTGGCCGCCACCGCCGTCGGGGTCGTGGAGGCCGACGCCGTCCTCGGTCCGGAGCGGGTGCGCAGCGGCGACGCGGTCGTCGCGATGGCGTCGTCCGGCTTCCACTCCAACGGCTATTCGCTGGTGCGGCGCGTGGTCTCGGCGGCGGGGCTCGACCTGGCCGCCACCCCTGCGGGCCTCGACCGGCCGCTGGGCGACGAGCTGCTCGAGCCCACCCGCATCTACGCCCGCGACTGCCTGGCGCTGGTCGAGGAGCTCGGCGTGGAGGCGGTGCACGCCTTCGCGCACATCACCGGCGGCGGGCTGGCCGGCAACACCGCGCGCGTGGTCCCCGACGGGCTGCAGGCGGTCCTGGACCGCGGCACCTGGACGCTCCCGGCCGCGGTGCGGCTCATGGAGGAGCACGGGGTGCCGCGGGCGGAGTCCGAGCGCGCCTTCAACTGCGGCGTCGGCATGGTCGCCGCCGTCGCGCCGGAGCAGGCGGACGCCACGGTCGCGCTGCTCACCGCCCGGGGCGTTCCCGCGTGGGTCGCCGGAACCGTGCTCGAGCCGGCGGGGCAGGCGCCGGCGGCGGAGCTCGTCGGCACCTACCGCTGAGCCGACCAGAGCGACACCTGCCGCTACGACACCGCTGCGACGTCACCCCAGCCCTGCGCTCGTCCTCCGAGGGCCACAGCCCTGGGAGGACGACCACCGCCCTGGGGTGGTTGAGCCCGGTGGCCGGTGAGCTCGCCGCCGAGCCGGCGCGGACCCGACACCACGACACCGCTGCCCCGAGGGGGCGGCGGTGTCGTGGTGTCGACGGATCAGGTGCCCGGACCGCCGGTCAGCGGCTGGCCGCCCAGTCGTCGTCCGAGTCGTCGTCCGCCCAGCGGTCGGCGTACTCGTCGTCCTCGTCGTCGTCGTCCTTCGCCGCGCTGGGCGCGGTGTAGGTCGACGACGAACCGGCCAGCTCGCGCTGCAGCGCGGTGAGGTCGGTGTTGGGTGAGCTGTACTTGAGCTCACGGGCCACGCGTGTCTGCTTGGCCTTCGCTCGGCCGCGCCCCATCGGCTCGACCCCCTCATTACGGAGTGCGGAGGCCCAGCCAAGCGGCTGATGCGGCCCGCATGGCGACCCCGACTGAGTGACTATGTCTCGGACAACATTACGACACGGATCGGCGACGGGCACACGCCCTCCCCCTCAGGAGGTGTGCGCGCCCTCCACCGGTCGGCGCGGGAGCCGGATCGTGGCCAGCCGGCCGACCGAGCGCATCCGCTCCTCGGCGAGCCGGTCGGCGGCGGCTGCGGGGGAGATGCCCTCGGCGTCGGCGAGCGCGAACACCCGCAGCGCGACGTCGAAGATCCCCGAGGCCTTGGCCCGGGCGCGGTCGAACGAGAAGCCGTGCCGCTCGTCCTCCACCTGGATCACCCCGCCGGCGTTGACCAGGAAGTCGGGCGCGTAGAGGACGCCGCGTGCGCGGAGCCGGTCGGCCGCCCCGGGGCTGCCCAGCTGGTTGTTCGCCCCGCCGCACACGATCCGGCCCGGCAGCGCCTCCACCGTCTCGTCGTCCAGGGTCCCGCCGAGCGCGCAGGGCGCGTAGACGTCGTGCGGCGTGCGCACGAGGGCGGCGGTGTCGGCGACGGCGCGCACCTGCGGGTGCCGGGCCCGCACCCGCTCGACGGCGCCTGGGTCCACGTCGGTGACCACGACGTCGGCGCCGTCCTGCACGAGGTGGTCGACCAGCCAGGACCCGACCTTGCCGACGCCGGCGACGGCCACGGTCCGCCCGCCCAGCGCGGGGGTGCCCCAGCAGTGCTGGGCGGCGGCCCGCATGCCCTGGAAGACGCCGTAGGCGGTGAGCACGGAGGAGTCGCCGCACCCGCCGTAGGCCTCCGAGCGGCCGTGCGCGTACCGGGTCTCGCGTGCCACGACGTCCAGGTCGGCGTTGTACGTGCCGACGTCGCAGGCGGTGAGGTAGCGCCCGCCCAGGGACTCCACGAACCGGCCGTAGGCCCGCAGCAGCGCCTCGCTCTTGTCGGTGCGCGGATCGCCGATGATCACGGCCTTGCCGCCGCCGAGGTCCAGGCCGGCCAGGCTGTTCTTGTACGACATGGCGGCCGACAGCCGCAGCACGTCGGCCACCGCCGCGTCCTCGCTGGCGTAGGGGTAGAAGCGGGTGCCCCCCAGCGCCGGCCCGAGGGTCGTGGAGTGGATCGCGATGATCGCGCGCAGCCCCGAACCGGGATCGCTGCAGAAGACGACCTGCTCATGACCGGATGCCAGCACGTCCACGACGCCGAGCCTAGGCCGACCGGGCGTCGCCCGGTCGGTGGAAGTGACCTGCCGGTGCCTCCGGCGGCACCGGCGGCAGGTGGGCGGGGCATGATCCTTGGCGGACATGACGCGCGGGCCCGCACCCCGCGAGCACAGGAGGATTCCCGATGGCCGCACCGAAGCGACTGCTGGCACTCGCCGTGGCTGCACCCCTGCTCCTCTCCGCGTGCACCACCGAGGGCGGCGGGGGCGGGGAGAGCGCCGCGGGTGGTGCGGACGGCGGGGACCTCACCTTCTCGGTCGTCACGCACGGCTCGGCCGGTGACGCCTTCTGGGACGTCGTGCAGAACGGCGCCGCGGCGGCCGGGGAGGACCTCGGCATCGACGTCGACTACCAGAGCGACGGCGACCCGCAGCGCCAGGCGCAGCTGATCGACGCCGCGGTGAACCAGGACGTGGACGGGATCGTCGTCTCGCTGGCGAACCCGGACGCCCTGCGGGACTCGGTCGAGGCGGCGGTGGACGCCGGGATCCCCGTCGTCACCATCAACTCCGGCGGCGACCGGTCGGCCGAGTTCGGCGCCATCGGCCACGTCGGCCAGGACGAGGTGGTCGCGGGCCAGGGGGCGGGCCGGCGACTGGCCGAGGAAGGCGCCACGAGCGTGCTCTGCGTCATCCACGAGGCCGGCAACATCGGGCTGGACCAGCGCTGCTCGGGCGCCTCCCAGGGCTTCGCGGACGCCGGCTCGGCGCCCGGGGACTTCACCGTCGTGCAGGTGGACATCAACGACCTCACCGGCGCCCAGTCGACGATCGCCTCCCAGCTGCAGGCCGACCCGGGGATCGACGCGGTCCTCACGTTGAACTCCGCGCTCGCCCCCGTCGCCGTGGAGGCCGCCGGGGACGCCGGGTCGGAGGCGCTGGTGGCCACGTTCGACCTCAACGAGGACGTCATCAGCGGCATCCAGGACGGCGACATCGCCTTCGCCGTCGACCAGCAGCAGTACGAGCAGGGCTACCTGCCGATCGTGATGCTCAAGCTGTACGCGGAGAACCTGAACACCGTCGGCGGCGGGCAGGCCGTGCTCACCGGCCCCGGCTTCGTGGACGCCGACAACGTCGACGAGATCGCCGACCTGGCTTCGGAGGGCACCCGCTGAGCACCCGGGAGGCCTCCGCTCCGGCCGAGGAGCGGGCCGACGAGCGGCTGGCCGCACCGGGGCCGCTCCGCCGGCTGCTGGCCAAGCCGGAGCTGGGCGCGCTGGTGGGCGCGGTCGCGGTGTTCACCTTCTTCGCGGTCCAGTCCGAGGTGTTCCGGTCGCCCCGCGGCATCGCCAACTGGCTCGACCCGGCGTCGACGCTGGGGATCATGGCGGTCGCGGTCGCGCTGCTCATGATCGGCGGGCACTTCGACCTCTCCGCCGGGGTGATGACGGGGACGACGGCGCTGACCGTGGGGATCGTGGCCACGGAGCTCGGCCAGAACATCTGGGTGGCCATCGGCGTGGCGCTCGTGCTGGCGCTGGCGATCGGCTTCTTCAACGGCTGGCTGGTCACCCGCACCGGGCTGCCGAGCTTCATCATCACGCTCGGCACCTTCCTGATGCTCCAGGGGCTCAACCTGGGGCTGACGAAGTTGTTCACCAGCACGGTGACCGTCGGCGGCATCGACGACGCACCCGGTTACGCCGCCGCCGAGTGGGTCTTCGCCTCGCGCGTCCAGGTCCTGGGCGCCGATGTGCGGGTGGCGGTGTTCTGGTGGCTGCTGTTCACCGCGCTGGCGACGTGGGTGCTGCTGCGCACGCGCTTCGGCAACTGGGTCTTCGCCACCGGCGGCGACGACGTGGCCGCCCGCAACGTCGGCGTGCCCGCCCGCCGCACCACGATCACCCTGTTCATGACGACGGCGGCCGCGGCGTGGTTCGTCGGCACCACCCTGGCGGTGCGGCTGACCTCGGTGCAGGCCAACACCGGCATCGGCCAGGAGCTGATCTACATCGTGGCCGCGGTGATCGGCGGGTGCCTGCTCACCGGCGGCTTCGGCTCGGCCGTCGGCGCCGCCCTCGGGGCGCTGATCTTCGGCATGACCCTGCTGGGGATCCCCTACCTGCGCTGGGACGCCGACTGGTTCTACTTCTTCCTGGGGGCGATGCTGCTGCTCGCGGTCCTCGCCAACCGGCTGGTGCGGCGCTACGCCGATGCGGCCCGGCGATGAGCACGGCACCGACGACCTCGCCGACGACCCCGCCGTTGCTCGAGCTGCGCGACGTGGGCAAGGACTACGGCTCGGTCATCGCGCTCGACGGGATCCGCGCGACGGTGCGAGCCGGGGAGGTCACCTGCGTCCTGGGGGACAACGGCGCCGGGAAGTCGACGCTGATCAAGGTCCTGTCGGGCGTGCACGGTGCAGACCGCGGCGCGGTCCTGCTCGACGGGCGACCCGTCGCCTTCGGCTCGCCCCGCGAGGCGCTGGACGCCGGCATCGCGACCGTCTACCAGGACCTGGCGATGATCCCGCTGATGTCGATCTGGCGGAACTTCTTCCTCGGTGCCGAGCCCACCCGTGGGTGGGGGCCGTTCCGTCGTTTCGACGTCGCGCGCGCCAAGGAGGCGACCCGCCGGGAGCTGGCGGCGATGGGGATCGACATCCGCGATCCCGACCAGCCGGTGGGCACGCTCTCCGGTGGGGAGCGCCAGTCGGTGGCCATCGCGCGGGCCGTGCACTTCGGTGCGCGGGTGCTGATCCTCGACGAGCCGACCTCGGCGCTGGGGGTCAAGCAGGCGGGGGTCGTGCTGCGCTACGTGGCGCAGGCGCGGGACCGCGGGGTCGGCGTCGTGCTGATCACGCACAACCCGCACCACGCCCACCCGGTGGGTGACCGGTTCCTGGTGCTCAACCGGGGGCGCAGCATGGGGGAGTTCGCGAAGGCGGAGATCAGCCGCGAGGAGCTGACCCGGCTGATGGCCGGCGGGGCGGAGCTGGAGGCGCTGTCCCACGAGCTGGAGCGCCCATCCGGCTGAGCCCGGCCGCGGGGCGGGGACGGACGCCGTCGGCCATGTCGACATACCGATCGCGACGATGCGGTCACCGAGCGTTCTTGTTGCGGCGCGGCGAGAGTTCCGCGTGTTGCCTTTGTGACTACCGGTGACAGTGCGACTGTTCGCGGGCCACACCGCCCACCCTCTTCCCCAGGGAGCGAGCACATGTCCCAGCGCCGTCCGACCGGACCGGCGACTCCACGGGCCGGCAGCCGCCGGCCCGTTGCGGGCCGCTCTCCCCGCCCGTTCCGCACCGCCCTGATCGGGGCGGTGGCCGGCGCGACGCTCGTGCTCACCGGCACGCCCGCCGTCGCGGTGCCTCCGCCGCCGCCCAACCCGACCGACGGCGAGCTCGGTGCGGCCCGGAGCGAGCAGGACGCGGCCGCCGCGGAGGTGGGCCGCATCCGGGCCCTCGTCGCCACCGCCGAGGCCGAGCTGGAGCGCGTCGGTGTCCTGGCCGAGGCCGCCGGGACCGCTTACGAGGCGGCCGTCGAGGAGCTGCAGCTCGCCCAGGAGGCCGCCGAGCGGGCCGCTGCCGAGCTCCGGGCCGCCGACGAGGCCGTCGCCGCGGCGGGGCTGCGGATCGCGGCGTTCTCCCGCGACAGCTACATGAACGGTGGGAGCCTCACCAGCTCGGCCGCGCTCCTGGACTCCGAGGGGCCGGGCGAGCTCATCCAGCGCGCAGCGATGCTCGACTACGTCGCGGCCAACCAGCTCGACGTCCTGGCCGAGTTCGAGGTGGCTCGTGTGCGGCAGGCGAACGCCAACTCGACCGCCCGGGCCACGCGCGACGAGCGCGCTGCCGCGGAGGACACCGCCGAGGCCGCCAAGGCGGCGGCCGACGCGCAGCTCGCCACCCAGCAGGCGGCCTACGCGGGGATCGAGGCGCAGAAGGCGGAGTACGACCAGCAGTTGAAGGCCGCCCAGATCCGCCTCCTCGAGCTGCAGGGCGCGCGCAACGCCCACGACCAGTGGGTGGCTCAGAAGGCGGCCGAGGAGGCCGCCGCCCGCGAGGCGGCCGAGCGCGCCGCCCGCGAGGCCGAGCGTGCCGCCCGCGAGGCCGAGGCGGAGGCAGCCCGCAACCGTGCCAACGCCGGTGGCGGCGGCAGCGCGGGCGGCGGTAGCACTGGCGGCGGCGGCGGTGGCGGCGGTGGCGGCGGCACGGTCAGCGGGTCCGGCTACGTCAAGCCCACCTCGGGGCGGGTGTCCAGCTGCTACGGCTGGCGCTGGGGGGCCCTGCACGGCGGTGTGGACATCGCCGCCCCGATCGGGACCCCGGTGTACGCGGTGACCAGCGGCGTCGTCCGGCGCGCCGGCACGGCGACCGGCTTCGGGTACGCGGTCTACATCGAGGGCGACGACGGCGCGGTCACCGTGTACGGGCACGTGAACCGGTACTTCGTCTCCGCCGGCGAGCGGGTGTCGGCCGGCGAGCGGATCGCCGAGGTCGGCAACCGTGGGCAGTCCACCGGGCCGCACCTGCACTTCGAGGTCCACCCCAGCGGCCGGATGTACGGCGGACACGTGGACCCGGTGCCGTGGCTCAACGCCCGGGGCGTCTACCTCGGTGGCTGCGGCGGCTGACCACGGCCCGGTCGGGCCGGGAACGGTCAGCTGGTGGGGGCGCTCTCCTCGGTGGGCAGGCCCAGCCCGCACTCCTCGGCGAGGTAGGCCTGCACGTTGGTCGAGGCCGTGTCCAGCTCCTGCTCCAGCGGAGCCAGCTCCTGCTCGAGGGTGGCCAGCGCCTCCGGGTCGCTGAGGTCGACGCCCTGGAGGGTGGCCGCGAGCTGCTCGGCGTCGTCGGCCAGCGCGCTCCAGTCCGGGGCGATCTCGTCCGGCGCGTCGATCGCGCGCATCTCCCGCGCCGCCGCGCGGAGGATCTCCGGCAGGTCACCGGGGTCGCCGGCGGCGGTCGCGCTGCCGGTGAGCCGCTCCTGGATGCTGACGGCCTCCGCGCAGAAACCACCGTCGGTGGCCTCGGGAGCTCCGGTCGCGGTGGTCTCCCCGGCTGCGGTGCTCCCCCCGTCGTCGTCGGAGCTCCCGCAACCGGTGAGCAGGGCCAGGGCGGTCACGGCCGGGAGCACCCCGGCGCGGAGGAGGGGGCGGCGCATGGGCGGAGGGTAGCCGCCGGGTGCGCGCCCCGGCGGCGGCGCACTAGCGTGCCGGGGGTGGCCCTCCCGACCGACCCCCGCACCTCGTGGGGGCTCCCCGCACCCGGCGCACTGCCGCGCACCGCCGAGCTGGAGCCGCTGGTCACCAGGGTGCTGGCGCCCAACCCCTCGCCGATGACCCTCGACGGCACGAACACCTACGTGGTGGGCGCCCCGGGCAGCGGCCAGGCGGTGCTGGTCGACCCGGGTCCGGACGACGCCGCGCACCTGGCCGCCGTCGAGGCCGCGCTCGCCGCACGGCAGGCGCGCTGCGTCGCCGTCCTGGTCACCCACCACCACGGGGACCACGCCGAGGCGGCGCTGCCGTGGGGGGCCCGTCTCGGCGCTCCCGTCGCGGCGGCGTCGGGGGACGTCGCGGGTCCCGCCGGACGGGTGCTCGAACCGGGGGAACGGCTGTCCCTGGCCGGGACGGTGATCGACGTCGTCGGCACGCCCGGCCACACCGCCGACCACCTGGCGTTCCGCCTGGAGTCCGGGGCGGTCCTGGTGGGCGACCACGTCCTGGGGCGGGGCACCTCGGTCGTCACCCACCCCGAGGGCGACGTGGTGGCGTACCTGGAGTCGTTGCGGCGGGTGCACGACCTGGGGCCCAGCGCCCTCTACTGCGGCCACGGCCCGGAGCTGACCACCGATCCCGGTGCGGTCCTCGAGTACTACCTGGCGCACCGGGCGCACCGCGAGCAGCAACTGCTCGACGCGCTGGCCGGTGGCGCCCGCAGCGTCGACGAGCTCGTGGCGGCGGTCTACGCCGACGTGCCCCGCGAGGTGTGGCCGGCCGCGGCGCAGTCGACCCGGGCCACCCTGGCCAAGCTCGCCGCCGACGGCCGGGTCGAGCTCGTCGGCGGGGACGGGGTGCGGCCGGCATGACCGAGGCGGGGGTCGCCGTGGTCACCGCCGACGCCGGCGAGCGCGACCAGCGGCGCGCCGCAGCCGGGCTCGCTGCCGCCGGGGTGCGGGAGGGCGACCGCGTGCTCGTGTCCGCGGTCGCCTCGCCGGCGCTGCTCGCCGTCGTCCTCGGCGCACTGCGCACCGGCGTCGTCCCCGTGGTGCTCGACCCGGCGCTGCCGGCCGAGGAGCGCGCGGCGCTGGCCGCCGACGCCGACCCCGCGCTGGACGCCGGGACCGACCCGGCGCGTCTGCTCGGCGACGCGGAGGCGGCACTGGCCCCGGTGCCCCTGGCGCGGCCCATGCACTACACCTCCGGCACCACCGGCCGGCGCAAGGGCGTGTGGTCCGGCGTCCTGGGCGCCGACGACGCCCGCGCCCTGGCCGGTGAGGAGATCGAGCTGTGGGGCTTCGGGCCGGGGGACCGGCACGTCGTCCTCTCGCCGCTGCACCACAGCGCGCCGCTGCGGTTCGCCGTCCACACGCTGCTGGCCGGCGGTGAGGTGCTGCTGCCCGGCCCCTTCGACGCCGCCCGCGCCGCCCGGGTGATCTCCACCCACCGGCCGACGACGGCGTTCTGCGTCCCCACCCACCTGCAGCGGCTGCTCGCCCGGGACGACGTCGACTGGTCCTCGTTCCGCCGGCTGGTGCACGCCGGCGCGCCGTGCCCCGAGCCGCTCAAGCGCGCGGTCCTCGCGGCGCTGCCGGAGGGCAGCGTGTGGGAGTTCTACGGGTCCACCGAGGCGCAGTTCACCGTCTGCTCGCCCGAGGACTGGCTGGCCCACCCCGGCAGCGTGGGGCGGGCCCGTCCGGGGCGGCGGCTGGAGACCGACGAGCGCGGCCAGCTCTGGTGCGCGGTGCCCCGCTGGGCCCGTTTCGAGTACTGGCGGGCGCCCGAGAAGACGGCCGCGGCGTGGCGGGGGGAGCGGGTCACCGTCGGCGACCTGGGCCGGGTCGACGACGACGGCACCGTCTGGCTGGACGGCCGGCGGGAGGACCTGGTCATCTCCGGTGGGGTGAACGTCTACCCGGCGGAGGTGGAGGCGGTCCTCGACGCCCATCCCGGTGTCGTGGAGAGCGCGGTGTTCGGCATCCCCGACCCCGAGTGGGGGCAGCGGGTGGTGGCCGCCTACGTCGGCGACGCGGACGCCGGCGCGCTGGCCGCCTGGGCCCGGGAGCGGCTGGCGCCGGCCAAGCGCCCCAAGTCGCTGCACGCGCTGGCCGACCTGCCCCGCACCTCGACCGGCAAGGTGCGCCGGCTGGACCTGCCCGGGGTGCTCGGCCTGGCCGGTGGCTGAGCACTGGGACGTCGTCGTCGTCGGCGCGGGCACGGCCGGGTGCCCGCTGGCCGCCCGACTGGCCGACGCCGGCCGGCGGGTGCTGCTGCTCGAGGCGGGGGCGCACCACCCCGACCCCGCGCGCGTCCCGCCCGAGCTCCGCGACGCCGGCACCCTGCGCGCCGCGGTGAGCGGGCACCCGGCGAACTGGGACCTGCCCGGGCTGCTGCCCGGGGGGCGGACCGTGCGAGTGCCCCGCGGCCGGGTGTCCGGCGGCTCCAGCGCGGTGAACGCCGGCTACTTCGTGCGCCCCACGCCCGCGGACGCCGCCGGCTGGGCCGCGGCGGGGAACGACCTGTGGTCGTGGGACCGGCTGCTGCCCGCGCTGGTGCGGCTGGAGAACGACCGCGACTTCGGCGACCGCCCCGGCCACGGGGCCGACGGGCCGGTGCCGGTGACGCGCCCGCGGAGCGCCCCGCCCCTCGCCGAGGCGTTCGCCGCCGCGGCCGAGGAGCTGGGGGTCCCGGCCGAGCCGGACAAGAACGCCGGTGGCGCGCCCGGCTACGGCCCGTTGCCGCGCAACGTCGTCGACGGCGTCCGGATCAGCACCGCGGCGGCCTACCTGGCCCCGCGCCGCGGGCACCCCGGCCTCACCGTGCGCGGCGGCGTCCAGGTGCTGCGGGTGCTGGTCGAGCACGGCCACGCGGTGGGCGTGCGCACGACCGGCGGCGAGGTGCGCGCCGAGGAGGTGGTACTGGCCGCGGGGGCGGTGGGCTCGGCGCACCTGCTGCTGCTCTCGGGGATCGGTCCCCCGTCCGTGCTGCGGGCCGCCGGGATCGAGCTGCTGGTCGACGCCCCGGGGGTGGGGCAGCAGTGCTCGGACCACCCGCTGGTCTACCTGCCCTTCCGCCCCGTGCCGGGCACCACGGCCCCGCCTGGCCGGTCCCCGCTGCACGGCGTCCTGCACGGGACCTCGCCCGGCGCCGAGGTGCCGGGCGACCTGGAGCTGCTGCCCTGGCTGGCCCCGTTCGCGCAGGTGATGACGGGCCACGCCGCACCCGAGGGCGAGGTGGTCGAGCTCGGGGTGGGGCTCCAGCGGACGGTCGGCCGCGGGCGGCTGGTCCTCGACCCGCGGGACCCGGCCGCCCTCCCGGTCGTGGAGTACGGGCACCTGGCGCAGGAGCCGGACCGCCGTCGGATGCGGGACGGGGTGCGGATGGCGGCGGAGCTGCTGCGGACCCGCGCGCTGGCCGCGGTGGGTGTGCCGACCGACGAGCCGACCGGCGCGGTGCTGGCCCACGACGTCGCGCTGGACGCCTGGATTCGTGCCCGCCTGACCACCGCCGTCCACCTGTCCGGGACCGCGCGCATGGGGCCGGAGAGCGATCCGGGAGCCGTGGTCGACCAGCGGCTGCGGGTCCGCGGGGTCGAGGGGCTCCGGGTGGCCGACACGTCGGTGCTGCCGCAGGTGCCCAGCCGCGGACCGGCTGCCACCGCCGTGCTGGTCGGGGAACGCGCCGCAGAGCTGATGGCCGGGAGCTGAGCCACGCGGCCGTCGGCGCGGGTCCCGGCGGCGCGAGAGGCGCGGCCGCCGGGACCCGGGCTCCGGGTCAGCGGATGGCGGACATCTCGCTGGTGGTGGTGGTCGGGGCCGACCAGGCGTCGGGGTGCGGCCGTCCGACGTCGGACGTCCAGGCCGGGGTGCGGGGCCCGCTCTGCGGCCCGCGGCTGGTGGTGGCCGGACGGGCGCTCAGGCTCACGATCGCGGCCAGGAGCACGAGCAGGCCGACCAGTACACCGCCGAGGGTCAGGAGCGTGGAGAGCATGTACACAACGTAGGCGGTTGGTGCTGTGCTGTCACCGGGCAGAACTCCCCGAAGATCGGCTGCGACGTGCGCAGAGTTCACCCGCGTTCTCCCGTCGCGCCCCAGCCGCCCCAGCACCCTTCGCCGAGGGGTGCCGCCGCACTGGTCGCTCTGCCGTGGCCGGTTGCCCGACGGTCGACGGCGGGTAGGGCAGGCGCCGTCGGTCGAACGGAGGACGTGTGCCTGATCTGGTGGCAGCTGCGGGGCAGGTGGTGGCGGTGCCGCTCGGCGCCGTGGCGCGCTGGCGGCGTGGCCGCCCCATGCACCCGCGCGGGGCGGTGCTGGCCGGTGTGCTGGACCGGCAGGGCGCGCGACCGCCGTTCGGGGTCCCGTGGCTCGACGGCGCCGGTACCGACGACGTCGTCATCCGGATGTCGCGCGGCGCCGGGCTCCCGGCCCCGCTGCCCGACGTCCTGGGGCTGACGATCCGGTTGACCGGTGCGGACGGCTCCCCGGTCGACCTGCTGCTCTCGACCATCGGGCGCGGCCGCCTGACGCGGCTGGTGCCGGTGCCGCGGGCGGACGCGGCGGCGACCTACGGCTCGATCATGGCCTACCGCTCGGCCGTCGGGCCGGTGCGGCTGGCCGCCCTCCCGCAGGCATCCTCCCTGCCCACCGACCCCGCGCCGCTGGCCGCGGCCGCCGTGTCGGGCGACGTCGTCTTCACCCTGGCGGCCGCCCGCGGCCTGGAGGAGTGGCGCCCCTTCGCCACGCTGCGGGCCACCGGTCGGCACGGCTCGCTGGACACCGACCTGCGCTTCGACGCGGTGCGGAACCCGCCGCCGGGGCTGGCCGCCGACGGCCCGCTCGCCCGCTTCCGCGAGCCGGCGTACGCCACGGCGCGCTGGATCGGCCGCACCGGTTCGTGACGCGCCGGAGATGCCAACTCACCCGATGGAGTTGATCACCGATTGCCCGGGGGCCGCGTGGGGTATGCAGAACCGGACCGGGCGCATGGACGTCGCCGGGCGCTGAGGACGTCGAGCGGCACCGTCGTGCTGTCGTGAAGCTCGACCGCACGAGGAGATGCACCCGCGCGTGACGCACGCAGAACCCCCGCTCCCGGGGCTGCCCCCGACGCCGGGGGCAGGCATCCGGGTGGTGTCCATCCCGCACACCGACCCCTACGTGGACGCCGTGCTCCCCGACGGGTCGATCCGGGTCGGCGACCACGTCGTCCCCAGCCCGTGGCTGGACCTCGCCCACCTGGCGGTCCACGCGGACGAGGTCGACGTCGTCCACCTGCACGCCGTCCACGGGTACCTGGGCGCGACCGAGCTGGAGGCGTGGGCCGAGGAGCTGCAGCGGCTCGGTATCCCGCTCGTCGTCACGGTCCACCAGCTGCGCGACCCGCAGCGCCCCGCGCCCGCGGAGACCGACGACCACCTCGCGGCGGTGCTCGCGACGGCGGAGGTCGTGCTCACCCTCACCCCCGGGGCGGCCGACGAGATCGCCGAGCGGTACGGGCGCACGGCGATCGTCGTGGCCCACCCGTCCATCGCCGTCCCCGACCCCGAGCTGGGCGCCGAGCGGGGGCTGGTCGGCGTGCGGGTGGGGCCGGCGTCCAGCACGATCCCCGACCCCGTGGGGATCGTCCGCGCGGCTCTCTCGGGCGCGCTGTCGGGCGGTGGCCGGCTGCGGGTTCTCGTCGACGAGGCGGAGGCGCCGGCCCTGGATCCCGAGATCGTCGCCCTCGCCGACGAGGGAGAGGTGGAGCTCGTCCTGGTCGGCGACGGTGGATGGACCGCCCAGCTGCAGCAGCTGCACGCCGCGGTGCTGCCCGAGCGGTGCGGCACGCACTCGGCCGACGTCGAGATCTGCCGGGACGTCGGCACCCGGGTGGTGGCGCCGAGCTGCGGGTGGTTCGCCGACCAGTGGTCGGACGTCGTGCCCTACACCAACGACGAGTTCACGGGCCTGGACCCGGTGTCGCTGACCGCCGCGATCGGCGCGGCGCTCACCCGGCCCATGCCGCGGCCCGCCGACCGGAGCTGGCGGGAGGACCAGCGCGCCGCCGTGCGCGAGGTGCACGGGGAGGTCTACGCCCAGGTGGTGGCCGACCGCAGCTGGGCGTGAGATGACGACGGGCCCGGCGACTGCCGGGCCCGTGCGATGAGGAGAGTGTGGGCAGGGGCGGGGTCGAACCGCCGACCTCTCGCTTTTCAGGCGAGCGCTCGTACCGACTGAGCTACCTGCCCCTTCCGGTGACCTCACCGGAGAGCGACCCTGACGGGACTCGAACCCGCGACCTCCGCCGTGACAGGGCGGCGCGCTAACCAACTGCGCTACAGGGCCTTGCTGGTGGTGCTGGTGCTGGTGCTGCGTGCCCCCAACGGGGTTCGAACCCGTGCTACCGCCTTGAAAGGGCGGCGTCCTGGACCGCTAGACGATGGGGGCTCGTGTTCGCCGGGGGCAGCGAGAACAATACATGGCTCCCGGGCCCCGCCCGAGGCGGGGTCCCCCGAGAGGGGGCGGCGCGCCGGACGACCCGTCTCAGCCGAGGGTGGCCCGCAGCTCCACCGAGTCGTCGGTGACGCTGGAGCAGGCGAGCTCCAGAGGGCCGGCGGAGACGCTCTCGCCCTCGGCGCAGGACACGGTGGTCCCGCCGACGGTCAGCGTGGCGCGACCGTCCTGCACGCTGTCGAACGCCAGCGTGGTGCCGAGGATCTCGGCTTCCGCGCCGTCGCCGGAGAGGGTCACCGTGCAGGTTCCCCCGGAGCACGAGACGTTCTGGGACGAGAGGGTGCAGCCGCTGAGCGCCGCGAGGGAGAGGCCGCCGGCCAGCACCCCAGCGGCCAACCGGGTGATGCGGGTCGTCGACGTCATGTCGCGAGCGTAGGACCCGGCGGTCATCCCGGCGGGGAGGTCGGCGCGAGCGGGGCGCCGCCCGGCCCGGGGGGCACGACCACGCCGCCGCCCGGCCCCGGCTCCACACCCGCGTCGGGGGGTTCCACCTCGCCGACCACCGGGGGCTCCACCCCGCCGACGGCAGGCGGCTCCACCCCGCCGACGGCAGGGGGCGCCACCCCGCCGGCGGGCAGCTGGGCCTCGTCGGCCGGCGGGCTCTCCGCGACGATGGTGCGCTCCACCGTCACCTCCGTGGAGCCCAGCCCACCGAGGGTGATGTCGTCGTAGGCCTGCAGCGCGCCGGTGGCCGGGTCGAGGTAGAGCACGGTGCAGGTGAGTGGTTCCGGGTACTCGCCCTCGAGCGCTCGCAGGCCGGCGCCGCCGGTCGAGCCCTGCACCATCAGCAGGGTTCCGTCGGAGAGCTCCTCGACCACCCGGTTGTGCGTGTGCCCGGCCAGCACCAGCGGCACGAGGCCGTCCAGCGGCGGCGCCTGCTTCGGGTCGTGCACCATCGCGATGGCCGGGTCCTCGGCCAGCGTCCGGGTGTAGTCCGCCAGCTCCTCGCCGGACCGCTCGAGGACGTCGGCGCCCGCGTCGTCGTCGCCGGTGCTCTTGTCCGGGGTGAACCGGGGATCAGGGGCGCCGACGATCCGGATGCCGGCGACGCTCACGTCCGAGTCGTCCAGGACGGTGACGTTGGGCTGGGCGGCGAGGATGCTCGCCGTGGTGGCCGAGTCGTGGTTGCCGCGGATGTAGACGTAGGGCACGCCGAGGTCGCCCACCGCGGTGATCAGCCGGTTCTCGGGCTCGCTGCCCCAGTCGGTGATGTCGCCGGTGTCGAGGATGCCGTCGATCTCGAAGCGCTGCGCCACCTGCCGCACCAGGTCGAAGCCGGCCGGGTTGAGGTGGATGTCGGACACGTGCAGGAGGGCCACGGAGTCGCCGGTGCCGCTCGGCGAGGGCAGCGCGGACAACGTCGCGTAGAGCGTGCCCACGTTGGCCACCAGGTCCTCGAGGGACGCCCGGTAGGCATCGAACCGGGCGACGATGTCCTGGGCGTTGCCGATCAGGCTGTTGGCGTTCACCAGCAGTCCGGTGTACGTCGGCTGCGACAGCGCCTCGGGGCGCCACGTCGCGGCGCCCAGCGCGCCCGTGCCGGCCAGCAGCGCCGCGGTGATACCGACGGCGATGAGCGGCTCGCGGCGGCGGCGCAGCACGACCCAGGAGGTGAGCGCGGCTCCGGCGAGCGCCACCAGCACGGTCACCCAGACCAGCCGGACGACGGCGGACTGCAGGTCCTCGGTCACCCGGTCGACGACGCCGGCCAGCCGCACCGGGTCGGTCGCCAGCGCCTCCGCGCGGGCCTGGTCGACCCGTTGCAGCGAGATGTCCAGCCGGAGCGGCCCGTCGTAGGCGTCGACCGCCAGGGAGCCCAGCGGCGGGACGGCGACCTCCGCACCGCCGGAGGCGGGGCGGAAGGCGAGCGTGGCGTCGAACGGCCCGATGGGCGCGGAGACCCGCGCGAACAGCAGGACCGCGATGACGGCACCGACGAGCGCGATGGCCACGCGGCCGGCCCATCGACCGGCCACCCGGGCCCGGCCGGGCCAGGGGGACGTCGACGCGGTGGGCTCGCTCACGTGGACCACGCTAGCGACGTCCGGGTCGTCGTTCCGATCGGCGCGGCGAGGCGCTCAGATCCGGGTGGGTGCGGGGCGGAAGATCCAGCGCAGCGCGAGGAACCGCATGAGGCCGATGAAGGCCGTCACGCCGGCGACCGTGGCGATCTGCAGCAGGGGGTGGGTGCCGTCGGTGAGGGCGTCCAGCAGCCCCAGGGCGGTGCTGGTCGCGAGCAGGCCCAGGACGGTGACGCCGCCGGCCTCCCACTGGGCGGTGAACCAGTGCACCCGCTGGTCGGCGTGGAACGTGCGCCGGCGGTGCAGTTCGTTGGCCAGCACCGTGGAGACCGCCGTCGCCACGAGGTGGGCCGGCAGGTAGCCCCAGCCGTGCCCCGCCACGAACAGCGCCGCGTAGACGACGGTGGTGACCGCGCCGACCAGCACGAAGCGCAGGAACTGCGCCGAGGTGGCGTCCCCGCGCAGGAACTGCGCCGAGGTGGCGTCCCCGGGCGGGCCCTGCGCCGTCGCGTGCGGCAGGTCGCCGACGGCGTCGGCGGCGTGGCCGCGGCGGAGCAGGGACGGGCAGGTCACGGGGGAGGGCCTCCGGTCGGTCGCAGGTGAACAGGTCAAGGATTCTCTTCGGCAGAACCCCTGTCACCTCTGAACATGCCTGGCGTCACTGGCACTCACCCGTGTCCTTGCTCACGGTCACCTGTGAGCACCTCGGTGCAGTCGTCGAGGCGCCGTGCGTCGGGCCGGGTCCGCGCGGGTAGGGGGCGGCCATGAGTCTCATGGGCTTCCTGGACCGCATCGCGGACGTGTCGGCGTTCGACAAGGCCATCGAGCCCGCACGGCGCGCCGTCCTCGGCATGCCGAGCGCGGTCAAGGACGTCCTGCACGGGACCTGGCTGGGGCATCCGCTGCACCCGGTGCTGGTGCAGGTGCCAGTGGGCAGCTGGGTGTCGGCCGGACTGCTGGACGCCGTGCCCCCGCTGCGGCCGGCCGCCACCGTGCTGATCGGCACGGGGGTGGCCGCGGCGGTGCCGGCGGCCCTGTCGGGAGCGGCGGACTGGTCGGAGCAGGGCGCCGGCGTCCGTCGGCTCGGCGCCCTGCACGCGCTGATGAACACCGCCGCGCTGGGCCTCTACGCCGGCTCGCTGGTGGCCCGGTCCCAGGGCAGGGGCGCACTGGGCCGGGCGCTGGCGTACGCGGGCCTGGGCCTCGCGGGGAGCTCGGCGGCGATCGGCGGGCACATGTCCTACGCGCAGTCCTCGGGCGCCTCGCACGCGGCCACCGCTGTCCGGGCACTGACCACCGACTGGGTCGACCTCGGACCGCTCGACGACCTGCCCGAGGGGCGGCCGACGCTGCGCACCGGGAAGGGCGGCAGCATGTCGGTGCCGCTGGCCGTCGTCCGCCGCGGCGCGCGGGTCGACGTCTTCGTCGGGGCCTGCTCCCACCTGTCCGGCCCGCTGGACGAGGGCGCGGTGGAGACGGTGCGCGGCAGCGAGTGCCTGGTGTGCCCGTGGCACGGCTCCGCGTTCGACCTCGACAGCGGGGAGCCGCGCCGCGGGCCGGCGGCCAACCCGCAGGAGAAGCTCGAGGTGCGCATGGACGCCGGCCGGGTCATGGCCCGGGTGCCGAGCCGGCACCGCTGACGCGGGGGTGGCGCCGCTCTACGCTGCGGCGCCATGAGGCGCACGGCCGTGGGTCTGGCGGTGCTGCTGGCCGCGGCCTGCGGCACGCAACCGGCCGGAGGGCAGGCGGATCCCCCGCCGTCGACCGCCGCGGCTCCGCTGGTGCCGGCGGTGCCCGGCGTCGCCGCCGAGGCGGTCCGCCTGCGCACCGACGAGGCCGTCGGCGGGCGGATCCAGGTGCGGGTCACCCACACCGGCGGCGCGCCGTACACGGTGACCGCGGTGGCGCTGGACGCGCCCGGCTTCGCGCTGCTGCCGCCGACCGAGGTGGCCACCGAGTTCGTGCCCGGGCGCGTCGTCGACCTGCCGACGCCCTACGGCGAGGCGGTGTGCCCGGCCGGTGACGGGCCCGCGACCGCCCGGCTGACGCTGCTGCGGCCCGACGGCACGGTGGAACACGTGCGGGTGGCGCTGGAGGGGGAGGCGCTCGACCGCGTCCACGGCGAGGAGTGCGGGGCCCGTGCGGTGGCCGACGCGGTGGAGCTCGGGGTGAGCGGGCCGCGGGCCGGGCCGGACCGGCTCACCGCCCGGCTGACGCTGGCCCGGCGGGGGCCCGACGCGCGGATCCTCGTGGAGCGGGTGGGCGGCAACGTCCAGTTCGACGTCGCGGCGGAGGTGCCGCTGGAGCTGCCCGCGGGGACCGGCGCTGCGGAAGGGTCGCTCACCTTCACCGTGGCCACGTGCGACGCGCACGTGCTGGCCGAGGCCAAGCAGCCGCACCTCTTCCCCGTCGGGGTGCGGATCGGCGGACGACCGGAGCTGGTGGTCGACCTCCCCGTCGACGAGGAGCTGCGTGCCGCCCTGGTCGAGCTGGTCCGGCAGGTGTGCCGGCGCGGCTGAGGCGGTGGGGGAAGAAGCCGGCCCGGCTGCCCCGGGGGGAACGGGTCAGCCGGGCCGGGGTCGTGCCCGCCCGGCGCCGGAGCGCGGGGCGGAGGATGTGGCGGACAGGGGCGCGGAGTCGCGTTCCCCGACCGGAACGATGATGACGGTACGTAACCGCCGGGGTCGACCGCGATCCCCTGAACGGGTGGACCGTACCGAATCACGGTGACCCACTGCACAGGAGGTGTGGTCCGTCGGCGCGCGGGCAACTCCCGAGGATGTTCTTCCTGTTCTCCAGCCGTCTCGGCTGCCTCGGCTCGCTGCTGATCTCGGCGCTGCTGACGCTCCTGCTGCTCCTGGTGCTGGGCGTGCTGTGACGACGACGCCCGGGGAACCCGTCCTGCGCGGACCGGTTCCCCGGGCGTTGCCGTGGTGTCGAGCGGGCTACCGCTGATCAGCCGTTGAGCTCCAGCGTCTGCATGGTCTCCGCGCGTACCCGGGCCAGCAGCGCCGGCTCGTCGTTCAGCGAGTGGCCGTAGGACGGGATCGCCGTCTGCAGCAGGGGGCGCCAGGCGTCGATGCGCTGGGGGAAGCACCGCTCCAGGAGGGTCAGCATCGCCGAGACGGCGGTCGAGGCGCCGGGCGAGGCGCCGAGCAGGCCGGCGATGCTGCCGTCCCCGCCGACGATGAGCTCGGTGCCGAACTGGAGCACGCCCTTGCCCGACTTCGGGTCCTGCTTGATGACCTGCACCCGCTGGCCGGCGGTGACCATGTCCCAGTCGCCCTGCTCGGCGGTGGGCACGAACTCCTGCAGGGTGCGGTGCCGGGCCGACCGGGTCTGCATCAGCTCGCCGATCAGGTACTTGGTCAGCGCCATCTCGGTGCGGGCCACGCCGAGCATGGAGCCGAGGTTGTTCGGCTTGACGCTCTTCGGCAGGTCGAACATCGAGCCGGCCTTGAGGAACTTGGGGGAGAAGCCGGCGTAGGGCCCGAACAGCAGCGAGTACTCGCCGTCGATCAGCCGCAGGTCCAGGTGCGGCACGGACATCGGCGGGGCGCCGACGGCCGCCTGGCCGTAGACCTTCGCCTGGTGGCGGCCGACCAGCTCGGGGGACCGGGAGCGCAGGAACATGCCGCTGACCGGGAAGCCGCCGAAGCCGCGGATCTCGGGGATGCCGGCCTTCTGCAGCAGGGGCAGGGCACCGCCCCCGGCGCCGACGAAGACGAAGCCGGCGCGCATCGTCACGCGGTCGCCGGTCTGGGTGTCGCGGACGGTCACCTTCCAGCGGCCGTCGCTCTCCTTCTCGAGCGCGTCCACCCGCTGGTTGACGTGGACGTTCACCCCGCGGGTGGCGGCGTCGTCGAGCATCAGGCGGGTGAGGGCACCGAAGTTGACGTCGGTGCCGGCGACCGAGCGGGTGGCCGCGACGATCTGCTCCGGGGCGCGCCCCTCCATCATCAGCGGCAGCCAGTCGGCCATCTCCGCCGGGCTCTCGGTGTACTCCATCCCCGTGAACAGCGGCTGGGCGCTCAGCGCGGCGTACCGGTTGCGCATGTAGGTGCGACCCTGCTCGCCGGTGACGAAGCTCAGGTGCGGAACGGGCGAGATGAACTCCTTGGGGGAGCCCGTCATGCCGGCGCGGACCAGGTGCGACCAGAACTGGCGCGACACCTGGAACTGCTCGTTGATCGTGATCGCCTTGCTCGGGTCGACCCGGCCGTCGGGGCCCGCAGGCGTGTAGTTCAGCTCGCAGAGGGCGGCGTGCCCGGTGCCGGCGTTGTTCCAGGGCCCCGAGCTCTCGGAAGCGACGGCGCTGCCCGACTCGAAGACCGCGACGCTCCACTCGGGGGCGACGACCTGCAACAGCTGCGCCAGGGTCGCGCTCATGATGCCGCCGCCGACGAGTACGACGTCGGGGTTCGCGCTGTCGGGAACGCTGCGCTCGGAAGTCACGTCTGCCTCTCTGGCTGTGTGCTCGGCCCGGCGCCGCAGCGCCTCCTCAACGATCGTCGGCCGGATTCGGCCGCTACATGCGATCGCGGGCGTATGAGGTATGTCACCGCGCTTCGTGGGTGCGGCTCCTCAAGGTTATGACCGGGTGCGCCGGGGTCGATGCGTGGGCCGACCCGGCAGTTCCCGATCGAACCTCGCCGGCGCTGCTCCGCGGCTGCTCGGCCGGCCGCCACGGTGCCGGCGCCGGGGCCGGGTGCGCCACCGGCGGTAGCCTTCCGCCGGGTGCCGCCGGCCCATCGGTCGCGCGCTCCCGGGCCTCTAGCTCAACTGGCAGAGCAGCGGACTTTTAATCCGCGGGTTGTGGGTTCGATCCCCACGGGGCCCACCGTCGGGCGTCCATCCGTCAGCCCCGGCGATTAGCGTGCCGCCATGGCCGAGCTGGTGCTGTTCCACCACGCGCAGGGGATGACGCCCGGGGTCGTCGCGTTCGCGGATGAGCTGCGCGCGGACGGGCACGTCGTCCACACGCCCGACCTGTACGGGGGGCGCACGTTCGACACCCTCCAGAACGGCGTCGCGCACGCTCAGGAGATCGGCTTCGGCACGGTGCTGGAGCGCGGCCGCGCGGCCGTCGCGGAGCTGCCCGAGCGGCTGGTCTACGCCGGTTTCTCCCTCGGGGTCATGCCGGCGCAGCTGCTGGCGCAGACCCGTCCGGGGGCCGCCGGCGCGGTCCTGATGCACGCCGCCGTCCCACTCGGCGAGCTCGCCGACGACTGGCCCGCGGGCGTGCCGGTGCAGTTCCACGTCATGGACGCCGATGAGTGGGGGGACGTCGACGTCGCGCGCGATCTCGCCGAGGCGATCGACGGCGCGCAGCTGTTCCTCTACCCGGGCGACCGGCACCTGTTCAGCGACCGCAGCCTGCCCGACCACGACCCGGGTGCGGCTGCCCTGCTGGTGCAGCGCGTGCGGGCGTTCCTCGCCGGCCTGCAGTAGAGCGCGACACGCCGGCGCGCCGGGTCCGCGGCGGGATGACCGACCCGGCCATCGGCCCCCGCCACGCTCGCGAACGGGTGGTTTGTCGACAGGTCGGCGTCCCGGGGAAGGGGTCACCGCGCGCCCGGGCACCGATCCGCAACGAAACGGACACGGGCCAGGCCCGGAACCGGTCCGAGCGGCCTTCGCGGGGGCCCGTCGTCCCTAGCCTTCGGGTCATCCGCGGTGCTTCCCAGCCGCGGAGCACCACCTGCGAGGAGCCCCCAGTGCACGCCACCGCATCACCTGTCCGCACGCCGTCCCTCCCCATGCGCGAGGTCTTCGACGACCCGGGTCTGGACCTGCTCAGGGAGCTGATGGTGGAGGAGCCGGTCCCCGCGCCACCGGTGGTGCGCCCACCGCACCCCGGGTGGGCGGCCCGGGTGCAGGAGTGGACGAACCGCGCGGCGTCCTGGGGCGCGGGGCCGCAGGGGGCCTGGCGTGCCTGGTGAGCTGCTGGCCATCGCCGGGCCGCTGCTGGGGTGCTGCGGGCTGATCGCGCTCGTCGTCGTCCTGGCCGCGAGCTCCACCGCCCGGTACGAGTTCGAGCGCAACGCGGTGCGGGCGCACCGCGCCACCGTCCACGCGCCGCAGCCCGCCGGCCAGGGCGCGGCCGCCCGCGCGGCCGCTGACGCCGCAGGCGTCGAGTCCTCCGGCGATGCGGCCGGGCAGCCCGGGGCGGAGCGGGCGGCTGTCGGCCTGGCCACCCACCCGGCCGGCCGGAGCCTCCCCGACACCACGGGGGCGACCGGCTGGTGGCTGGTCGACGAGCACGACGGTGCGGCGGTCGCCGGTCCGTTCGCGGACTCGCTCGACGCCGAGTGGGCGCGCCTGGCCGAGGACCTGACCGACCGCACGCGGGTCGTCCACGGCGGTCGGCGGGCGGACGGCGGCGTGGTCCGGCGGCAGTCGGCGGAGGAGCGCGACTGGCTGGCCGACCTGGGGGACCAGCTCGACCTGCTCCCGGAGGACTGGGACCCGTTCATGACCGACGACGACGACGTGCTGACCACGCTGGCCGTCGACGTCACCGCCGCGCTGCTCGAGGCCGGGCTGCCCCTGCACGACTGCGACGGCCGGGAAGGCGTGGGGCACGCCGTGGGCGGGGTCTGCCTGACCCCGCACCCGGACTCGGCCGGGGTCCTCGTGACCTGGCGTCAGCACGACCGGATGAGCGTCCACCAGGCCCGTGGCGGTGCCATGGAGGCCGCCGTGCAGCGGTCGATGACCGCGGCCGTCGTCACCGTGCTGCGGCTGATGGGCTTCGAGGTGGAGGAGTTCGGCTCCCCTGGGTGCCACCTGGTGACGGCACCAGCCCGCTGACCCGGGGGCGCGGACCGGTGTCACTCCCGGCGGTCGGCCCCCGGAACGGGTGGCACCACGAGCACGGCGCGCTGGCGCAAGCGGGCCGGTAGGCGGGCGCCGGCCGACGGCAGGCGCGCGGACTGCGGGCGGGTGGGACGGGGGGCCAGGTCGATCACGGATCTCCTCGGGACTGGGGCGTGCCGTGAGCATCCCCGGCAGGTCTGACGGTTTCCCTCGGCAGCGCCTGCGAACTGCCTGTGCCCCCTGCCCGTGTCACCTCACCTGGACGGGTGGGGACCGACCTCAAGTGCCGTGGATCACGGCCCGATAGGAGCAGCGTGCGCACACACCAGGACGTGGATAGCGGGCGACGGCGTGGGTTCCCGCTGCGGCGGTACCTGATCGCCCTGGTGCTCCTGCCCATGGTCGGCGTCGGGGTCCTCACCGTCGCGGCGGCCCAGGCGCGCGCGGCCGAGGTCGCCGGCGCGGAGCGTGCCGAGGTCGCCGTGCGCGCGCTGGCCCTGCTCGATGCCGCGCGCAGCGGTGTGGAGCAGGAGATGATCCCGGTCCTGTCGCTGTCGGTCATCGGCGATCCGGCGGCCGCGGCGGCCCTCGGGCTGCCCGAGTTCTTCCTGCGCACCCAGCGGCAGACCGCGATCGACGAGGCGGCTCGTGCGCGAGCAGTCACCGACCAGGCCCTGGCCCGGGTCTCGGCGGGCTCCGTCGGGGCGGCGGCCGCGGCGCGTGCCGCCGATGACCTGGCGGAGTTGCGCCAGGCCGACCAGGCGGGCCGGCTGGACATCGAGGCGCTGCACCTCCGGTTCCTGCGCGTCTCCAACGACCTCATGAACGCGCAGGCGGCGGCCGCCGCGGCAGCGACCTCCGAGGGCGTGCCCGGGAACACGCTGCGGGCCATCCGTGACGTCCAGACCGTGGCCCAGCTGGCGCAGGCCGCCGGCCGGCAGATGCCCCTCTTCATCGGCTCCCTGCTGGCCGAGGGCGGCGACGAGCTGATCGGCTCCCGCACCGCCTGGGAGACCCAGTGGCTGGACTACCTGGACGCCCAGCGCCGGATGGACACTGTCTCGGGGCAGGGCCTGCGGGATGCCTGGGAGGAGGTCCGCACCTCCGACGTCGTCACCCAGCTGGACGGCCTGCTCGCGCAGGGACTCACCGACGACGGCGGCGCCGCCATGCCGCTCAGCGACCTGGTCACCGTGCTGTTCCAGAGCCAGGACCGCAGCACGATGCTGGCCGAGCTGGTCGGGACGGCGGTCGACGAGGCCCGGCAGCTCGTGGCCGCCGACCTCGAGCGCGCCGGCGACCGGCTCCAGTTCGTCCTGCTGATGGGAGCCGGCCTGCTCGTCGCCTCGCTGCTCGGCGCCTTCGTCCTCGGCCGCAGCGTCACCGGGGCGCTCCGCCTGCTCGCCGCCCAGGCGACCGAGATCAGCGAGGGATCGCTGGTGGCGGTCGAGGTCGCCGGGCCGCGGGAGGTCCGGACGGTCTCGGCCGCGCTCGGGTCGGCCGTCGCCGGGCTGCGCCGGATCCAGGACCAGGCGCAGGCCGTGGCCCGCGGCGACCTCGACGACGCGCTCCTCGACGAGCCCCTGCCCGGCCCGCTCGGCGAGGTCGTGCACGCCTCGGTCAAGGCGATCGTCACCTCGGTGCGCCAGCGCGAGGAGCTGCAGTTCGCTCTCGCGCACCAGGCCACGCACGACCCGCTGACCGAGCTGCCCAACCGCGCGCAGGCCCTCACCCTCGTGACCTCGGCCCTGCACCGCGGCCGGCGGTCCGGGGAGATGACCGGTCTCCTCTTCATCGACCTGGACGGCTTCAAGGCCGTCAACGACGGCCACGGCCACGCGGCCGGCGACGAGGTGCTGCGCGCGGTGGCGGGCCGGCTCCGGGCGGCCGTGCGCCCGGGTGACGTCGTCTGCCGCCTCGGCGGCGACGAGTTCGTCGTCCTGGTCGAGCCGGTGCACGCCGAGCACGACCTGATCGACCTCGCCGAGCGGCTCATCGCCTCGGTCAGCGAGCCGATCCCGGTGGGGGCGCTGACGGTCGGCGTCGGCGCCAGCGTCGGCGTGGCGATCAGCCGCGACGGCGGCACCGACGCCGACGTGCTCTTCGCCGAGGCCGACACCGCCGCGTACCGGGCCAAGGCGCACGGCCGGGGCCGGGCGGAGATCTTCGACGAGACGCTCCGGCTGCAGCTGACCGAGCAGGCCGAGCTCGAGGCGGCCATCAGCCACGGCCTGGCCAGCGGCGAGATGCACCTGGTCTACCAGCCGGTCATGGACCTGGCGTCCGACCGGCTGACCGGGTACGAGGCACTGGTCCGCTGGGACCGGCCGGGCGTCGGCCCGGTCCCGCCGGACCAGTTCATCCCGGTCGCCGAGCGGTCCCGCCTCGTCGGGGACATCGACCGCTTCGTGCTGCAGGAGGCGACCCGTCAGCTGGCGCAGTGGCGGAAGGAGTTCCCGGTGGCCCCGGGGCGGCCCGAGCCGACGATCGCGGTGAACATCTCCGGCCGGCACCTCGCCGACCGGCGGGTGGTCACCGACGTCGCGGACGCGCTCGCCACCTCCGGGCTGCCGGCGCGGCTGCTGGTCCTCGAGGTCACCGAGACGGTGCTGGTGGACGACCCGGCCGCGTACGACCACCTGACCGAGCTGCGGGACATGGGCGTCGGCATCGCCATCGACGACTTCGGCACCGGGTACACCTCGATCGGGCAGCTGCGGAACATGCCCGTGGACACGCTGAAGATCGACCGCAGCTTCGTGGCGTCGGGGGAGCCCGCCCACCTCGAACTGGTCGCCCTGATGATCCGCGCGGCGCACACGTTCGGTCTCACCGTGGTCGCCGAGGGGGTCGAGGAGGACGCGCAGATGGCGCGGCTCCGGGCACAGGCGTGCGACCGGGCGCAGGGCTACCTGCTGTCCCGGCCGCTGCCCGCGGCCGAGGCCGGAGCGCTGCTGCGCCGGGAGGAGACGGCCGCCCCCACCACCTGAGCCCGTCGGCCCGGGCTGCCGTGCGGCTGCCGCACGCCGCCGGGTGTGCCACCATCCGGCCGGTGAGCGGCACATCGAAGACGTCGGCAGCGCACCTCGCGACAGAGTGGGGGAAGCGGGCATGAGCGAGCCCGGCACCCGGTCCCCCGACGCGGGCTCCGGGATCAAACGGCGCGTCTTCTACGGCTCGGTCGCCGGCGTCCTCGCGATCGCGCTCTGGGCGACGGCGACCCCGACGTCGGCCGCGGAGACGATCGGCTCCCTGGTCGGCTGGACGTCGGAGTGGTTCGGCTGGTTCTACATCGCCTTCGCCACCGCCGTGCTCGTCTTCGTCCTGGCCATCGCCTTCTCGCGGTACGGGAAGGTCAAGCTCGGCCCCGAGCACTCCACCCCGCAGTTCAGCACCTTCGCCTGGGCGTCGATGCTCTTCGCCGCCGGCATCGGCACCGACCTGATGTTCTTCGCCGTCGCCGAGCCGGTCACGCAGTACCTGGCCCCGCCGGTGGTTGAGGGCGAGACGGTGGAGGCCGCCCGCGAGGCGACCGTGTGGACGCTGTTCCACTACGGCATCAACGGCTGGGGCATGTACGCGCTGATGGGGATGGCGCTGGCCTACTTCGCCTACCGCATGAACATGCCGCTGGCCATCCGCTCGGTGCTGTACCCGATCTTCGGCCGGCGCGTGCACGGCTCGCTGGGCGACGCCGTGGACGTCGCGGCGGTCCTCGGCACGATCTTCGGCGTCGCCACGTCGCTGGGCATCGGTGTGGTGCAGCTGAACTACGGGTTGTCGGTGCTGTTCGGCATCCCCGAGGGCCGGGCCGCGCAGCTGGGGTTGATCGCCCTGGCCGTGGGCGTGGCGACGGTGTCCGCGGTGAGCGGTGTCGACCGGGGCATCAAGCGGCTCTCCCAGCTCAACGTCGTCCTCGCCCTGGGGCTGGCCGGCTTCGTGCTGGTGACCGGCAACACCGCGTTCCTGCTCAACGGGCTGGTCCAGAACGTCGGGGACTTCGTGAGCAGCTTCCCCGGCCTCACCATGGAGACCTTCGCCTACGACCGGCCGGACGAGTGGCTGAACGGCTGGACGCTGTTCTTCTGGGCGTGGTGGATCGCCTGGGCGTCCTTCGTCGGGCTCTTCCTCGCCCGCATCTCGCGGGGCCGGACGATCCGCCAGTTCGTGGCCGGGACGCTGCTGCTGCCCTTCAGCTACATCCTGATGTGGGTGTCGATCTTCGGGAACAGCGCCATCGACCGCATCCGGCAGGGCGATGCGGCGTTCGGCGAGACGGCGATGAACATCCCGGAGCGGGGCTTCTACACCCTCCTGGCGGACTACCCGGCCTTTCCGTTCATCGCCTCGATCGCGACCTTCATCGGCCTGCTGTTCTACGTGACGTCCGCGGACTCCGGCGCGCTGGTGATGGCGAACCTGTCCTCGCGGCTGCGCCGGCCGCAGGACGACGCGGCCGCCGGCGTCCGGATCGTCTGGGCGGTCGTGACCGGCGTGCTCACCGCTGCGATGCTGCTGGTCGGCGGCGTGCCCGCGCTCCAGAACGCGACCATCATCATGGGCCTGCCCTTCGCCTTCGTGATGGTGGCGGTGATGGTCGGGCTGCACCGCGCGCTGCGCAGCGAGGCCGATCGCGCCGTCAACCGCCACCGGATCGCTCCCTCCGGCCGGCCGGCCGCGCGGCGGCGCGCCCGGCTGCGACGGCGCCGGGCACCTGTCCCCACCGGCCGTGAGCGGGTCGACCAGTACCTCCACGAGACGGCGCGACCGGCTCTGGCGGAGGCCGCGGCCGAGCTGCGCGCCCGGGAGGTCGAGTCGGACATGCACTGGGCCGTCGACGACTCCGGCGCGCCCTGCGTCGAGCTCACGGCGCAGGCCGACGGCGGCGCGCCGTTCCGCTACCGCATCCGGCCCAGCCGCCCGCCGCGCCGCGGGGACGGCGCCCGGCCGTCGTCGGACCCGGGTGCCTCCCGGCTCGACGTCCAGGTCGAGCCGGGCAGCCCGGCGGGGGCGGGCGGCTACGACGTCATGAACTACACCCACGCCCAGCTCATCGACGACGTGATGGACCGCTTCGAGCAGCACGTCGCCGCCGCGGCCGCCCGCGGCTGAACCGCCCGGTCAGCCGTCGAGGAACGACTCGATCACCGGGGCCAGCTCGTCGGCCTCGGTGACCAGCGCGATGTGCCCGCCGCGGTAGACGTGCAGCTGCGCCCGGGGGATCAGCCGGGCCATCACCCGGGCGTTCACGACCGGGATGATCGGGTCGTCGTCCCCCGCCACCACCAGCGTCGGCTGCCGGATGAGCCGCAGGAACGGCAGGCTGCTCCACCCGGTGCTCGAGGCGAGCTGGTAGTAGTAGCCGCGCTTCGGGCCGACCCGGGTGTGCGTGTGCAGCGCCGCCGCCGCCCGCTCGGGGTCGGTGCGCATCGTCCCGCCGTAGATGAGGCCGGCGATCTCGCGGGCGTACTCCGGGTCGCGGTGCCGCCGCGGGGTCAGCATGCGGGCCAGCACGGCGGGGCGGGCCGGCACCATGAGGGAGCCGGTCGCCGTCGCGGCCAGCACCAGCCGCCGGCAGCGGCGCCGGTGCTGCACCGCGAAGTGCTGGGCCAGCCCTCCGCCCCAGGACAGCCCGAGGACGTCCACCGGCCGGTGGTGGCCCAGCCGGTCCAGCAGCCCGGCGACCACGGGGCTCAGCGTGGAGAGCAGGTAGGGGACGACGGGTGGCGGTGAGCCGCCCACGCCCGGCACGTCGAACCGGATGACGGTGCGCCGGGGATCCAGCGCGTCGACGAAGGGCTGCAGCACCTCCAGGCTGGCGCCGATGCCGTTCATCAGCAGCAGCGGCGGCACCGCGTCGTCGGTACCCGGCCGCACGGCGGTCCGGAGCGTCCGGCCCCCGACGGTGAGGCTGCGGACGACCTCCCGACTACTTGTCGAAGACATAGGTGCCCGGGGCCTCGGCGAGCACCTCGAGGCCGTTCCCACCCAGCTCGGCCGGCGCCGGCACCTCCTCGCCCGACCGCTCGCCGAGCCAGGCCATGAAGTCCGGCCACCAGGAGCCCTGCACCGTCTCGGCCGACCGCAGCCACTCCTGGGGGTCGGGTGGCGTGGCGCCCGCCACCTGGAAGGTGGACTTCGGGTTGCCCGGCGGGTTCACCAGGGAGGCGATGTGGCCGCTGGTGGAGAGGATGAACCGGCTCTCCCCGCCGAGCAGCTGGGTGGTCCGGTAGCAGGCCTGCCACGGGCACAGGTGGTCGGCGATCCCCGCGGTGACGTAGGAGTCGACGGTGACCGCCGACAGGTCCACCGGCGAGCCGAGCATGGTGGCCCGGCCGGGCTCGGTCAGCGCGTTGCCCAGTGCCACCTCGATGAAGTCGCGGTGCAGGGCCGCGCTCATCCGGGTCGTGTCGGCGTTCCAGAACAGGATGTCGAAGTTCGGCGGCGGCTTGCCCTGCAGGTAGTTGTTGACCCAGTAGTTCCAGATCAGGTCGTTGGGTCGCAGCCAGGCGAACACCTCCGCCAGCTGGGCGCCGTCGAGGTAGCCCTTCTTCCGGGAGCGTTCGGTGGCGGCCTGCACCTCGTCCTCGTCCATGAGGGCGGAGATGGTGCCGGCGCGGGCCCAGTCGAGGACGGTGACGGCGTAGCTGGCCGCGCGCACCCGGTCCTGCCGGCCGGTCGCGGCCAGGTGGGCCAGCACCATCGCGGTGATGATGCCGCCGGAGCAGAACGCCTGGACGCTCACCTGCTCCTGCCCGGTGACCCGCTCGACGGCGTCCATCGCGTCGAGGACCGCCTGCCCGTAGGCGTCCAGGCCCCAGTCTGCGTGCCGCTCGTCGGGGTTGCGCCACGAGATCATGAAGACCTGCTGGCCGCTGGCCACGTAGTGCTCCACGATGCTGCGGCCAGGCGCCAGGTCGGTGATGTAGTACTTGTTGATCGTCGGCGGGACGATCACCAGCGGCACCGCGCGCACCCGCTCCGTCGTCGGCCGGTACTGGATCAGCTCGAAGACATCGGTGCGGAACACCACGGCCCCCGGCGTCACCGCGAGGTCCTCCCCGACGGTGAAGGCGTCGGGCTCGACCATCGACGGCACCCGGGGCGGGTTCGCCAGGTCCTTGACCATCCGCCGCACGCCCTCGACGGCGTTCTTGCCGCCGGTGTCGATGACCGCCTTGAGGGCCAGCGGGTTGAGCACCGGCACGTTGCTGGGGGCGAGCGCGTCGACCAGGTTCGTGGCGGTGAACCGGATCCGCTCGTCGTCCTGCCAGTCGAGGTCGGCGTCCTCGATCAGCTCCCAGGCCACCCGCGCCGTCGCCAGGTGCGCCTGCATGGCCCGCCGGAGCAGCGGGTTGCCGCTCCACGCGGGGTCGGCGAACCGCTTGTCCTTCTTCCCGGGCGCGAGCTCCGAGCGGCCGAGCACGACCTTGCCGAGCTCGCGGGCCAGTTCCCCGCCGCGGCGGGCCACCACGTCCGGCTTGCGGGCCAGCGCCGAGCCGAAGCGCAGCGCGGTGCCGGCCGGCGGGACCAGCCGGCGCAGCGGCCCGCGGGCGGCGTCGACCAGGACCATGTCGAGGCCCGTAGCGGCCTCGGCGGCCTGCTCGGGGGTCCCGGCGGGGAGGTCGCTCTCGGGGCGGCCGGCGGTGGGTGTGGAGGCCGTCCGGTCCGGTTCGGTCGCGGGCTGCGCCATGGCGGTTCCCTTCGTGCGCTTCCCCGGGGGGGGGGGGGGGGGGGGGGGGGGGGGGGGGGGGGGGGGGGCCGCGCCCCCCCCCCCCCCCCCCCCCCCCCCCCCCCCCCCCCCCCCCCCCCCCCCCCCCCCCCCCCCCCGGGGAGGGGCAGTGTGTGACCCCGACCACTCAACCACAGCCCTCGGTACCCGGCAGGCCGTGCACGCAGCCCGTCAGACGATCGCGCTGGCCCCCGTGACGCCGCGGCCGACGATGAGCGTGTTCACCTCGCGGGTGCCCTCGTAGGAGTAGATCGCCTCGGCGTCGGCGACGTACCGGCCGACGTGGTTCTCCAGCAGGATCCCGTTCCCGCCCATGAGCTCGCGGGCCCAGCCCACGGTCTCGCGCATGCGCATCGTGCAGAAGGCCTTGGCCAGCGACGCGTGCTCGTCGGTCATGGTGCCCGCCATCTGCAGCTGGGACAGCCGGGCGCACATCGCCCCCGAGGCGGTGATGTTGCCGAGCATCCGCACCAGCAGGTCCTGCACGAGCTGGAACTCCACGATGGGCTGCCCGAACTGCTCGCGCTCCAGCGCGTAGCGCAGCGCGTGCTCGTAGGCGCCGCGCGAGCACCCGACCGCCGACCAGGCGACCCCGGCCCGGGTGGTGCGCAGCACGTTGGCCGTCTCCCGGAAGCTGTGCGCCTCCTGCAGCCGGTTCTCCTCCGGCACCCGCACACCGTCCAGGGTGATGTGCGCGTTCTGCACGGCGCGGAGCGCGATCTTGTCCTGGAGGTCGACGGCGGTGAAGCCTGGCGTCCCCTGCTCGACGACGAAGCCCAGCACGCGTTCGGTGTCCACGTCGCGCGCCCAGATGATGACCAGGTCGGCGAAGCTGGCGTTGCCGATCCACTTCTTCTCGCCGTCGAGCACCCACTCGTCGCCGTCCCGGCGGCACGTCGTCTGCAGGCCGCGGGCGACGTCGGAGCCGTGGTCGGGCTCGGTCAGCCCGAACGCGCCGATGAGCTCCATGCGGGCCATCGCCGGGAGCCAGCGCTCCTTCTGCTCCTCTGAGCCGCAGAGGTAGATCGAGCCCATGGCCAGGCCGCCGTGCACGCCCATGAACGTCGAGATGGAGGGGTCGCCCTTGGAGAGCTCCATCGCAATCATGCCGTCGAGCAGGGATGAGCGCCCCGGGCAGCCGTAGCCCTGGAGCGAGACGCCGGCGATGCCCAGCTCGGCCATGGCGGGGATGAGCTGACGGGGGAACTCCGCGCGGGTCCAGTACTCGTTGATGACCGGCGTCACCTGCTCGTCCATGAAGGTGCGAACCCGGTGCAGCAGCGCCCGGTCGTCGTCGTCGAGCAGCGCCTCGAGGTCGTAGAAGTCGGAGGTGATCGTCGACGGTTCGCTGCTCATGGGGGCTCGGGCCTCCTGGATCGGGGAACGGTGGTCCGCACCTACCCGGGGGTCGTGGTGGCAACCAGGCGTGCCGCGGGCCCGCCGGGGGCAGGACACCAGGTGACCGACCGACCGGAGGAGTTCCTCATGCGTTCCATCGCCGACCAGACCGTCGAGGAGCTGGGCGGGCCGGGCAGCGTGCTCGTCCGCCAGCGCCGCGACCACGCGGAGCTCGACCGGCTGCTGCACGAGCTCGACGGCACGACCGGCGCCGCCCAGGAGGAGGTGCTCACCCGCATCGACCGGCTGGTGTTCAGCCACGCCTTCGCGGAGGAGACCGTCCTCTGGCCGGTGATCCGCCGGGCGCTGCCCGACGGCGACGCCCTCACGCGGCAGGTGGAGGAGGAGCACCAGGAGGTCAACGAGCTGGTCAGCGCGCTGGAGCGCGACGGCCTGGACCACCCCGACCGCCCGGCGCGGCTGCGGCGGCTGGTGGAGGTGCTCCGCGAGGACGTGCGTGACGAGGAGGACGTGATGTTCCCGCGGCTCCAGGAGGCGCTCAGCCCCGAGGAGCTCCGCGCCCTGGGCCGGCGGTGGGCGGTGATGCGGCGGATCTCGCCCACCCGCCCGCACCCCACCGTCTCCCGTCGCCCACCGGGCAACGCGCTGTCCGGGCTGCCGCTGTCGCTGATCGACCGCACCCGCGACGTCGTCGACGCCGGGGTGCGCCGTGTGCCGGACCGGTTCGCCCCCGCCGGGCGGGCGGTGAGCCAGGGCCTGGCCGCCGTCGCCGGCGTGGTTGAGCGGGTGCCCCTGGCCCGGCGCGGCGACGGGCCGCCGACCAGCCGCTGAGCCGCGCGCCGCAGCCCGGGCGGCCCCGGCCTCGCCCGAGGAACGTCGACGGCCCCCTCCCGCAGCGGGAGGGGGCCGTCAGCCGCAGTGCGTGCTGCGCCTACGTCGCCGGATGCGACGAACTCGTGGTCATCAGCGGTCGATGACCACGAGTTCGTCGCACTCGGGCAGTTCGGTCAGGTCGTCTGCTTGTCGTCGGGCTCGTCCCGGGCGTCGAGCTGGATCTCCTTCTCCGCCCGCGGCACGCCCTCCTTCAGCTCCTTGGTGCGCTCCATCTCGGCGTCGAGCTCGATGCCGAAGAGCAGCGAGACGTTGATCAGCCAGAACCAGATCAGGAAGATCACGACGCCCGCGAGCGCCCCGTAGGTGGCGTTGTAGCTGCCGAAGTTCGCCACGTAGAAGGCGAACGCGGCCGACGCGACGACCGCCACCAGGATGGCGACGCCGGCCCCGGGGCTGATGAACTTGAAGCCGCGCAGCTTGGCGTTCGGCGTCGAGTAGTAGAGCACCGCGATCATCAGCGCCAGGATCACCAGCATGACCGGCCACTTGGCCCAGCTCCAGACGGTCAGGACGGTGTCACCCAGGCCGATCGCCTGGCCGACCGCGTCGACCACCGGGCCGCTGAGCACCAGCATGGCGACGAGCAGCGCCGCGAACAGGATGCCGACCAGGGTGATCAGGATCTGCAGCGGCTTGAGCTTCCAGACCTTGCGCCCCTCGCGCGTCTCGTAGACGACGTTCGCCGCGCGGGTGAAGGCGCCGACGTAACCGGAGGCCGTCCACAGCGAACCGAGGAGACCGAGGACGAGGGCGAAGCCCAGGGGCGCGGTGTTGCCGGCGATGTCCTCGATGGCCGGTCTGATGGTCTCGGCCGCGGACTGCGGGACGACCTGCGTCAACGCGTCGGTGAGCTGCTGCGGGCTGGTGAACAGACCCACGACGGCGGCCAGGGCGGCGAGCGCGGGGAACAGCGCCAGCACCCCGTAGTAGGTCAGCGCGGCGGCCCAGTCGGTGAGGTTGTCCTCGCTGAACTCCTTGGCCGCGCGCTTGAGCGTGCCGCCCGTCGTGGGCTTCGGATCGGCGCCGGTGGGCGCGTAATCGGCCCGCGTGCCGCTGATGTTGTCGTCCTGCGGCGCGGGATCGCCGCCGGCGCGGTTGTCGGTGAAGCGCGTCTCAGCCTTGGTGCGGCTGGACGAGCCGGTGGGTCGGGCCATGAAGAAGTCCTCCTGGGACGCGGGCGGTCGCGCCTGTCGATGCCCCGGACGAACTCGTTCCATGCCGGACGCGCCGGTAACGGTCCGGCCACACCTCTCACCGGCGCCCGTGCCCCGGTCAGCGCACCCCGGACACCGGTGACCACTCGCCCGCCCCGGCGGTGGCCTGTTCCACCTCCGCCAGCGGATCGCGGCGGCCTCGCCCGCCGCGGCGGTCGGCGAGCATGCCGAGCAGCGCGACGAGCACGACCACGACCGAGGCGCCGACGCCGATGAGCGCGACCAGCGTGAAGGCGATGGTCCGCGGCAACCCGGTGGCGGCGTCGATGCTGCCCGCGATCAGCGTGACGGCGAGCGTGCTGCCCAGCGCCTGCCCGACCGAGCGGGCGATCGAGTTCACCGCGTTCGCCACCCCGGTCTCCTCCTCCCGGACCGCGTCGACGACGAGCGCGGGCAGCGCCGCGTAGGCCACGGTGACCGAGACCTGGGTGAGCAGGCCGGCGACGATCACCAGCCACGGTTCGCCGCGTGCCCCGGCGAGCAGGGCGAAGCCGGCGACCCCGCACGAGGCGCCCGCGGTCAGGGTGGGCAGGCCGCCCAGGCGGTGGACGACCCGGCCCGCGAAGGGCGCGAGCAGGATGCCGACCACCCCGCCGGGCAGCAGGTAGACCACTGCTGCCTCCAGCACGCTCGCGTCGAAGCCGTACCCGGTGACCTCCGGGTCGGCCTGCACGTACTGCAGGACGGCGAGGAAGGAGGCGAACAGCGCGATCCCGCTCATGAGGCCGGCCACGTTCGGGACGAGGGTGCGCCGGTCGGCGAGCATGGACGGGCGCACCAGCGGTTCGGCGGTGCGCCGCTGCAGCGCCACCCACGCGGTCAGGACGACGCCCGAGCCGGCGAGGCAGCCGAGCGTGCCCGGTGAGGCCCAACCCCAGGTGTGCCCCTGGGAGAGGGGCAGGAGAAGGAGCACCAGGCCCAAGCCCAGCACCAGGGCGCCCCACCAGTCGACCCGGCCGCTCGCCGAGACCCGGCGGCGGGGGAGCAGCCAGGCGGCGAGCAGCAGGGCGACGAGGGCGATGCCCAGCCCCAGCCAGAAGGCGTGCCGGTAGTCGCCGTCGTCGCCGGTGATCAGCCCGGTGGCGACCAGGCCGACGACGCCGCCCACCGCGAGCGTGCTGCTGACCACCGACATCGCCACGCTCAGCCGGGCCTCGGGGAGCTCCCGTCGCAGGACGCTGATCGACAGGGGGAAGAGGCCGTAGGACGCCCCCTGCAGGACCCGGCCGGCCAGCAGCAGCGGCAGGGACTCCGTCAGGACGATCAGCAGGGTGCCCAGCACGACCGCGACCAGGATGCCGAGGATGACGGGGCGCTCGCCCTTCAGGTCGCCGAGCCGGCCGAGCACCGGGGTCAGGACGGCGGCGGCGAGCAGGTTGGCGGTGAGCACCCAGCCAGCGGCCCCGGGTGAGACCCCGAGCTGCTCCTCGATCCGTCCCAGCGCCGGCACGACCAGGCTCTGCAGCAGCGACAGCGTGGTGACGCCCAGGGAGAGGGCCACGACCAACGCCACGGGACGGGTGCCGGAACCGGTGCCGGCCGCCGGAGCTGCTGTGGGTTCGGACACGCTGTGATGCAACCACGCCGCGGTTCCCCGCTCGGCGCGCGTAACGGTTGTGCATCGGATCACACCCGGCCAGGTGAACTCCCGGAACCGACGATTGAGACGGGTTCGAGCGGGGGACAGTGAGCCCCGACGACGTGCCGCCGTCCCTGACCCGGTGGTGGCATCCGCGAGTTCTGCGAGGAGAGCGATCTGATGATGTTGTGGCCGGCCGTGACCCTGCTGGGGTTCTTCGTCCTGACGGCCCTGGTCATCGCGATGGGCACCCAGTCCACCGCCCGGTACGAGCAGGAGCAGCGGGCGGCCCGCGGTGCCGCGAACGCCCGGCGCTCCGGCTCCGAGCCCGTGGGGGCCGCACGAGCCTGACCCCCGCAGCACAGCGAACGACGGCGCCCCGCCGCTCCACCCGGAGCGGCGGGGCGCCGTCGTCGCGTCTCAGAACCAGGCGTCGCGGGCGTCCAGCACCGTGCGGTCCAGCGACTCCAGCAGGTCGAACCAGCCCCGGGTGCGGGGCAGCTCCCAGCGCCAGAAGTAGCGGGCCGCGGCGCGCTTGCCCTCGTGGAAGTCGGTGGTGCCGGCCTCGGCGGCCAGCGCCTGCTCCAGCCACAGCCACGCGACCACGATGTGGCCCGCCGCCTCCAGGTAGACGTGGGAGTTGGCCAGGGCCAGGTCGGGGTCGCCGGTGCCCCAGAGGGTGGCGGTGACCGCTCCCATCCGGGCGACCGCGGCGTCCAGGTCCGCGGCGAAGCCGGCCCACTGCGTGCCGGCGGCGCGGGCGGTGGTCGCGGCGATCGTCTCGCCCAGCAGGGCGAGCCCCGCCCCGCCCTGCATGACGACCTTGCGGCCGAGCAGGTCGAGGGACTGGATGCCCTGGGTGCCCTCGTGGATCGGGTTGAGCCGGTTGTCCCGGTAGAACTGCTCCACCGGGTAGTCCCGCGTGTACCCGTAGCCGCCGTGCACCTGGATGGCCAGGTCGTTGGCGGCCAGCCCCCACTGCGAGGGCCACGCCTTGGCGACCGGGGTGAGCATGTCGAGCAGGAGGTGCGCTCGCTCCCGCTCCTCCTGGGTCTCCGCGGTCTGCTCCTCGTCGACCAGGCGCGCGCAGTACAGGCCCAGGGCCAGGCCGCCCTCGGCGTAGGACTTCGCGGCCAGCAGCATCCGGCGGACGTCGGCGTGCTCGATGATCGGCACCATCGGCGAGGCCGGGTCCTTCGCGCCCGCCGGCCGCCCCTGCGTGCGGGTGCGCGCGTACTCGAGCGCGTGCAGGTAACCGGTGTAGCCGAGCACGGTCGCGCCCATCCCGACGCCGATCCGGGCCTCGTTCATCATGTGGAACATGTAGGTGAGGCCCTTGTGCGGCTCACCGACCAGGTAGCCGACGGCGCCGGGCTGCCCGTCCGGCCTGTGCACGCCCTCGCCGAAGTTGAGCAGCGTGTTCGTCGTCCCCCGGTAGCCCATCTTGTGGTTGAGCCCGGCCAGGACGACGTCGTTGCGCTCGCCCAGCGAGCCGTCCTCGTTCACCAGGAACTTCGGGACGATGAACAGCGAGATGCCCTTCACCCCGGGCGGGCCGCCGGGGATCTTGGCCAGCACCAGGTGGACGATGTTCTCGGTGAGCTCGTGGTCGCCACCGGAGATCCACATCTTGTTGCCGGTGAGCCGGTAGGTGCCGTCGTCCTGCGGCACCGCCCGGGTGGTGATGTCGGCCAGCGAGGAGCCGGCCTGCGGCTCGGACAGCGCCATGGTGCCGAACCAGCGGCCCTCGATCTCCGGGGCCACGTAGGTGTCGATCTGCTCCCGGCTGCCGTGGGCCAGCAGCAGGCGCGCGTTGCCCATCGTGAGGAACGGGTAGGCCGACGTGCCCACGTTGGCCGCCTTGAACCACGCGAAGACGGCCTGCCCGACCACGTGCGGCAGCTGCATGCCGCCGAACTCCTCGTCGAACTCGCCGGCCATCAGCCCGGCCTCGGCGAAGACCTGGAGCGCCTCGGCGACCTCCGGGATCAGCTCGACCTTGCCGTCGACGAACCGCGGCTCGTTCTCGTCGGCCTTGCGGTTGTGCGGGGCGAAGTGCTCGGTGGCGATCTGCTCGGCCAGGTCGAGCACCGCGTCGAAGGTCTCTCGCGAGTGCTCGGTGAAGCGTGACCGCTTGGTGAGCGACTCGACGTCGAGCCACTCGTTCAGCAGGAAGTCCAGGTCACGGCGGGACAGGATCAGCGACGACGGCACGAGGTCTCCAGGGCGCGGGTCTCCGGGGCGGTGCGAACCACCTCACACTAGGCCGGTTGCCCCGGCGGCATGTGCGGGTAGGTCGGGACCGTCGTCGACCGAGGAGGAGCCATGGAGCTACCCGCCATCGTCAGCCGCGCCGGAGGCGCGCTGCTGAGCACCCTGCAGCACGTCCGCATCCCGGGCGTGGGGCAGGCGTCGGTGACCGACGACCCGGCGACCGCCGCCCGCCGCTGGCGGGCGGTCACCGTGCTGAAGGCGCCTGACCAGGTCGGTTCGCCGGCGTCGCCGCCGCCCCCGCTGGACCGCTTCGGCGACCGGGTCGAGGTGCGCATCGCCGCAGCCCCCGGGGACAGGGGGACCGAGCTCGCGGCCCGCTTCGAGGAGACGCCGACCGACGACGAGATCGGCGAGCTGCGCGCCGCGCTGCGCGAGGCGAAGCAGCGGCTGGAGACCGGTGAGGTGCTGCGCGTGGACCCGCAGCCGCACGGCTTCCGCAAGCCGACCCCCCAGGGCGCGGCCCTGGAGGGCATGACGGGATCGGCTGCGAAGGAGGGTGTGCTGTGAAGGCCGCGACGTGGACCGGGGTCAACGAGGTGTCGGTGGAGGACGTCCCCGAGCCGCAGCTCCTCAACGACCACGACGTGATCCTGAAGATCAGCCAGTCGGTCACCTGCGGCTCCGACCTGCACCTGATCGGCGGCTACATCCCGTTCATGCGCGCCGGTGACGTGCTGGGCCACGAGTTCATCGGCGAGGTCGTCGAGGTCGGCAAGGAGGTCCGGAACCGCAAGGTCGGCGACCGCGTCGTCGTCGCGCCGTTCGCGGCCTGCGGCAGCTGCTGGTACTGCAAGCAGGAGCTGTACTCGCTCTGCGACAACGGCAACGCGAACCCGGGGATCACCGAGGGGCTGTGGGGCCAGAGCCCCGGTGGGTGCTTCGGCTACTCGCACGCGATGGGCGGGTACGCCGGCAGCCACGCGGAGTTCATGCGGGTGCCCTACGCCGACGTCGGCACCTTCGTCGTCCCCGACGGGGTCTCCGACACCCGGGCGCTGTTCGCCTCCGACGCCGCATCGACCGGCTGGATGGGCGCCGACCTGGCCGGGACGAAGCCCGGTGACGTCGTCGCGGTCTGGGGGGCCGGCGGCGTCGGTCAGATGGCCGCCCGCGCGGCGATGCTGCTGGGTGCCGCACAGGTCGTGGTGATCGACCGGATCCCCGAGCGGCTCGCGCAGGTGCGCGACCACGTGGGCGCCGAGGCCGTGGACTACACGACCACCGACGTCGTCACCGAGCTGCGCGAGCGCACCGGCGGGCGAGGCCCGGACGTCTGCATCGAGGCCGTGGGCATGGAGGCGCACGCCCCCGGTGCGCCCGGCATCTACGACCAGGTCAAGCAGCAGCTGCGGCTGCAGACCGACCGGCCGACCGCGGTGCGCGAGGCGATCATGGCCTGCCGCAAGGGCGGCACGGTCTTCACCCTCGGGGTCTTCGCCGCGATGGTGGACAAGTTCCCCCTGGGGGCGGCCATGAACAAGGGCCTCACGATCCGCGGCGCCCAGGTCCACGCCCAGCGCTACATCCCGGAGCTGCTGCGCCGGATGGAGGCCGGGGAGCTGGTCACCGAGCACCTGGCCACCCACGTCATGCCGCTGACCGAGGCGCCGGAGGGCTACCGGCTGTTCAAGGAGAAGGAGGACGGCTGCGTGCGCGCGGTCTTCCTGCCCTGACCGCGGGCGGCGCAGCCCGGCATTGACCCCGAGGCGGACATCCTGCCCGCCGGGATGTCCGCCCGCGGGTCACCGCCGTAGGGCTGCTGCCCGCCCGATGCGTGACGACCCCCTCCCGCGGTGCGGGAAGGGGTCGTCGGCGGTCGCGGTCAGCGCCGGGCGTCGGGCCGGTCGCCGGGCTGGCCCACCGGCGGCGGGACCGACGTCGGCGCGGCCGCGCCCACGGCCTCGGTCGCCTCCTCCGCGGGATCTCCGGGGTCGCTGGTCGCCGTGCCGGCCGCCTCGCCCTGGCGGGCCTGGATGCCCGACTTGGTGCTCAGCGCCAGCTGGGGCAGGAAGAGGAAAACGAAGAACCCGACCGCCACGACGCAGGCGGCGATGAGGAACACCAGGTCGATCGAGTTCGAGAAGCCGACCTTGAAGGGCTGGGCCAGGGCGGCCGGGAGCTCCTGGATGAAGGAGGTGTCGTCCAGCGCTGCTCCGCCGCCGGCGTCCAGCTGCTGGAACTGCGGGGCCAGCTCCGGGTTGGCCCGCACGGTGTCCTGCACGGCGGCGTCGATGTCCCGGGGCAGCCGGGTGAACAGGATCGACAGGAAGGCCGCCGTCCCGATCGTGCCGCCCATCTGGCGGAAGAACGTGACCGAGGAGGTGGCCACGCCCATCTCCCGGGGGGAGACGGCGTTCTGGACGGCGAGGATGACCGGCTGGAAGTTGAAGCCCAGCCCCAGGCCCAGCAGCACCATGAACGGGACCAGGGACCAGATGGAGGTGTCGGCCTCGACGAGGAAGGACATCGCCAGCAGCGCGGTCACCATGAGGGCGATCCCGACGAGCGGGAAGACCTTGTACTTGCCGGTCCTGGAGATGGCGATGCCGGAGCTCATCGCGCCGACCATGATCCCGCCGACGAGGGGGATCATCTGCAGCCCCGCCACCGTGGCGCTGGAACCCTGCACGATCTGCAGGTACTGCGGCAGCAGCAGCAGGCCGCCGAACATCCCGGCACCCATGACCACGCTGCCCACACCGCTCACCGCGAAGCTGCGGTTGCCGAACAGCCGCAGGGGCAGCAGGGCGTCGTCCCCGTACGCGCGCTCGGCCAGGAGGAACAGCACGAAGCCGACGGCGCCGATCACATAGCAGGTGACGGCCGCCGAGGAGGTCCAGCCCCAGGTGCGGCCCTGCTCGGCGACGATCAGCAGGGGGACGAGGAAGGTGACCAGCGCCAGGGCGCCGGGCCAGTCGATCCGGTGCTCACGGCGCTCGTGCGGGAGGTGGAGCACCCGCCACACGGCGGCGAAGGCCAGCACGCCGAGCGGCACGTTGATCCAGAAGATCCAGCGCCAGCCGTCGACGCCGAGGATCGAGTCGTGGCCGGCGAAGAAGCCGCCGATGACCGGGCCGAGCACGCTCGAGGTGCCGAAGACCGCCATGAAGTAGCCCTGGTACCGCGACCGCTCCCGGGGCGGGACGATGTCGCCGATGATCGCCAGCGCCAGGGACATCAGGCCACCGGCGCCGATGCCCTGGACCGCCCGGTAGGCGGCGAGCTGGTACATCGTGTCGGCGATGCCGCACAGCGCCGAGCCGACCACGAAGATCGTGATGGCGAACAGGTAGAACGGCCGCCGGCCGTAGATGTCGGAGAGCTTGCCGTAGAGCGGCGTGGCGATGGTCGAGGTGATGAGGAAGGCCGTCGTCGCCCAGGCCTGCAGGTCGTAGCCCTGCAGGTCGTCGGCGATCGTGCGGATCGCGGTGGCCACGACGGTCTGGTCCAGGGCCGCCAGGAACATCGCGACCATCAGGCCGACCAGGATGGTGACGATCTGCCGGTGGCTGAAGGTCCCGCCGGAATCGGGTGCGGCGGCGGCCGCGCGGGCGCTGCGGCGCGCCGCCGCGGCGTTGCGGGTGGTCTGGCTCATCGGGTCTCTCCGGCTGGATCGGTGCTCGGGGTGGAGGCGGCGGCGTTCTCGGCGGCTCCGGGCAGGTCGGCCGCGATGTCGTCGAGCAGGCGGCCGAACAGGGTGGTCAGGGCGGCGAGGTCGGCCTCGTCCCAGTGCGCGGTCACCCGCGCCAGGTGCGCCGTCCGCTCGCTGTGCAGCGCTTCCAGGGCGGCGCGTCCGGCATCGGTGACGACGAGCAGGCTGGCCCGGCCGTCGCTCTCGTCGGCGACCCGGCGCACCAGCCCCTGCTCCACCAGTGCCGCCACGTGCCGGCTGATCGTGGAGGGGTCGGCGTGCACCAGGTCCGCCAGGGCTCCTTGGCGGAGGGCTCCGAGGCGCACCAGGGGGAAGAGCAGGACGAGCGCTGCGCGGTCGCGGTTCTCCGGGCCGGAGGCCTGGTTCTTCAGGGCCTGGACCAGTCGCATGAACCGGGGCAGCTGCTCGGAGAGCAGTTCCACCTGCGGACGGCCGCCCGTGGGGGTGGTGGCCGCTCCGGGGCGCGCGGGGGAAGACATGGGCCTCCAGGAACGGGGAAATTGGATGTAACGTACAACCCGTTGTGCGGTGCATGCAACGAGTTGCGGTCCGCACGGGTGGTGACCTGTCCCACCGCCGCCGCGCCGGGCGGTCGGGCAGTGGGATCCTGGACGGCGGCCCGCCCGTCCCGGGGTCGGCGCCCCGGTACCCCGTCCCGGCCGAGAGGAACGCGAGCGCCCCCGTGAGCCATGTGCACCCCGAGCAGCGGGCGCCGCGCGACGATCTCCGGGAGCGCCTCGCCGGCCTGACTCTCGCCGACGAGCACCGGCTGCGCCGCCGGCTGGACGGGCTGCGCCGGACGAAGGACCAGGGGGCGCGCGACCGGCAGCGGGAGCGCATCGCCGCCGACGTCGCGGCGGCCGAGGAGCGGATCGCACGGCGGCGGGCCGCCGTGCCGGCGATCGGCTACCCCGAGGAGCTGCCGGTCAGCGCCCGGCGCGAGGACATCGCCGCCGCGCTCCGGGACGCCCAGGTCGTGGTCGTCGCCGGCGAGACCGGGTCGGGGAAGACCACCCAGCTGCCCAAGATCGCCCTCGAGCTCGGCCGTGGCGTGCGAGGCCGGATCGGGCACACCCAGCCGCGGCGGATCGCGGCACGCAGCGTGGCCGAGCGGATCGCCGAGGAGCTCGGCACGCCCCTCGGCGAGGTCGTCGGCTTCAAGATGCGCTTCGCCGACCAGGTGTCGGACTCGACGCTGGTGAAGCTGATGACCGACGGCGTGCTGCTGGCCGAGATCGGGCACGACCGGCTGCTGCGCCAGTACGACACGATCATCATCGACGAGGCGCACGAGCGGAGCCTCAACATCGACTTCCTGCTGGGCTACCTCGCCCAGCTGCTGCCGAAGCGGCCCGACCTGAAGGTCGTCATCACCTCCGCGACGATCGACGTCGAGCGGGTCGCGAAGCACTTCGGTGATGCGCCGGTGGTGGAGGTCAGTGGCCGCACCTACCCGGTCGAGGTCCGCTACCGCCCCGTGGTGGACCCGGACGATCCGGACGCCGATCCGGACCGCGACCAGGTGAGCGCGATCCTCGACGCGGTCGACGAGCTGGTCGCCGAGGGGCCGGGCGACATCCTGGTCTTCCTCGCCGGCGAGCGGGAGATCCGCGACACCGCCGACGCGCTGGCCGACCGCGCCCTGCTGAACACCGAGGTGGTGCCGCTCTACAGTCGGCTCTCGGCCGCCGAGCAGCACCGGGTGTTCCAGCCGCACACCGGCCGGCGGGTCGTGCTCTCGACCAACGTCGCCGAGACGTCACTGACGGTTCCGGGCATCCGCTACGTGATCGACCCGGGCACCGCGCGCATCTCCCGGTACAGCCATCGCACGAAGGTCCAGCGGCTGCCCATCGAGCCGGTCAGCCAGGCGTCGGCCCGCCAGCGCTCGGGACGGTGCGGGCGGCTCGGCCCGGGCGTCGCGATCCGGCTCTACAGCGAGGACGACTTCCTCGCCCGGCCGGAGTTCACCGATCCCGAGATCCTGCGCACCAACCTGGCGTCCGTGCTGCTCCAGATGGCCGCGCTGGACCTCGGGGAGGTCGCCGAGTTCCCGTTCATCGACCCGCCCGACCGCCGCTCCGTCGCCGACGGGCTGGCGCTGCTGGAGGAGCTGCACGCCCTCGACGAGCACGGCAGGCTCACCCCGACCGGCCGCGCCCTGGCCGCGCTGCCGCTGGACCCCCGCATGGCCCGCATGGTGGTGGAGGCCGACCGGCGCGGCGTCCTCGACGAGGTGCTGGTCATCGCCGCCGGCCTGACCATCCAGGACCCGCGCGAGCGGCCCGCCGAGCACCAGCAGGCCGCCGACCAGATGCACGCCCGGTTCGCCGACGAGGACTCCGACTTCCTGGCCCTGCTCAACCTGTGGCGCTACCTCGGCGAGCAGCAGGACGCGCTGTCCGGCAACCAGTTCCGCCGGACCGTGAAGCGGGAGTTCCTGCACTATCTCCGCATCCGCGAGTGGCAGGACCTGCACGGCCAGCTGCGCGGCACCGCGCGGCGGCTGGGCATGGCGGTCGGCGAGCCGGCCGGCGAGCCCGACGAGCGGGGCATCCATGCGTCGCTGCTCGCCGGGCTGCTCAGCCACGTGGGGCTGCAGGTCGAGCACGGCCAGGGGCGGCGGGGCGGGCAGGAAGCAGAGCGTGACAAGCGCCCCGGTCGCGAGTACCTGGGCACCCGGAACACCCGGTTCGTGATCGCGCCGGGCACCCCGCTGGCGAAGAAGCCGCCCCGCTGGGTCGTCGCCGCCGAACTGGTCGAGACCAGCCGGCTGTTCGCCCGCACGGTGGCCCGCATCGACCCCGAGACCGTCGAGAAGCTCGCCGACCACCTGGTCAAGCGCCAGTACTCCGAGCCGCGCTGGGACGCCAAGCGGGGCTCGGTCGTCGCCACCGAGCGGGTGACCCTCTACGGGCTCCCGCTGGTCGTGGGCCGGCGCGTCCAGTACGGCTCCATCGACCCGGTCGTCTCCCGCGAGCTGTTCATCCGGCACGCCCTGGTCCAGGGGGAGTGGACCACCCACCACCGCTTCTGGGCGGAGAACCAGCGCGCGATCGAGCGGGTCGCGGAGCTGGAGGAGCGGGCCCGCCGGCGCGACATCGGCGTCGACGACGAGACGCTGTTCGAGCTGTACGACGCCCGCATCCCCGCCGACGTCGTCTCCACCCGGCACTTCGACCGCTGGTGGAAGCGCGCCCGCCACGAACAGCCGGACCTGCTGACCTTCACGCCGGAGATGCTCACCAACGCCGCCGCGGCGGCGCAGGTCCGGCCGGAGGACTACCCCGACGAGGTGCGCCTGACCCAGGGCCTCGCCCTGCCGCTCTCGTACGCCTTCGCCCCCGGCAGCGCCGAGGACGGCGTGACCGTCGACGTGCCGCTGGGCGTGCTGGACTCGGTGGCGCAGCGCACGTCGGGCGAATCGCTGGCGTTCACCGTGCCGGGGCTGCGCGAGGAGCTGGTGACGGCGCTGCTGCGCACGCTGCCCAAGCCGCAGCGCCGGGCGCTCGTCCCGATCCCCGACCGGGTCCGCGCCGTACTGCCCCGGATCGACCCCGGCGAGCCCCTGTTGCCGGCCCTGGAGCGGGAACTGCGACGGACGGCTGGTGTGGTGATCCCGCCGGACGCCTGGCAGCCGGACCAGGTGCCCGATCACCTGCGTGCCACCTTCCGCGTGCTCGACGACCAGCAGCGGCCGCTGGCGACCGGCAAGGACCTCGCGGCGCTCAAGGCCCAGGTGGCGCCGCAGGCCCGGGCCAGCCTGGCGCGGGCGGCGTCGGACCTCGAGCGGACCGGCTGCACGTCGTGGCAGTTCGGTGAGCTGCCGCGCACCGTGGAGGTGCGCCGCGGCGACCACGTCGTCACCGCCTATCCCGCGCTGGTGGACGAGGGGACGACGGTCGGCGTCCGGGTGGTCCCCACCGAGGCGGAGGCGAGCCGGCTGACCTGGCGTGGCGCCCGCCGGCTGCTAGTCCTGGTCGCGGGCTCGCCGGTCAAGCAGGTGGTGAAGGGGCTGCGGCCCGCCACCCGGCTGGCCCTGCAGTTCAACCCGGACGGCGAGATCCCCGACCTCGTGGCCGACTGCGTCGACGCGGCCGCCGACGAGCTGATCGCCGCGGCGGGCGGCCCTCCGCGGGAACCGGAGGCCTTCGCGGCACTGGTGACCACGGCCAAGGCGCAGTTGCAGCCGCTCGCCGTCGACGTCGTCGGCCGGGTCGAGGCCGTGCTGACCCGGGCGCGCGAGGTGGCGGTGGCGATCGGTGCGGCACCGGGCCGCCGGGTGCCCGACGCGGCGGTCGCCGACCTCCGGCGCCAGATGACCGGACTGCTGCACCGCGGCTTCGTGGCCGCGACCGGTCGTCGGCGCCTGCCCGACGTCGTCCGGTACCTCACGGCGATGGCACACCGGCTCGAGAAGCTGCCGACGAACGCGGCGCGCGACGAGCTGTGGATGCAGCAGGTGGCCGCGGTGACGGCCGAGTACGAGCAGCTGCGGCGGCAGGTCCCGCCGACCGGGGCGCCGGACGACCCGGTCGTCCGGGTGCGCTGGATGATCGAGGAGCTGCGGGTTGCTCTCTTCGCCCAGAACGTCGGCACGCCGCGCCCGGTCTCCGAGCAGCGCATCTACAAGGCGATCGACGCGATCCTGGGGTAGTCCGACGGGCTCACCCGGCCGCGCCGGCGCCGCTTTCCTTCAGCAGCGCCGAGATGCGCTGGCGGGTGACGCCGAACAGCGCCGCGATCCGGTTGATGCTCACCTGCTCGCGCTGCAGCGCCGCCGCCTCTTCGCACCGCCAGGTGTGGCCGGCCGTCGCCAGGGAGGTCAGCACGGTGGAGACCCTCTCGACGACCAACGGGCGGGACTCCTCCGTCACCAGCTCCAGCCAGGGCCGGCCCGCGCGGCGCTCGACCAGCAGCCGGTCGGCCCGGGCGCGAGCGCGTTGCAGCTCTACGAGCGAGCCGTCGATGCAGGCGATCAGGCCTTCGAGCGCCTGCGTGGCGGGCTCGTCCGGTGCTGCGTCCGGACTGGGCATGCTGCTCCTCACGGACGCGGGCAACGGGAAGGGCGAACTCTAGCGGGATATATATCGCACACAACCGGCGTGGGGCGCAAGGGGGGTTGCGCCCCGTGCCCCGACAGTGGACAGTTGCGCACAACACAGTCGAGTTCCCCGTCCGAACTGCCGATGAGTCCGGCATCGGGCGGCCGCGCCGACACCCGCCCGCCGGCAGAACGGAACGCGCCATGTCCACGCTCAGCGCCAGCCTCGACCTCCCCCCGGTCGCCGCCAGTGTCCCGGCGGCCCGGCGGCTGGTGCGCGAGCTGCTGCGGTCGTGGGGCGCCCGCCAGGACCACGACGACGCGGCCCTCCTGGTGACCGAACTGGTGGCCAACGTCGTGGACCACGTGGGCGGCAGCGCGTGTCTCACCGTGGAGGCGACCTACTCCGAGGACTGGCTCCGGCTCGCCGTCGTCGACTGCTCCCCGGTCCGGCCGGCGGTCCAGCAGCTCTCCCCGGACCGACCCCGCGGCAGGGGCATGCTGATGGTGGAGGTCCTCGCCGACCGGTGGGGGTGCGAGGACTACCGCGACGGCAAGCGGGTGTGGTTCGAGCTGCGTCCGCCCCGGCTGTGATCCACCAGCTGGTTTGCCACCCTCGCCGAGCGGGGACGGGCGGAGGGGAAGCCAGCCGAAGGAAGGGACTGCGCGATGAGCGAGCCGAACACCCACGCTGCAGGTGAGGGAGTCTCCGACGAGGAGATGATCGAGACCGTCGCCGGCCAGACCGACAGCGCGTCGGAGAACGCCGACGTGGCGGGCAAGGACTGGGACGGCGATCCGGGCGCGGCGCCCGCGCCCACCGACGAGGCCTGACCTCCCGACGTCCCGCACCGCCCCCGTCCCGCTCCCGGGACGGGGGCGGCGCCGCGTTCCGTCGCCGGGTCCGCGCTGGCAGACTTCGGTGATGACCGCCACAGCCGAGGTGCGGCCCGCACCCTCCGGGGCGGCGCTCGGGACGCTCGCCCGCCCCGCGCGCACCGCGGTGCGCTGGGCCGTCCGGCACGCCCTGCCGGCGGTCTACCTGTCCCGCAGTGCGCGCCGCGGTGACCTGGTCGGCCGGCTGATGCGTGATCCGGCGCTGCGCGAGCACCCCTACGACCTCTACGAGCAGCTGCGCGCCCGCGGCCCGCTCCCGGGCAGCAGCCTGGGGCTGGTGACGACGTCGCACCCCGTCGCGCAGGAGGTCCTGCGCAGCGACCGGTTCGGCGTCGGCTGGGACCGTTCGGCCGCCCCCGGGGTGATCCGCTGGGCGCTGGAGTTCGGCGACGACCCCACGGCGGCCGGTGTCGCCGAACCGCCGTCCATGCTCGTGGTCGACCCACCCGACCACACCCGGTTCCGCCGGCTGGTGAGCCGGGCCTTCACCCCCCGGGCGACGGCGGCGTTCGAGCCGGTCATCCGGCGCACGGCCGAGCGCCTCCTGGACGACCTGGCGCGCCGCGACGGCACGGTCGACCTCGTCGGTGCCTACGCCGCCCAGCTGCCGGTGCTGGTGATCGCGGACCTGCTCGGCGTGCCTCTCGAGCGCCGGGAGGACTTCCTGCGGTGGGGCGCAGCGGCCGCCGCGACCCTGGACCCCGGCCTGCCGCTGCGCCGCTACCTCGCCGCCGAGAAGGCGCTGCGGGCCATGCACCGATTCCTGGCGGAGCACTTCGCGCGGCTGCGCCACGACCCGGCCGACGACCTGGTCAGCGGGCTGGTCACCCTGCCGGCGGAGGAGGCGCTCACCGACCGGGAGCTGCACGCCACGGTGCTGCTCCTGCTCGGCGCCGGCTTCGAGACCACGATGAACCTGCTGGGCAACGCCGTGGTGCTGCTCGACGCGCACCCCGGCGAGCGGGAGCTCCTCCGCAGCGGCGCCGCAGGCTGGGACGACGCCGTCGAGGAGGTGCTCCGGCTGGACAGCCCCGTGCAGCTGACCGGCCGGACGGCGCGCGCGGAGGTCGAGCTCGCCGGGCGGACGGTGGCCGCCGGCACCCGGGTGACGCTGCTGCTGGGGGCGGCCAACCGCGACCCCGAGGTGTTCCCCGACCCGGCGAGGTTCGACGTCACCCGGGCCAACGCGCGGGAGCACCTGGCCTTCTCCGGCGGCATCCACTACTGCCTGGGCGCGGGGCTGGCGCGGCTGGAGGGCGCCGTCGGGTTGCAGGCGCTCGACGAGCGCTTCCCGCGGCTGCGGGTGGCCGGCCGTCCGCGGCGCCGCGACCTGCGGACCCTCCGCGGTTTCGAGGTCCTCCCGGTGACCCTGCGCTAGGAGCCCGCTCCGCTCCCTGTTGATCAGGTCACCTGATCAACAAGGGTCCTGGCTCACGGTGGACGGTGAGCCAGGACCCCTGCAGGTGAGCCAGGACCCTCGAGGTGAGCCAGGACCGCCCGTTCAGCTGCCGGGGACCAGCATCCCGGCGCCGACCGTCGCGTTGGTCGCCTCGTCCACCAGGATGAACCGGCCGGTCACCCGGTTGCGGCTGTACTCGTCCACGAACAGCGGCTGGGTGGTGCGCAGCCGCACCCGGCCGATGTCGTTGAGGCCGAGCTCGGTCGCGCCCTGCTCGCGGTGCAGCGTGTTGACGTCCAGCCGGTACTGCAGCTCCTTGACCACCGCGCGCACCGAGCGGGTCGTGTGCTTGACGGCCAGTCGCTGCCGGGGACGCAGCGGCTCGTCGGTCATCCAGCACACCAGCGCGTCCAGGTCCTGCGTCACGTGCGGGGCGTTCGCGGGCCGGCAGATCAGGTCGCCGCGGGAGACGTCCAGGTCGTCGGCCAGCCGGACGGTCACCGACATCGGGGCGAAGGCCTCCTCGACGGGGCCGCGCGGCCCGTCGATGCCGGCGATCGTCGTCGTCAGCCCGCTGGGCAGCACCTGGACCTCGTCGCCGGGGCGCAGCACCCCGCTGGCGACCGTCCCGGCGTAGCCCCGGTAGTCGTGGTGCGCGTCCGACTGCGGGCGGATCACGTACTGCACCGGGAACCGGACGTCGATGAGGTTCCGGTCGCTCGCCACGTGCACGTGCTCGAGGTGGTGCAGCAGCGAGGAACCCTGGTACCAGGGGGTGTGCTCGGAGCGGCGGACGACGTTGTCGCCGTGCAGCGCCGAGATCGGGACGACGGTGAGGTCGGGGACGTCGAGCTTCGCGGCGAACGCGGTGAACTCGTCGCGGATCGCCTCGTAGGTGTCCTCCGACCAGTCGACGAGGTCCATCTTGTTGACCGCGACGACCAGGTGGGGCACTCGCAGCAGCGAGGCGAGGAAGGCATGGCGCCGGCTCTGCTCCAGCATGCCCTTGCGCGCGTCGACCAGCACGATCGCCAGGTCGGCGGTCGAGGCGCCGGTGACCATGTTCCGCGTGTACTGCACGTGACCGGGGGTGTCGGCCAGGATGAAGGTGCGCCGCGGGGTGGCGAAGTACCGGTAGGCGACGTCGATGGTGATGCCCTGCTCGCGCTCGGCGCGCAGGCCGTCGGTGAGCAGGGCCAGGTCGACGTAGTCACCCTTGCTCGCGCGCTCGACCGCCTCGTACTGGTCCTCGAACACCGCCTTGCTGTCGTAGAGCAGGCGGCCGATGAGCGTGCTCTTGCCGTCGTCCACCGAGCCCGCGGTGGCGATGCGCAGGATGTCCTTGCGCGCGGTGGCGATCTCCGCCGCCGCCTCCGCCGCGGGTGAGTGGACGTCGATGGGGGCGTCGGGGTGGACGCCGGGCTGGTCGGCGGAGCCGGCGGTCATCGGGAGATCTCCTGGCAGAGGACGGCGGAGCGGCGGACGCTGGGGTCCGTCGTCCGGGGAGGCAGAGCGTGTTCGTGCTGGTCGCGGCGGTACCGGCGCTGCTCGTCGTGGTCGCCGGCTACGTCGTCGGCTTCGCGGTGGCGGGCTGGGTCTGCGACCTGCTCGGCGCGCGACCGGGCAGCACGCCGGAGGTGACCGGCTGGTCGACGGGCGTGGTGCTGCTCGCCGCCGTGGTGCGGGTGCTGCTCGTGTTCCGGCGTCGCCGCGGACGGGAGGGGCATCAGAAGTAGCCCTCCTTCTTGCGGTCCTCCATCGCGGCGTCGCTGACCTTGTCGTCGCCCCGGGTGGCGCCGCGCTCGGTCATGCGGGTCACCGCGATCTCGGCGATGACCTCCTCGACCGTGGTGGCGGTCGACGGCACGGCGGCGGTCAGGTTCGCGTCACCGACGGTGCGGTAGCGGACGCTCCGGCGCTGGACCTCCTCGCCCTCGCGCGGGGAGATGAACTGGTTGACCGCGTACAGCATGCCCTGGCGCTCCACGACGTCCCGCTCCTGCGCGAGGTACAGCGGGGGGATGGCGATCTCCTCGCGGAGGATGTACTGCCAGATGTCGAGCTCGGTCCAGTTCGACAGCGGGAACACCCGGATCGACTCGCCGAGGTGGATCCGGCCGTTGTAGAGGTCCCAGAGCTCGGGCCGCTGGTTCTTCGGGTCCCACTGGCCGAACTCGTCGCGGAAGGAGAACACCCGCTCCTTGGCGCGGGCCTTGTCCTCGTCGCGCCGGGCGCCGCCGAACAGCGCGGTGAACCCGTGCTCCTCGACCGCGTCGAGCAGCACCGGCGTCTGGATGCGGTTGCGGGAGCCGTTGGGCTCCTCCTTCACCGTGCCCGCCGCGATCGCCTCGGGCACCGAGGCGACCACGAGCTGGACACCCAGCTCCGCCACCCTCCGGTCGCGGAACTCCAGGACCTCCGGGAAGTTCAGCCCGGTGTCCACGTGCATGACCGGGAACGGGATGCGCGCCGGCGCGAACGCCTTGCGGGCCAGCTCCAGCATCACGATGGAGTCCTTGCCGCCGGAGAACAGCAGCACCGGCCGCTCCAGTTCGGCGACCACCTCACGGATGACGTGGATGGACTCGGCCTCCAGCGTCTCCAGCTGGCTGAGCCGGTAGTCGGGCGTCGTCACGCTCTCGTGCTCCACGGGGCTAGGGGTCGGGCGACCCGACCGGCGCAACCCGGTCGGATCGGTGGGGACTGGTGCCCAGTGTCCGCTATCGGGCGGCGGCGACCGCAGCCAGGACCTCGTCGGCCAGCTCCGGACGCGCGACGACCAGGTCGGGCAGGTAGGCGTCGGGGGCGTTGTAGACCAGCGGCGACCCGTCCAGCCGGCAGGTCACCAGGCCGGCGGCGCGAGCGACGCCGACCGGCGCGGCGGAGTCCCACTGGTACATGCCGCCGCCGTGCACGTAGGCGTCGACCTCGCCGCGCACCACCGCGAGGGTCTTGTAGCCGGCCGAGCCCATCGGCACCAGCTCGCCGCCCAGAGCGGCGGCCACGGCCTGCGCCTCGGCCGGAGGGCGGGTGCGGCTGACGGCGATGCGGACCGGCCCCGCCGGCCGGGGCGGCAGCACCGGTGCGGGGTCGGTGACGTGCACCTCGCCGAGCGCCGGCAGCGCCACGGCCGCCGCCACCAGGTCACCGCCGGCCCACAGCGCGACGTGCACCGCCCAGTCGCTCCGGGCGGGATCGGAGTACTCGCGGGTGCCGTCGAGCGGATCGACGATCCAGACGCGGTCGGCGGTCAGCCGGCGGGGGTCGTCCACGGCCTCCTCGCTGAACACGGCGTCGCCGGGGCGCGCGTCGGTGAGCACGGCGAGGATCGCCCGCTGCGCGGCGGCGTCCCCGGCGTCTCCCAGCGCCCGCCCGCCGGGCCCGCCGGTCCGCAGCGGCAGGAGGGCGGTGGCCGCGGCGCGGGCGGCCGCCACCGCGACCGCGACGTCGCCGCCCGGGGTCAGCTCCACTGGACCGAGGTGGCGTCGCCGGGCCGGCGGGGCGGGGTGTGCCGGCCCTCGACGTCGGTGATGGCGCCGAAGTAGGCCCGGGCCTTCTCCGGGCGCGGCATGACGAAGATCCCGCGCGCCTCGACGAGCGGCTGCCCGGGCTCGGCGGCCAGCGCGATCGTGCCGGCGATGACCGACTTGCGGCCCTCGGTGCTCTCGACCCACGCGCGCAGCACCAGCGGGGTCTCCAGCGGCAGCGGGCCGCGGTAGTCCAGCTCCAGGTGCGCGGTCATGCCCCACAGGCCCGCCGCGCCGGCCGCGCTGCCGAGCAGCTGGTCCATGAACAGGGCGCTCATGCCGCCGTGCACGTAGCTGGGCGGGCCCTCGTAGGCGACACCCAGGGTGACCTCGGCGACCACACCGCCCTCCTCCCGGCGCACCACGAGCGGCGGCGCGAGGGCGTTCCCGGCGCCGACGACCGGATTGAAGACCCGTCGGCCCACGGACGGGTCGTCGAGCGCCGGCAGCACCGAGGCCGGGCGCCGGGAGGCGGCGATGCGGGCGGTCGCCTGCCGCACCAGGTCGGTCGCGGCCGCGATCTCGGTCGCCGGCTCCGTCGTGGTGACCGACATCTCGATCAGCTCGCGGATCGCCGCCCCCAGGTCGGTGGACGCCGCCATCAGCGCCGGGTCGTAGGAGGCCGCGGTGTCCGGGTGGCCGTCGTTCGTCGTCACCACCAGATGGTCGCAAGCCGGGTCACGACGAACTCGTCGCACCCCCGTCCGGGCCACCGCGGGGCAGTCGCACGGTGACGGCCAGGCCCGCCCCGGGCGCGGTCTCCAGCGAGGCGGATCCGCCGTGGGCAGCCGCGAGCGAGGCGACGATCGACAGCCCGAGGCCGGTGCCGCCGGCCGCCCGCGTGCGGGAGGCGTCGGCCCGGTAGAAGCGCTCGAACGCGCGCTCGGCGTCGGCCGGCTCCATGCCCGGGCCCTCGTCGGCGACCCGGAGCAGGAGGACGTCGTCGTCGGCGGGGTCCTGTGCCACGGAGACCTGCACGCGGGTTCCCGCCGGGGTGTGCGTGAGCGCGTTCGTGACGAGGTTGCCGACCACCTGCCGCAGGCGGCTCTCGTCGCCGAGCACGACCGGCACGTCGGTGAGCGACTCGTCCAGGTGCAGGCTGATCGGCCGGTCCGGCTGGACGGCGCGGGCGTCGTGCACCGCGTCGCCGGCGATCGCGGCCAGGTCGACCGGGGCCAGGGACAGCGGTCGCTGCTGGTCCATCCGGGCCAGCAGCAGCAGGTCCTCGACCAGCAGTCCCATCCGGCTGCCCTCGGCCTCGATCCGCTGCATCAGCCGGGCGACGTCCGCCTCCTCCCGGACGGCCCCCTGCCGGTACAGCTCGGCGAAGCCGCGGATGGAGGTCAGCGGGGTGCGCAGCTCGTGGCTGGCGTCGGCGACGAACCGGCGCAGCCGCTGCTCGGAGCCGCGTGCCTGCTCCTCCGACGCCTGCTGGGCGCGGAAGGCGGTCTCGATCCGGGCGAGCATGCCGTTGAGCGCCGTGGAGAGACGGCCCACCTCCGTACGGTCGTCGCCGACCGGGACCCGCCGCGAGAGATCGCCCGCGGCGATGGCCCGGGCGGTCTCCTCGACCTCGGCCAGCGGCCGGAGGCTGTTGCGCACCAGGACGTAGCCGGCGGCGCCCAGCAGCGCCAGCACCGCCAGACCCACGACCAGCTCGATGCGGATCAGCCGGGAGATCGCCCCTCCGTCGCGCCCCTGGTCCTCGCCGACCACCAGGGTGTAGCCCCCCGGCAGCTCGCCCGAGGCCATGCGCCACGCGTTCCGGCCGGAGCCGACCGTGATCGCGGGACCACCCTCGCGGAGGGCCTCGACGTCCGCCTCGTCCAGCTCCGGCAGCTCGTGGACGCCGGGGCCGTACGGCTCCCCGATGACCACGGGCTCGTCGCTGTCCGGCGGGAGGCAGGCGACGTAGAGGGGGCTGGGTTCCGAGATCTCCCGGAGGCAGGTGCTGACCAGCCGCGGGCCCTGGTTGCTGGCGACGATGGCCTGCAGCTCGTCGTCCTGCTGCTCCTGCAGGTAGTCCGCGAGCAGGGACGTCGCGGCGGCCCCGGTGGCCAGGAGCGCGACCGAGACGAGGGCGACCAGGAGCGCGACCAGGGTCACGCGCAGGGGGATCTGCTGCCCCCCGGCGCGCACGGGGCCCTGCCCGTCCATCGCGGTCAGGAGCCGCGCGGCAGCCGCAGGGTGTAGCCGACCCCGCGGATCGTCTGCAGCAGGCGCGGCTCGGTCGTGTCGATCTTGCGGCGTAGGTAGGAGATGTAGGACTCCACGACGTTCGCCTCGCCGTTGAAGTCGTAGTTCCACACGTGGTCGAGGATCTGCGCCTTCGACAGCACCCGCCCGGCGTTGGCCATCAGGTAGCGCAGCAGCTTGAATTCGGTGGGGGAGAGGCTGATGACCTCGCCGGCCTTGATGACCTCGTGGGTCTCCTCGTCCAGCTCGATGTCGGCGAACGTCATCCGGGGGGCATCGGCCTCCCGCTGCGTTCCCGCCGTGCGCCGCAGGACGGCCCGGATGCGGGCCACGACCTCGTCCAGGCTGAACGGCTTGGTCACGTAGTCGTCGCCGCCGAGGGTCAGCCCGGAGATCTTGTCCTCCGCGGCATCCCGGGCGGTGAGGAAGAGCACCGGGGTGTGGCGGCCGGTCTCCCGGAGGCGCCGCACGACACCGAAGCCGTCGAGGCCCGGCATCATGACGTCCAGCACCAGGAGGTCGGGCCGGAACGAGGCGGCCAGCGCGAGGGCCTGCTGACCGTCGGCGGCGGTGGCCACCTCGAAGCCCGCGTAGCGGAGGCTGGCCGACAGCAGCTCGCGGATGTTCGGCTCGTCGTCGACCACGAGCAGGCGGGCCTCCGGCGCCGTGCGCCCGGTGGGCTGGGTGCCGGACATCGCTCCTCCGGTGGCGTGCGCCGATGCCGTCGTCATGCCCCCAGGGTGGGGACGCCGGCTGCGGTGGATCTGGACGCTACCTGTGAACCCCCTGGGAACCGACCCGGGCCACGCGGCGGACGGGTCAGCCGGCCGGCGCCATCGCCCGGCCGCGCCGCCAGTAACCGATGGCATGGTGCTGGGCCCGGCCGAGCCCCCAGCGACCGCGCAGGTCGGCCCGGATGGCGCGCACGGCGGCCGACTCGGCGCCCACCCAGGCGAAGACGTCGTCACCCGGGGGCCGCTCCAGGGCCGCCACGGCGTCGACGAGCAGCGTGCTCTCCCCGGGAGGCGTCGCGCCCCGGTGCAGCCAGCGCAGGTCGACGCCCGGTGGGGCGGCCAGCTGCTGCTCCTCCTCCGGCCCGGCCACCTCGAGGTAGGCCACACCGGTCGTCTCCGGCGGTGCGGCGGCGAGGATGCGGCTCACGGCGGGCAGCGCCGTCTCGTCCGCGGCGAGGAGCAGCCACCGGGCCGGGCGTTCGGCGAGCGAGGCGGCGCCGGCGACGCCGAGCAGGGCGCCGGGGCGGGCCGCCGCAGCCCAGGACGCGGCCGGGCCGTCGCCGTGGAGCACGAAGTCGATGTCCAGCTCGCCCGCGGCCGGGTCCTGCCGGCGGGCGGTGTAGCTGCGCAGTGCGACGCCGTGGCTGCCGTCGGGCCACACGACCCGGCCGTCGCGCTGGATCAGCGGCCAGCGGGGAGCCGGGTCGTCCACCCGGGGCACCAGCAGGTTCACCGTCGGCCCGGCCGCCGCCACCGCCTCCGCCGTCCCGGTGAGGGTCACCCGGCGGACCGAGGGCGTCACGTCGGTGACCGCGACGACGGTGAGGACGTCGACCGGGCGCAGGCCGTCCACGAGGGCGGCGTCGTTCGCGGTGGTCACGTCCGACGAGCCTAGGCGGGCGGCCGGCCCGGTCTGCGCATGTGTGTCCGGGCCTTGCTGCGGGCAGGGGCAGGGGCAGCACCGTCCGACGAACGGAGACCACGATGGCCGACGAGTTCGACAAGGGTGACCACGTCACCTGGAAGAGCCACGGCTCGACGACGGAGGGCACGGTCGAGCGGAAGATCACCTCCGACACCGAGGCCTCCGGCCGCACCGTGCGCGCCAGCGAGGACGACCCGCAGTACGAGGTGCGCAGCGAGAAGTCCGGGCGCACCGCGGTGCACAAGCCGGGTGCCCTCGACGAGGCCTGACCCCCTTCGCGGACGGATCCACGGCCCGGCGGTGCCGGGCCCCAACACCAGGAGGCACACGTGACCGAGTCCGCAGGCGAGTTCGCCGGCTCGCGCAGCACCAAGCACAACCCGCGCCTCGACGAGGAGCTCGAGCACGAGACGCAGGGGATGATGAAGGCCGAGCGGGCCACCCGGTCGCACGAGTGGCGCGAGGTCGAGCCGGTCGCCGAAGGTGACCCCGACGTCGACGCCGACCCGGCCGGCACCCTCGTCGGTGGCACCCCCGTGGGCATGACCGAGGACGCGGTCGTGGCGCGCGCCGAGCTCGCGCGGTGGCTGGACCGGGCCGACTTCCCGAGCACCGGCCCCGACCTGGTCGAGGCGGCCCGCGACCACCGGGCCCCCGACGTCGTCGTCAGCGAGTTGGAGCGACTGCCCGAGGGGGAGACCTACGGGCGGATCGGCGACGTGGTCCGCGCGCTGGGCTACCCCACCGAGACCGGCTCCGGTCCGGGCGCCTAGCCCGGACGCCCCTCCGGTCGCCTCGACCGCCCGGGGTGGGAGGGCGTCGGCTCAGGAGCCGGCGCCCTCCGATTCTCTCTCCCGCGCCTCGCCGTCGGCGATCTCCTCGGCACCGCGCCGGCGGAACAGCTTCGAGCCGGGGAAGCCCTTCACGATCTGCCGCATGTCCTGGACCGTGTCGACGAGGTCCCGGACGTCGGTCCCCACGTTCTCCAGCCCCTCCAGCGCGGGGAGGACCTGCTCGTCGAGGTGCCCGAGCACCTGCGGCAGCCGGTCGATGAGCGTGATGAGCGCGTCCACCTCCGTCGCGTCGAACTCGGCCGCCAGTCGCCGGATGGACGGCGCCAGGGCGGTGAGCGCGGGCTCGTAGTCGGTCAGCAGCGGCTCGACGCGACCGACCAGCCCCTCCGCGCGCCCGACGATGCCGTCGGCCCGTTCCGTGGTGCCGGCGACCCGGTCGATGGCGTCGTCGGCCTTGGTGCGGGTGTGGCCCATGGCCTCGATGGCGTCGTCGGCTTTGGTGCGGGTGTGGCCCATGGCCTCGATGGCGTCGTCGGCTTTGGTGCGGGTGTGGCCCATGGCCTCGATGGCGTCGTCGGCTT
>NZ_JBJHAK010000019.1:0-89609 GCF_054050975.1 Blastococcus sp. SYSU DS0828 | reverse complement strand
GTGAGCGCGATCTGCAGGCTGCCGCCGGGTGGGGCCTGCACGCCTGCGGCATCCAGGGCGGCGAGTAGTTCGCGCAGGTGGGCGGCGGTGATCGGCTCCCCGTCCACCTCCCCCACCGGCGCGGGCGTGCCGGGCGGGGTGAACGCGGCCGGTGCCGGGGCGCCGGCGGCGAGGAACCCCGCCGGGGTGAGCGCGGACAGCGGCGCCACCACCGTGAGCTGCGCGGTCACCGATGGCTGCTGCTGCCAGGGGCGCAGCAGCAGATCGGTGAGGGCTCCGGTGCGCAGCATGCCGATCGGCCGAGCATCGCCGGCGTCCTTCGCCGCCCGGGCGTGGGCATCGACCGCCTGGCGGCAGGCCCGGGCCTCGGGATGGGGCAGCAGGGCGCGCAGCTCGCTCATCCCGTCGCCGACCGGGCGCACCGTCACATCCGCTGCCCGCCGACGGGCCTGCCGGCGGCGGTCGGCCGCGGCGGCGTCGCGGGCGATCAGCTCGGCGCGCACCGCCTCCCGCAGCTTCCCCACCCCCAGCTCGGTGGCGGTGGGCAGGACGGCGGCCTCCATGGCGGCGATCACGCCCGGGTCGGTCTCCCGCCCGGTGACGGCGACCTCCGCGGCCATCGCCCGGGCACGGGGCCAGTCCAACCGCCCCAGCCGCAGCCGTGTGTACGTCGCCGGTAGCAGCGTGGTGAGCACCTCGGCGTGCTCCAGCTGCGTCACCGCCGCCGTGCGGCTGCAGTTCTGCACCGCGGCCAGCTCATCGGGCACGAACTCACTGACCTCTGGCGGCCCCACGGTGCCGGCGCGCTCGCCGCCGGGCAACGGATCGGCCGGAGCCGGGCGCGCCGCGGCCAGATCCATCACCAGCTCCACCCGCAACGCCGCCAACTGCGCCTCCGCGGCCACGATCTGCCCCAGCAGCTCCGCCGCCTCCGCCGCACCCCGCCGGGCCGGCAACCACGCGCTCAACGGTTCACCCAACCGCGGCAACGGATCAGGGTCGGCCAGCTCCCACTCCGACGGCGGGCTCACCGGCATCACGGTCACCCCGACCGCGAACCCGACACCCGACGACATACCCGCAGGCTAGGACGGGGGTACGACAGTTTCAGCAGGTCGACGCCGCGCGCGGGTCGACCGGTCAGCCCGGCGACCAGCCCCGCCAGCAGCCCGATCACCGGGCCGTTCGGTTGTGGCGCCGGGTGGCCCCACGGGGAGGCCACCCGGCCGACCGTCAGAAGGGGAACTGCCGCCGGGTGTGCTGGACGCTGATCCAGTGGTCGGTGGTGAACTCCTCGATCGCCCACTCACCGCCGAACCGGCCGAGCCCCGAGTCCTTCTCGCCGCCGAACGCGGTGTTGTTCTCGTCGTTGAGCGGGGAGTCGTTGACGTGGGTCATGCCCGCCTCCACCTGCAGCGCGAAGTTGACGCCGCGCAGGGTGTCCCGGGTGAAGACGGCGCTGGAGAGCCCGTACTCGGTGTCGTTGGCGATCGCCAGCGCGTCGGTCTCGTCGCGGGCGCGGATGATCGTCGCGACCGGGCCGAAGACCTCCTGCCGGGCGGTGGCGACGTCGTTCGTCCCCAGCAGCACGTGCGGCGGCAGCACCGAGCCGATCGGCCCGGTCGGGTCGCCGCCGAGCAGCTGGTCGGCGCCGTCCTCGCGCGCCTGGGCGACCTTCTCCTGGATCCCCTCGAGCTGCTTGCCGTTGATGATCGGGCCGATCACGGTGTCGCCCTCGCGGGGGTCGCCGGCCTTGAGCCCGCGCACCCGCTCCACGTAGCGGTCGACGAACTCGTCGTGCACCGCGGCGTCCACCACGATCCGGTTGGTGATCATGCACACCTGGCCCTGGTGGAAGAACTTGCCGAACACGGCGGCGTCGACGGCGTACTCCAGGTCGGCGTCGTCGAGCACCACCAGCGGGCCGTTGCCGCCCAGCTCGAGCGAGAGCTTCTTCAACCCCGCCTTCTCGGCGATGCCCTTGCCCACCGGGGTGGACCCGGTGAAGGAGACGACGCGCGGCGTGGGGTGGCTGACGATCGCGTCCCCGATGTCGCGCCCGGCGCCGATGATGACCGACAGCAGCCCCGGCGGCAGCCCGGCCTCCTCGTAGACCTTGGCCAGCAGGAGGCCGCCGGTCACCGGGGTGTCGCCGGCCGGCTTGAGGACGACGGCGTTGCCGAGCGCCAGGGCGGGCGCGACCGAGCGGTTGGACAGGTGCATCGGGACGTTCCAGGGGCTGATCACGGCCACCACGCCCACCGGGCGGCGGTAGACCCGGCTCTCCTTGCCCTCGATGTCGGCCGGCAGGATCCGGCCCTCCATCCGGTACGGGTAGGACGACGCCTCGTGGAAGTCCCGCAGGGTGATCGCGAACTCGAACTCGGCGGCCGGTGCCGCGGCCCCGCTCTCGCGGATGTGCCAGTCGACGATCTCGTCCTTGCGCGCCTCCATGATCCGGGCGGCGCGGCGCATCACGTCGGCGCGGTCGCTGGGCAGCCGGGCCGCCCACTCGCGCTGCGCTTCCTTGGCGCGCGCGTAGGCCTCGTCGAGGTCCTCGGCGTTCGCCAGCGGGATCTCGGTCAGCGTCTCGCCGGTGTAGGGATCGGTGTCGGTGGCGGTCTTCCCGGCGCGCCCGGCGCGCCAGGTGCCGCCGATCGGCATGCGGTCGAAGCCGTCGTAGCGCTCGGGGGCGGTGGTGTCGGAAGCCATGGATCTGGCCCTACCCGGTCGTGTGCGACGGACACGTGGCGGTGGGCCGGCCGGTCAGCTGCGGGCAGGTCCGGGCGGGTCGGCGAGCCAGCGACGGCCGGCCCGGGCCTGGGTGGTGCTGTCCACCAGGAGGACCACGCCCGCGATCGTCACCAGGACGGCGCCCGGGACCGTGGTCCCGAGCTCATCCCAGTCGCCCAGGACCACGTGGATGCCGATGATGGCCGGGACGCCTACCCGGGCGAAGAACCGCTGGCGCGCCATCCGGTCCGCCACGCGGTCGGCTCGCGCTCGCCGGCCCGGCCCCGGGTCCCTGTGGTGGACGACGGCGTATTCGGCCAGCAGGCGCTCCTGCTGCCGTTGCCGGCCGCGCTCGGTCCCCAGGAGACCCCATCCCAGGAGCGCCAGGACGAGGGCACCAGCGGCTACGGCGGTCCACGTGCCCGTGGACCAGCTCGCCGGCTCCAGCCGGAGCAGCGCGAAGCCGGCCGCGAAGGGCGGCAGGCCACCCGCGAGCATGCGGAGCTCGTGCCGGGCCCGCTCGCGCACCGCCGCGGCGGCGTCCTCGGCCGGCAGGGGCCGGGTCCGCGCGGTGGACGCGCCGGACCGGCTGGTCCCGGTCGCCTGCGCCGGACCGTGGAACGGTTGCCCGGTCACCGCCCGGTCACCGCCCGGCGACGGGCCCGGCGAGCAGCACCGGGACCGGGGAGTGGTGGGTGACGTGCTCGGCGACGCTCCCGAGCATGCGGTGGGACAGGCCGCGGCCCCGCCGGCCCACGACGACGACGTCGGCGTCCTCCTGGCCGGCCACCTCCAGCAGCGCCGAACCCGGCCGGCCGCTCACCAGCTCGACGACCGGTCTGGCCCCGGAGAACCAGGTGGTCCGCTCCTCCAGCAGGCCGCGGCACCGGTCCCGCTCGGTGCGGTCGGCGAACTCGACGACGTCGGGGTCGACCGCCATCACGAGCACCACCCGGGTGCCGTCGCCGGAGAAGAGCTGTGCCGCGTCCCGCAACGACCGGTCGGACTCCGCGGACCCGTCGACGCCCACGACGACCGTCACCGCGCCGTCGGCCCGCGCGGACTCGGCGTCCGCGAGCGGTGTCCGCTCGACCACCCGGTGCTCGCGCCGCCCGCGCTCGATCGCCACCGGCACGAACAGCGGCCCGAGGACGGCGCCGAGGAAGTACCACTGGGGATCGCGGTAACCCCGGCGGCCGAGGAAGAGGGCGGCACCACAACCCACGGCTATCCAGACGACGAGGACGAGGACGACGAGGGCGGGTGTCGGCATGGTGCTCCTCCCGTGCAAGCGGGCCACGGCGTTCGCGCCCCTACGTGGCTGACGACCGGCGGAGGGATCGGGTTCCGGCACGTGGCCGCCACCTAGACTCGGCGGACGTGCCCCGGCAACCGTTGATCGCGCCCAGCCTGCTGTCCGCGGACTTCGCCCGCCTGGCCGACGAGGTGGCGCGCGTGGCCGACGCGGACTGGCTGCACGTCGACGTCATGGACGCGCACTTCGTGCCGAACCTGACCCTGGGGCTCCCGGTCGTCCAGGCGATCGAGCGGGTCAGCCCCGTGCCCCTGGACTGCCACCTCATGATCGAGCACCCCGAGCGCTGGGCGCCGGGGTACGCCGAGGCCGGGGCGCGCAACGTCACCGTGCACGCGGAGGCCTGCACCGATCCGCGGGCGGTGGCCCGGGACCTGCGCGCCGCGGGCGCGCTGGCCGGGCTGGCGATCAAGCCGGGCACGCCCCTGGAGGACTACCTCGACGTCCTCGCCGACTTCGACACCCTGCTGGTCATGAGCGTGGAGCCCGGCTTCGGCGGGCAGTCGTTCATCGCCGACGTGCTGCCCAAGGTGCGGCGGGCCCGGGAGCTCGTGGACGCCGGCGAGCTGACCCTCCTCGTGGAGATCGACGGCGGCATCAACGCCGACACCATCGAGCAGGCCGCCGAGGCAGGGGTGGACATGTTCGTCGCCGGGTCGGCGGTCTACGGCGCCGACGACCCCGGGAAGGCGATCGCCGCGCTGCGCGCGCAGGCCGCCGCGGCGATGCCCGGGTGAGCGCCTCCCCGGCCGAACTGCGCGGGATGGCCCGCGCCCGGGAGCTCGGCGTCGCGGTCCTCGGCACGACGAGCCCCAACCCCGCGGTGGGCGCGGTGGTCCTGGCCGCCGACGGCAGCGTCGTGGGGGAGGGGGCCACCGCCCCGCCCGGCGGTCCGCACGCCGAGGTGCGCGCCCTGGCCCAGGCCGGTGAGCGGGCCCGCGGCGGCACCGCCGTCGTCACGCTGGAGCCGTGCGCGCACACCGGGCGCACCGGTCCGTGCGCCGATGCGCTGCTGGCCGCCGGCATCGCGCGGGTCGTCGTCGCCGTGCCCGAGCCGACCGAGCTGGCCGGTGGGGGCGCGGAACGGCTGCGCGCCGCCGGGGTCGAGGTGGTCGTCGGTGTCGAGCGGGACGCGGCCGAGCGCGGGGCGCTCGCCGGGTGGCTGACCGGGGTCCGCGAACAGCGGCCGTACGTGATCTGGAAGGTGGCGGCCACGCTGGACGGTCGCGTCGCCGCGGCCGACGGCAGCAGCCGCTGGATCACCGGGCCCGAGGCGCGGGCCGAGGTGCACCGGCTGCGGGCCGGCTGCGACGCCGTCGTCGTCGGTTCCGGCACCGCCCTCACCGACGACCCGCAGCTCACCGTGCGCGACGAGGACGGCCGGGACGCCGACCGGCAACCGCTCCGGGTGGTCGTCGACCGCCGGGACCGGCTGCCGGCCTCGGCCCGGGTGCTCGACGACGCCGCGCCCACGCTGGTCAGTCGCGCGGGGAGCCCGGCCGAGCTGCTCGCCGAGCTGTTCGCCCGCGACGTCCGCCGGGTGCTGCTCGAGGGCGGCCCGACGCTCGCTGCCGCGTTCCTGCGGGCGGGCCTGGTCGACGAGGCCGTCGTGCACCTCGCGCCGAAGCTGCTGGGCGCCGGTCCCTCGCTCGTCGGCGACCTGGGAATCACCGGGATCGGCGCGGCGCTGTCCTACTCGGTCGCCGACGTCCTCCCGTTGGGTGGGGACGTGCAGATCCGGCTGCACCCCACCGGGCACACTGAGGGCGGCACCCGCACCGGCGGGACCGGCACGGACGGAGGGAGCTGAGGTGTTCACCGGCATCGTCGAGGAGGTGGGCACCCTGGCCCGGCGCGAGGACCAGGGCGACTCCGCCGTCCTCAGCATCCGCGCCCGCACCGTCCTGACCGACGTCTCGCTGGGCGACTCCATCGCCGTCAACGGCGTCTGCCTCACCGTCACCGGCGTCCAGCCGGGCGTGGACGGCGCCGGTGTGTGGACCACCGACGTGATGGCCGAGACGCTGCGCCGAAGCAGCCTGGACGCCGTCGCCGAGGGCGCACCGGTCAACCTGGAGCGCGCCGTCGCGCCGCACACCCGCCTGGGCGGGCACATCGTGCAGGGCCACGTCGACGGCGTGGGCCAGATCCTGTCCCGCACGCCGGCGGAGCACTGGGAGGTCGTGCGCATCGGCCTGCCCACCGGGCTCGCCCGCTACGTCGTCGAGAAGGGCTCCATCGCCGTCGACGGCGTCTCGCTGACCGTCAGCGCGGTCAGCGCAGCGACCGACGCCGAACCCTGGTTCGAGGTCAGCCTCATCCCCACCACTCTCCGCGAGACCACGCTCGGCGCGCGCGCCCCGGGGGAGCCCGTCAACCTGGAGGTCGACGTGATCGCCAAGTACGTGGAACGTCTGCTGGGGGCCCGCGCATGAGCGAGCCCCGCACCCGGCTGGACTCCATCGAGTCGGCCATCGCCGCCATCAAGGACGGCCGGCCCGTGGTCGTCGTCGACGACGAGGACCGCGAGAACGAGGGCGACCTCATCTTCGCCGCGGAGCTCGCCACCCCGGAGCTGGTGGCGTTCATGGTCCGCTACACCTCCGGCTACATCTGCGTGGCCGTGACCGAGGCCGACGCCGACCGGCTGGACCTGCCGCCCATGCACCGGGTGAACCAGGACCGCCTCGGTACCGCCTACACGGTCACCGTCGACGCCCGGGAGGGCGTCACCACCGGCATCTCCGCCGCCGACCGCGCGCACACCATCCGCACCCTCGCCGCCGCGGAGACCACCTCGGCCGACCTCGCCCGGCCCGGCCACGTCGTGCCGCTGCGGGCCCGCGACGGTGGTGTGCTGCGACGCCCCGGGCACACCGAGGCCGCCGTCGACCTCGCGCTGCTGGCCGGGCTGCGCCCGTCCGGCGTGCTCTGCGAGATCGTCAGCGAGAAGGACCCGATCGGCATGGCCCGCAGCGAGGAGCTGCGGCTGTTCGCCGACGAGCACGACCTGTGCATGATCTCGATCGCCGACCTGATCGCCTACCGCAAGCGGTTCGACAAGCTGGTCGAGCGGGTGGCCGAGGCGATCGTGCCGCTGGCCCCCGGCACGTTCACCGCCGTCGGCTACTCGAGCTCCTACGACGAGCGCGAGCACGTGGCCTTCGTCTACGGGGACATCGGCGACGGCGAGGACGTGCTGGTGCGGGTGCACTCCGAGTGCCTCACCGGCGACGTCTTCGGCTCGCTGCGCTGCGACTGCGGGCCCCAGCTGCAGGCCGCGCTCGCCGCCGTCGCCCAGGAGGGCCGCGGCATCGTGCTCTACATCCGCGGGCACGAGGGCCGGGGAATCGGCCTGCTGCACAAGCTGCAGGCCTACCAGCTGCAGGACATGGGGGTCGACACCGTCGACGCCAACCTCGACCTCGGGCTGCCCGCCGACGCGCGCGACTACGGCACCGGCGCGCAGATCCTCGTCGACCTGGGCGTGCACACCATGCGGTTGCTGACCAACAACCCGGCGAAGCGCGCCGGCCTGGAGGGCTACGGCCTGCGGGTGCTCGGCCGGGTGCCGCTGCCCAGCCACGTCACCGCGGAGAACCTCGGGTACCTGCGCACCAAGCGCGACCGGATGGGCCACCTGCTCGACATCATCGAGCCCGAGACCGAGTCCGGTCCGGCCGACGCCCCGGGCGCCACGACGGTGCCGGGCACCGACGTGCCCCTCGGCCAGGACGAGCAGCCGGCATGAGCGGCAGCGGAGCGCCGCAGGCGACCCCGGTCGACGCGGCCGGGCTGACGCTGGGCATCGTCGCCACCACGTGGCACGCCGAGATCACCGGGACGCTGCTGGACCGTGCCGTCGCCGCCGCCGAGGCCTGCGGGGTTCCCGCGCCGACCGTCGTCCGCGTGCCGGGCGCGGTGGAGCTGCCCGTCGTGGCGCAGGCCCTGGCCGAGCGCCACGACGCCGTCGTCGCGCTCGGCGTCGTCGTGCGCGGGGGGACGCCCCACTTCGAGTACGTCTGCGATGCCGTGACCGCCGGGCTCACCCGCGTCGCCCTCGACGCCGGCAAGCCGGTGGGCAACGGCGTCCTCACCACCAACGACGAGCAGCAGGCCCGCGACCGGTCCGGCCTGCCCGGCTCGGCCGAGGACAAGGGCTGGGAGGCCACCCTCGCCGCGCTGCAGACCGCGCTCGTGCTCCGCGAGCTGCGGACGCCGCAGCGGCAGACCGGGTTCTCCGCGACCCCCGCCCGTCAGGAGGCCCGGTCGTGAAGACCTTCGACAGCCTGTTCGCCGAGCTCTCCGCCAAGGTGGCCGCCGGGGATGCTGCCTCCGGCACCGTCGCCGCGGTGCGGGACGGCGTGCACGCAGCCGGCAAGAAGGTCGTGGAGGAGGCCGCCGAGTCCTGGATGGCGGCCGAGCACGAGGGTGCCGACCGCACCGCCGAGGAGATCAGCCAGCTGCTCTACCGGGTGCAGGTGCTCATGCTGGCGCGGGGCCTCACGCTCGACGACGTCTACACCCACCTCTGATCCACCCCGAGACACAGGAGATCGAAAGTGCTGCGCGTCGCCGTGCCGAACAAGGGTGTGCTGAGCGAGCCGGCGGCGGAGATGCTCGCCGAGAGCGGCTACCGCCAGCGGCGCAGCACCAAGGACCTCGCCGTCTACGACCCCGACAGCGACACCGAGTTCTTCTACCTGCGCCCGCGCGACATCGCGGTGTACGTGGCCGCCGGCACGCTCGACGTGGGCATCACGGGCCGGGACATGCTGCTGGAGACCGCCCCGGCCGATGGTGAGGGCCCGAGCGCGGTGGAGGACATGCCGCTGGGCTTCGGCCGCTCCTCGTTCCGGTTCGCGACCCCCGTGGAGTCGGCGATCCAGCAGGTCGAGCAGCTGGCCGGCAAGCGGATCGCCACCGCCTACCCGGTGCTCCTGCGGCGCTACCTGGACGAGCAGGGGCTCAAGGCCGACGTGGTGAAGCTCGACGGCGCGGTGGAGACCGCCTGCCGGCTGGGCGTCGCGGACGCGGTCTGCGACGTGGTGGAGACCGGGACGACGCTGCGCGCCGCCGGGCTGCACATCATCGGGGAGCCCGTGCTCAGCAGCGAGGCCATCCTCGTGCGCCGTGAAGGGTCCGAGGAGATCCCCGCGGTGGCGCAGCTGCGCCGTCGGCTCCGCGGCGTGCTGGTCGCGCGGCAGTACGTGATGCTCGACTACGACTGCCCCAACGAGCTGCTCGACCGCGCCACCGCGGTCACCCCGGGCATCGAGGGGCCGACGGTCAGCCCGCTGCAGACCCCGGGCTGGTCGGCGGTGCGGGCCATGATCGCCCGCACCGAGACCAACCGGGTGATGGACGAGCTGTGGGAGCTCGGTGCCCGGGCGATCCTCGTCACCAGCATCCACGCCTCCCGGATCTGACGGACCCGCCGCTCGGGGCCTCCTGGCGAGCAGCCGGGCGCCGGCTGCGGTGGAACCCGAGGGCGGCGTCGCTCGTCTGCACCGGCATGCGACGCCTGGTGCTGCTCGCCCTCCTCGTCTCCGCGCTCGTGCTCGGCGCCTGCGCCACGGGGCGGGGCGACGGGGACGCGTCGTCGACCGGTGACGGGCGCGACGCGACCGGCGGTGGCCCGTCGGGCATCGCGCAGGCGGCGAACGACCTGCGGATCGTGGTCGACCGCGGGGACGGGACGCCGCCGGAGACCTGGACGCTGACCTGCGCCGGCGTCGCGGAGGGCACCCACCCGCGGGCGGAGGAGGCCTGCGCCCACCTCGAGGACATGGCCGAGCCGTTCGCGCCGCTGCCGGACGACCGGGTCTGCACCGAGCAGTACGGCGGTCCGCAGACGGCCCGCATCACCGGGCGCTGGAACGGCGCGCCGGTCGACCTGGAGCTGTCCCGCGTCGACGGCTGCCGCATCGCGCAGTGGGACGCCCTGGGTCCCGTCCTGCCCGTACCGGTGGGGGAGGCGGCGACGCCGCTCGGCTGACGCCGGTCAGCGGACGCGCGCGGTGCGATCCACCAGGTCGATGGCGGTGCACAGACCCAGTGCCATGGCCCGGCCGCTGGTGGCCCCGGTGGCCAGCAGGCGGCCGATCGCCGGCCCGAGCGGGCGCTCGCCGACCAGCCCGCGGAGCACGGCGGCGTACTCACCGCTGACCTGTCCCGCTGCCGCGTGCCGCAGGAGCGCGCGGGACAGCTCGGTGGTGCGGCCACCGGCCAGCGAGCACACGCCCGCGGCGAAGCGCTCCGCCGCCGGGTGCCCGAGGAGCACCAGGCCCGCGATCGTCCCGGCCACGACGTCGTCACCGGCCGGCGTCAGCCCGGGGCCGAGGCCGATGAGCCGGGTGGCGGTGCGCAGCGCGGCCTCGAGGTCGGCGCGACGCACCGCGCCGCGCAGGGCGGCCAGCGGGCCACCGGGCCCCGTGGGCAGCCCGGGCAGGGTGAAGGCGCTGTGCGGGACGCCCTCGCCGTAGAGGGCGGTGCGCAGCTGCCGGACCCCCTCGGGCAGGAGCGCGGGCCGTCCACCGGGCAGCCGCGGCCGCGGGTCCCACCAGGCCGACGCGCTGACCGCGAGGTCCCCGACGACGATCCGCCCGGCCCCCACCTCGGCGGGGGCGCCCGCCGGGAGTCCGGTCAGCGGGCGCCCGTTGCTCGGGCGGAAGAGGACGCAGCCCAGCGGCAGCCGGGCCGCATCGCTGGTCAGGACGCCGACGACCTCGCCGAGGCCGCGCTCACCGGCCACCTGCACGTAGAGGGCGGCGGGGAGGCTCAGCAGCACGCGCGCCGGGCGGACGGGGCCGCGCAGCACGTCGGCGACGGCGGTGCTCGCCGCGGCGGGCACCGCCGACGGCGCCGCCGTCGGCAGGGTGCGGGCGGCTCGCGCCGACTCCCGGGGCAGGGGGATCGTCGGGACGCCGGCGCGACCCCGCCCGGCGAGGTGTCCGCTCGAGCCGCTCCGGACCTCGGTGTCGTCGATCGCGCGCATGGGCCGCCCTCCACCCCTCGGGACGACGGAGGCCGGTGGATCGGCGCTCCGCCCCTCGGTCCACCGGCCGCGAGGAGGGTGCACACGCCCCTGCACGGAGCGCCTACGATCCAGCGAGCAGGTGGAACGAGGTCGAACCTAAGCGGCGCGTCGCACGCCCTCTTATGGCGGATGTCGCCAAGAATGGATGGCGGCGTCCGGGGACACCTGACAGGCCGCTGCCGTGTGGCACCCTGGACGACGACTGGAAGGGGATGCCTTGTGACACAGAGTGATTCGTCACTCCTGGCGTCTACTCGCGGTAGTGGAACCACCCCGTTCCGTCGCAACTGGTCGGTCGACGAGTCGCCCCGGGCCGAGCGGCGCGGCGAGCGCGCGAGCTGGCAGCAGCGGATGGGCCTGACCGTGGAGGAGGCGCTGGACCTCCCCGTCCTCGCGGGGAGCACCGTGACCAGCGGCTCGGCCGGGCTCGGCCGGGTGATCCGCCACATGGTCGTCGACGACCCTGCGGAGCCGCTGGCCGCCGCGGGCCCCGACGTGCTCGTCGTCCTCGGCGCCCGCCTCCCTCCCGCCGACCCGGCCAGCTGCCGGGCGCTGGTCGAGCGGCTCGAGGCCGCCGGCACCGCGGCGCTGGCCTACCGGCGCGTCGACGGGCCACCGCCGCTGCCCGCCGAGGTCCTGGCCGAGTCGGAGCGCCGCGGTCTCCCGGTGCTCGCGCTGCCGCCGACGGCACGGCTCGACGAGGTCGTCTCCGGCGTGCTGGGCGCCGTCGTCGCCAAGCAGGGGCAGGCCCTCGCCCTGTCCTCGCGCATGGACGACGAGTTCACCGAGGTGGCGCTCACCGGTGGCGGCCTGGCCGAGGTGACCCAGCGCCTCGCCGTGATGCTCGAGGGCGCCGCGGTGCTGGGCCTCGGCCCGGACCGGGAGGTCGTCACCAGCGCCGGCCCCGCCGACGACGTCGCCGAGATCAGCGACTGGCTGTGGCTCCTCGACGCCGCCGCCGACGACGAGCTGGCCGCCATGGCGCCGTCGCTGCGGCTCTCCGGGGTCCGCGCGGACCAGACGGTGGTCACGCCGGCCGACCTGAACGCGGACCTCTCACCCGCCGACGGCATCCTGCTCGTGCCCGGGCACCACGAGCTGCCCGGCGGGATCGGCGAGTACGCGGTGGCGCCGATCATGGCGGGCGACCAGCGGCACGGCTGGCTCGTCGCCGTCCACCGGACCGGCGCGATGATGCTGGGCGCCGGCGGCGTGCTGGAGCGGGCCGCGGTCATCGCCGCGCTGTCGGTGATCCGGCTGCAGGCGGTCCACTCGGTGGAGCTGCGTTTCCAGGGGGACCTGGTCCGCCGGCTGGTGGGGGGCGCGGTGGGCCACACCGAGCGGACGCTGGCCTACACCCGCTCGTTCGGCTGGCGGCTGGACGGACCGGTCGCGGTGCTGGTGACCGCCACCGAGACCGTGGCCGACGCGGCGGCCGACCCCACCCGCGCCCTCGACGTCCTGGACCGGCTGGCCGACGGCTGGCGCGCCGCGTTGGAGTCGGAGGTGGCCGGCGCGGCCGTCGCGGGGCTGGCCACGGAGATCGTGACGCTGCTGCCCCTGGACGGGCGCACGCCGGAGGAGCTGTCGGCCCTGGTCTCCGCCGTGACCTCTCGGGTCAACGGGCGGCTGCGCCGGGTGGGCCGGTTGCTGGGCACCGGCATCGGCCGGCCGGCCGGATCGCTCTCGGAGCTGGCCGAGGTGCACCGGCAGGCGCAGCGCGCGCTCGGTGTCGGGCAGGAGATCCACGGCGCGTCGTCGGTCGTCCACTTCGACCAGCTCGGGGTGTTCCGGCTGCTGTCGCTGATCCCCGACAGCACCGAGCTGCGTTCCTACGTCGACGAGGTGCTCGGCCCGCTGGCCGACGCCGTCGACGCCGATGCCGCCGACCTCCGGGAGACCCTGCGGGTGCTGCTGGAGACGAACCTGAACGTCGCGGAGTCCGCCCGGCGGCTGCACTTCCACTACAACACGATGCGCTACCGGATCGGGAAGCTGGAACGGATGCTCGGGCCGTTCACCACCGACCCGACGCTGCGGCTGAACCTCCTGCTGGCGCTGCACGCCGCCCGCATGCGCGGCCTGGACCAGCCGGCGCGCCCGCCGCTGGACGGCGGCCTCGGCCCGCTCGACGACGGGTTCGACGCCCTCCTCTGAGGACCGCGCTGCGCGGCCGACGTGCGCCGCCGGGTGCTGCGTGGGAAGGATGTCCGCATGACCCAGGTCGATCGTCCCCTCGCCGGCACGGTGGCCCTCGTGACGGGGGCGTCCTCGGGGATCGGCGAGGCCACGGCGGTCGCCCTGGCCGGGGCCGGGGCTGCCGTCGCCCTCGGAGCGCGGCGGAGCGACCGGGTCGAGGCGCTCGCCGGTCGGCTGCGCGGCGGCGGGACGGCGGTGCTGCCGCTGGCCCTGGACGTCACCGACGAGCGGGCGTGCGCCGATGCCGTCGCGCGCACCCGGTCGGAACTGGGCGGCCTCGACGTCCTGGTGAACAACGCCGGCGTCATGCTCCTGGGCACGATCGCCGGGGCCGACACCGAGGACTGGCGCCGGATGATCGACACCAACGTCATGGGGGTGCTCTACATGACCCACGCGGCCCTCGACGGGATGCTCGAGCAGGGGTCGGGCGACATCGTGAACATCTCCAGCGTCGCCGGGCGGCAGGCCCGCAAGGGCGCCGGGGTGTACAACGCCAGCAAGTGGGCGGTGAACGCCTTCAGCGAGTCGCTGCGCCAGGAGGTCACCGGCCGCGGGGTGCGGATCGGCCTGGTCGAGCCCGGCGCGGTCAGCACCGAGCTCACCGACCACATCACCCAGCCCGCGGCGAAGGCCGCCTCGGTGCAGATGTACTCGAGCATGCGGGCGCTGCACGCCGAGGACATCGCCCGCGCCGTCCTCTACCTGGTGACCCAGCCGCCGCACGTCGCGGTCAACGAAGTGCTCGTCCGCCCCACCGACCAGGAGAGGTGAGAAAGGACCCCGTCCTCCCCACCGCTCGCAGGCTCGCGGCGGTGCCCTGGACGGGGCCGTTAGTCGCGGAAGACCTCGATGTCGGCGCCCATCTCGACCAGCCGCTCGTAGAGCTGCTCGTACCCGCGGGCGATGATGTCGACGTTGCGCAGCACCGACGTGCCCTTGGCCGCCAGCATCGCCAGCAGTATGCAGACCGCCGGGCGCAGCGCGGGCGGGCAGACGACCTCCGCGGCCCGCCAGCGGGTCGGGCCGGTGACCAGCACCCGGTGCGGGTCCAGCAGGCGGACGTCGGCGCCGAGCCGGGTGAGGTCGGAGAGGTGGATCGCCCGGTTGTCGTAGACCCAGTCGTGGATCAGCGTCGACCCCTGCGCCTGGGCGGCGATCACCGCGAAGAACGGCAGGTTGTCGATGTTGAGCCCCGGGAACGGCATCGGGTGCACCTTGTCCAGCGGCGCCCGCAGCTCCGACGGGTGGATGGTGATGTCGGCCAGCCGGGTGTGCCCGTTGTCGGCGAGGTACTCGGCGGAGAGCTCGTAGCGCAGCCCCATCTCGGCGAGCACCGCGAGCTCCACCTCGAGGAAGTCCACCGGGGCCCGGGTGACGGTCAGCTCCGAGCCCGTGACGATCCCGGCGGTCAGCAGGCTCATCGCCTCCACCGGGTCCTCGCTGATCGTGTAGTCGACGTCGGCGTCGAGCACGGGGCGTCCGCGCACCACCAGCGTCGTCGTCCCCAGGCCCGTCACCTCGACGCCGAGCAGCTGCAGGTACAGGCACAGGTCCTGGACCATGTAGTTGGAGCTCGCGTTGCGGATGGTGGTGGTGCCGTCGGTGCGGGCCGCGGCCAGGAGCGCGTTCTCGGTGACGGTGTCCCCCCGCTCGGTGAGCACGATCGTCCGATCCGCGGCGGCCGGTCCCTCCACCGTGGCCTGGTACTCACCGGCGTGCGCCTCGACGGCCAGCCCGAACGGCCGGAGGGCGATCATGTGCGGCTGCACGGTCCGCGTCCCCAGGTCGCAGCCGCCGGCGTAGGGCAGCCGGAACGCGCCGGCCCGGTGCAGCAGCGGGCCCAGGAACATGATGATGCTGCGGGTCCGCCGGGCCGCGTCGGCGTCGATGCCGTCGAGGTCGAGCTCGTCGGGGACGACGAGGGTGAGGTCGTGCCCGTGCTCGTCCCAGGTCGCGGAGACGCCGATGGACCGCAGCACGTCGAGGATGCGCTCGACCTCCACGATGCGGGACACGTTGCGCAGGGTCGTGCGCCCCCGGTTCAGCAGCGCCGCGCAGAGCAGGGCGACGGCGGCGTTCTTGGAGGACTTCACCGCCACCCGGCCGCGGAGGGGGCGCCCACCGGTCACCCGCAGGTGCGCCGGCCCGGCGGGACCCAGCCGGATGAGCTCGCTGTCGAGCGCGGCGGAGAGGCGGCCCAGGAACTCCAGCGTGAGGTTCTGGCTGCCCTGCTCGATGCGGGCGACCGCGCTCTGGCTGGTGCCCAGCCGTTCGGCCAGCTGTTGCTGGGTGAGGCCCCGGTGGCGGCGGGCGTCGCGGACGAGCGCCCCGATGCGCCGCATCGCTTCGTCGGCAGGCAGGTCGGTGAGCGTCACCGGGACACGATATCTCGTATCTGAGATGTCGGCCGCTCCGTGCGCAGACGTGGCGCCTCCGGGGAGACTGCACCCGTGGACGTACTGGTCACCGGCGGCACGGGCCGCCTGGGGCGGCACCTGGTGCCGCAGCTGCGGGACGCCGGGCACCAGGTGCGGCAGATGTCGCGCCGGGGCGCCGGGCCGGGAGGGGTGCGGGGTGACCTCGCCACCGGGCGGGACCTGGCGCACGCGGTGGCGCGGGCGGAGGTGGTGGTGCACGCGGCGAGCGCCCCCCGGGGCGACCCCTGGGAGGTCGACGTCGCCGGCACCCGACGGCTGGTCGAGGCGGTCGACCGGTCCCGGCCGCCGCACCTCGTGTACGTCTCCATCGTCGGGGTGGACCGGGTTCCCCTGAGCTACTACCGGGCCAAGTACGCCGCCGAACAGGTGCTGCTGGCCTCGGGCCTGCCGGTCACGCTGGTCCGCATCACCCAGTTCCACGGCTTCGTCGACGAACTGCTGGGCACGGCGCGCCGCGGGCCGCTGCTGCCGGTGCCCATGGGCTGGCGGGTGCAGCCGGTGGACGTCACCGACGCCGCGGCGCACCTGGTGGAGCGCGTGAGCGCCCCGCCGTCCGGCGGCGTGGTGGAGCTCGGCGGACCCGAGGAGCACTCGGTGGCCGACCTCGCGCGGACCTGGGCAGAGGTGCGCGCTCCGGGGGCGCGGGTCATCGCGACCCCCGTTCCGGGCCGGCTCGGCACGGCGCTGCGCGACGGCGCGGCGCTGCCCACCCGCGGTGCGCGTGGCCGGCGCACGTGGGCCGAGCACCTGCGGGGCTGAGGACCGCAGCGTTCCTGCCAGTTCCCGGCGGCCGGGTGCCAGTCACGTGCCGCGGCCGGAAACCGCCGGATCGGGTCGGCAGCCGGCCCTAGGTTCTGCGGACGTGACCACTCCCGCTGCTCCGGACGGGCGAACGCTGCTCGCCGTCGTCGTCACCGTGCTCGCCTGGGCATCGGCCTTCGTGGGCATCCGCGCGGTCGGCCAGGACCTGTCGCCCGGCGCGCTGGCCCTCGGCCGGCTGCTGATCGGCGGGATCGTGCTGGGCCTGCTCGTCGCCCGCCGCGGCTGGGTGCGCCCCACGCCCGGTGAGTGGCGGTTGCTGGCCGTCTGCGGGATCGGCTGGTTCGCCGTCTACAACCTGGCGCTGAACGCCGCGGAGCGGCACCTGGACGCTGGCACGACGGCGATGCTGGTCAACATCGGGCCGATCCTCATCGCCGTGCTCGCCGGCTTCTGGCTCGGGGAGGGCTTCCCGCGCTGGCTGGTCGTCGGCATCACCGTCGCCTTCGGTGGCGTGGTGCTGATCGGCGTCGGGACCCGCGGCGCGGACGCCGATCTGGTCGGCGTCGCGCTGTGCGTGGTCGCGGCGGTCACCTACGCGGTGGGCGTGGTGGCCCAGAAGCCGCTGCTGCGGCGGCTGCCCGGGCTGCAGGTCACGTTCACGGCGTGCGCGATCGGCGCGGTCGCCTGCCTGCCCTGGGCCGGCGCCCTGGTGACCGATGTCGGCCGCGCGCCCGCGGGCTCGGTCGCCGGGATGGTGTACCTCGGTGTCGTCCCGACGGCGCTGGCCTTCAGCACCTGGGCCTACGCGCTGTCGCGGATGGACGCCGGTCGCCTCGGGGTCACCACGTACCTGGTGCCCCCGCTGGTCGTCCTGCTCAGCTGGCTGCTGCTGGGGGAGGCGCCCCCGCTGCTGGCGGTGGCCGGCGGTGCGGTGTGCCTGGCCGGCGTGGCGGTGTCCCGGCGGCGGACCCGGCCCGCGCTGGTCCCCGCGGCCGGCGCTCCGCCGGCACCGGCCGGAGCGGCCGGTCAGCGGTAGGCGGACCGATCGACGACCGGGTGTGCGGACGGCTGCGGCCATGGGGTAGGCACGCACCGGGGCCACCGCCGGTGGTCCTCCGTGGAGACCGGCCGGGAGGGTTCGTGGTGGAGGAGCAGGACTAGGCGCAGGTGGTGGCGGCTGCCACGCGGGCGCCGTCGATCCACAACACGCAGCCGTGGCGGTTCGTCTGGTTCGAGCCGGCCGGCTGAACCCCGGCCGCTCAGCCGCGCCGGTGGGGAGGCGCCCACGGGTCCTCCGGGTCGGCGTCCTCCCCGTCGCCGGACGTCTCCCCGTCGCCGGACGTCTCCCCGTCGGCGCCGCTCGTCGCGCCGGTCCGCTGGTCGCGGCCGGCGGCGGCCTCCAGGGCCTCGTCGCGTGCCCGCGCCTGCTCCGCCCGCCGCGCCTGCTCCTGCGCCCGTGCCGCATGCAGGGACGACTCCGCGGGCGCGACGTCGCCGCGCCGGTCGAGCCACCACAGCCCCAGCCCGGTGAGCGCCAGGGCGATCGGCAGCGGGTACGCCGCGGCGCGCTCGACGCCCCCTTCCCCGAGGTACCGGGTGACACCGGTCAGGAAGAAGGCGGTCGCGGCGGTGGCCAGGATGCCCAGCAGCACCACGGTCGTGCCGAGTGCCTCCGACAGGGGGCGCACGGCGTAGGCCAGGGCGATCAGCCCGAGGGCGCCGCCGACCAGGTGCAGGACCGCCCCGAGCGCGTGCAGCGTGCCGTTGCCGTCGGTGGGGAAGACGCCCACGAGCAGCACACCGGCGGCGGAGGCGCCGAGCAGCACGGCCATCGCACGGGCGGCCCCGCCACGCAGCGCGGGAAGCAGCAGCAGGGCCCCGCCCAGGATGAGGGCGGCCTGCACGACGAACGAGGCGTTCATCAGCTGCCGGCCGGCGGAGTCGGCGGCGCCCAGGGCGCTGATCACGTCGTCCGTGCGGGAGTAGGGCCCGGCGTAGCGGGCCTGGGCCACCGCCTCCGCCAGGAAGAACTGCAGGGTCAGCACCCACGCGAGGGCGCCCCAGCGGAGGCGGTGGGCAGTCACGGCAGCCATGATCCCAGCTGGTCGCGGGGAACCCGGTCGAGGACGGCGGACAGCTGCGCGCTCGACAGCCACGACGGGTTGCTGCCGGCGGGCATGCGCAGCACCTCGGCGTCCGCGAAGGCCGGATCGGCCCGCAGCCCGGCGCGGTCCACCGGCGTGTCGAGGCGGAGCAGGCGGACCGGCAGCACCGGCCCGTCCGCGGTCTCGTGGACCGGGGCGGTGACCCGGCCGACGGCGTGGACGCCGGCCGCGGCGCGCCCGCTCACCCACAGGACCACCGGCTGCCCGGCCGCGACGAGGTCGAGGCGGTAGCTCCGGCGCACGCAGCGCGCCAGGTCGCGGGTGGTACCGGGCAGCCAGGCCGCGTCGACGGACGCCGGCGGCCGGGTGCTCTTGAGCAGCCAGCAGGCGACGGCGCCGGCGCGCAGCCGCGCCGGCGTCGCCGGCCGGGCCGACCGCTCGGTCAGTCGGTGGCCGAGTGGACGTCGGCGCCCGCGGGGTCGGCGTCGTCGGAGCCGACGGCCTGCCGCTCTTTCTCGGTGCGGTACTCCAGCACCTCGTCGGCCGGGTGCGGGTCCTTCGCGTGTTGCGTGCGGTCCCGGGTCGGGTGCTCCTCCGGCGTGATGACGTCGTCGAGGGTGGGGCGGTCATGGGGATCGGTCATCGTGACGTCCTCCGGTCTGTCGGGATGCGGTCGGCAGGAGCCATAGCCCCCACCCGCGGCCGCTAACCGGGACGGAGCTCACCGCGGCTCGAGTCGGGCGGCCGGCAGCCACGCCTCGACCAGTGCGGGCCCGTGCGGACCGGCAACGGCGTAGGTCACCCGGCCGTGCCAGGCGCCGGCACGCTGCTGCCACTCCACCAGCAGCCCCGGCCACGTGCCGGGCGCCTCCGGGGGGTCGTGCACCCAGCAGTGCCGGCCGGCCTCCGCCTGCCCGTCCAGCCGGGGGGCGCCCGCACGGGCGGGCCGAGGTGCCGCGGCCCCCTGGGCCAGTGCACCGGAACGGGCCGCCCGGTCGCTGAGCGAACGCCCGGAGCGGCCTGGGTGCATGCCGCCGGCCATGGCAGCAGTCTCGCACGTCGGTCGAACATGCGTTCGACGGGCCGCGCCGGGTGGTGCCGGCGATTCCGGGTGAACAGTTCGTGCCAGTGGGGAGTGGCGAGCGTCACCGGATCCGGTGGTGGTCCGACCTGTCCCGGAGGGCGTATGCGACCTCGGTCGTGGCGCCCATCCCATTGCAGTGCGCATATCTCCGATGACACCGGGTAGTTACGGCGCCCGGGGGGTCGATCGCGTCGGCGCCGACGTCACCCGTTCGTCACCGAGTGGTCACAACCGCTTCCTACGGTTCCGGCGTCCACCCGCACTCTGGAAGGAACCTGCGTGCCTGATCCAGCCGGCACTCCACCGCAGCGACGCACCGCCGGTGCGATCGCCCGCCGTGCCTGCCTCGGTACCGCCGCCGCGTCCGTCGCGGTCGTCGGCATGCCCGCCGTCGCCCACGCGGCGCCCACGGCCCCCGTCATCTCCGAGATCCACTACGACAACGACGGCGCTGACACCGGCGAGTTCGTCGAGATCCACCTGCCTCCCGGCGGGAGCTCCGCGGACCTCTCGGTCGTGCTCTACAACGGCAACGACCGCGCCCCGTACGGGACCATCGACCTCGGGGACGTGACCGCGCCCGCGGACGCCCCCGCCGTGGTGGCCGTCGACGCGCCGGGGCTGCAGAACGGCGCGCCGGACGGCCTGGCCCTCCTCGACGGGAGCACCGTCGTCGAGTTCCTCTCCTACGAGGGGAGCTTCGTCGCCACCTCCGGTCCGGCCGCCGGGATGGTGAGCAGCGACATCGGAGTGGCGGAGGGCAGCAGCACGCCGGCCGGGTGGTCGCTCTCCCGGAACCTCGACACGGACGAGTGGACGGGCCCGTCCCCGTCCACCCGCGGGGTCGTCAACGGTGCCGGGCCGGAGGAGCCCGAGGAGCCTGGCGACGCCTGCGGGGTCACGCCCACGCACGAGATCGGCGCCGTGCAGGGCGAGGGGGACGCCACCCCGCTCGCCGGCCAGCAGGTCACCGTGCGGGGCGTCGTCGTCGGCGACCTGCCGGGCATGTCCGGCTTCTTCCTGCAGGACGCCGACGGGGACGGGGACGACGCCACGTCCGACGGCATCTTCGTGTTCAGCCCGCTGGAGGTCGACCTCGGCGACACCGTCGCCGTGACCGGCCCGGCGGAGGAGTACTTCGCGCAGACCCAGATCGGCGACGGCAACACCGCCGAGGTGTGTGCCGAGGGGACCGCCGCGGACCTGCCGCCGGCGGCGCCGCTCGACCTGCCCGCCGACGAGGCCGCCCGCGAGCGCCTCGAGGGGATGCTCGTCGAGCCGGTCGACCAGCTCACGGTCAGCGAGGTCTACGACCTCACCCGCTTCGGTGACCTGACCCTGTCCGAGGGCGGTCTGCTGGTGCAGCCGACGGAGCTCGCGCGCCCCGGTGAGGCGGCCGAGGCGATCGCCGAGGAGAACGCGCTGCGCCGCATCGTGCTCGACGACGCCGTCGGCGGGCGGGTCACGCCCGAGACGGCGCCCTACCTGACGCCGGAGACCCCCGTGCGGGTGGGCGACCCGGTCCAGTTCACCGAGCCGCTGGTCCTGGGCTACGGCTTCGACTACTGGCGGCTGTTCCCGGCCGACGGAACGGCCGAAGGGGTCTTCGCCCCGCAGAACACCCGGCCGGAGTCGCCCGACGAGGTCGGCGGTGACATCCAGGTCGGCGCCTTCAACGTGCTGAACTACTTCCTGACCTTCGGCGACAGCAGCACCGCTCGCGGCGCCGAGACCGCCGAGGCCTTCGAGCTGCAGGCCGCCAAGATCGTCGCCGCCATCAACGAGATGGACGCGGACGTCCTGGCCCTCATGGAGATCGAGGACACCGCCTCCACCGGCTACGGCGACGGCACGCCGGACCAGGCGGTCGCCGACCTGGTGTCCCGGCTGAACGAGGACGCCGGCACCGACAAGTGGGCGTTCACGGCGTTCCCGGACGAGCTCCTGGCCGTCGATCGCGACGTCATCCGCAACGCGATCATCTACCAGCCCGCCTCCGTGTCGCCGGTGGGCGAGCCGGTCGGGCTGGTCGACGAGGAGAACTTCGACAACGCCCGCGAGCCCCTCGCGCAGACGTTCGAGGCCGAGGGCGACGCGTTCACCGTCATCGCCAACCACTTCAAGTCCAAGGGCAGCGGGGAGGGGGCCAATGCGGACCAGGGCGACGGGCAGGGTGCCTCGAACCCGGACCGCATCGGCCAGGCGGAGGCGCTGGCCGGCTTCGTCGAGAGCGTGCGGGAGACCACCGGCGACGACGACGTGATGGTGCTCGGTGACCTCAACGCCTACTCCCAGGAGGACCCGATCCAGGTGCTCCGGGAGGCCGGGCTGACCGACCTGGGCACCCAGTTCGACGAGGGCCGCTACAGCTACGTCTTCGACGACATGTCCGGCTCGCTGGACCACGCCATGGCCACCGACAGCCTGACGGCCAAGGTGACCGACGTCGCTCACTGGAACATCAACTCGGTGGAGTCGTTCGCCTACCAGTACGACGGCGCGCCTGCGCTCTACGCGGCGGACGAGTTCCGGTCCAGCGACCACGACCCGATCCTGGTCGGGCTCGACCTGGGCGGTCCGGGCGAGCCCGGACCGGGGGTCGGCGACCCGACCGGGGAGGCCAGTGGCAACAGCTGGGTGCACCCGCAGGACCAGGTCGCCTACATCGCCGGTCACTTCCGGAACACCGACAGCGTGCCGGTGCAGGCGCGGCTGCTCACCGACTACGGCCAGTCGGAGGCGCAGACGGTGGCTCCCGGCGCCGCGGCGTACTTCACCGTAAACACGCAGCTGGCCGAGCTGCCGGCGGGCACCGCCACGATCCGCGTCTACAAGAACGTGGACGGGCAGGGCTACCAGTCGCTGTTCCCGATCTCCTACCCGGGGCAGACCGCCGGGGGTGGCGACGAGGACGGCGTCACGGAGCTGCAGCTGCTGGGGATCAACGACTTCCACGGCCGGCTGGGCGAGGCGGTCGCTCTCGCGGGCACGATCGAGGAGCAGCGGGCCCGGGAGGACGTCGACGCGACGCTGCTGCTGTCCTCCGGTGACAACATCGGCGCCTCGCCGTTCGTCTCCTCCGTCCAGCAGGACGTGCCGACCCTCGAGGTGCTGAACGAGATGGGGCTGCAGGCCTCGGCGGTCGGCAACCACGAGTTCGACCGCGGGTTCGACGACCTGACCGGCCGGGTCGGCGTCGACGGGGAGAGCGGCCTGGCCGGCTTCCCCTACCTCGGCGCCAACGTCTACGGCGAGGACGGGGCCCCGGCGCTGCCGGAGTACGCGCTGCTCGACGCCGACGGCGTGACGGTCGGTGTGATCGGTGTCGTCACCGAGGAGACCCGCTCGCTGGTCTCGCCGGCGGGTATCGAGGGCATCACCTTCGGTGACCCGGTCGAGGCGACCAACCGCGTCGCCGAGGAGCTCACCGACGGGTCCGGGGACGAGGCGGACGTGCTCGTCCTGGTGGCCCACGAGGGCGCTCCGGGCAGCGACTCCCTGGAGGAGCAGCTCGCCGCCGACACCGCGTTCGCCGCGATCGTCACCGGCGTCGACGCCGAGGTGGACGCGATCTTCACCGGTCACACCCACCAGAGCTACGCGTGGGAGGCGCCGGTCCCCGGCGGCGAGGGCACCCGACCGGTGATCCAGACCGGGTCCTACGGGGACGCGCTCGGGCGCATCGCGCTGACCTACGAGGAGTCGACCGACGAGGTCACCGCCTTCACGGTCGAGAACCTGCCGCTCACCGAGCGGCCGGCCGAGGAGCTCGTCGCCGCGTACCCGAGCGTCGCCGAGGTCGCCGAGATCGTGGCGGCGGCGGAGGCATACGCCGACGAGGTGGGTAGCCAGGTGGTCGGGCAGGTGACGGGCGACATCACCCGGGCCTTCACCGACGACGGGACCGAGGACCGCGGGTCGTACTCGGCCCTCGGCGGGCTGGTGGCCGATACCTACGTCTACGGGACCGAGCTCAGCGCGATCGAGCCGGCCGACCTCGGCCTGGTGAACCCGGGTGGCCTGCGGGCCGACCTGCTGTACGAGGAGGACGGTGAGATCACCCTGGCCGAGGCCAACGCGGTCACGCCGTTCGCCAACGACCTGGTCGTCGTCTCGCTGACCGGTGCCCAGCTGGTGCAGGTACTCGAGCAGCAGTGGCAGCCCGCCGGTGCCTCCCGGCCGTTCCTGGCGCTGGGCACGTCGGAGGAGCTCACCTGGTCCTACGACCCGGAGGCGCCCGCTGGTGCGCGGATCATCGTCGACAGCATCCGCATCTCCGGTGAGCCGATCGACCTCGGCGCGACCTACCGGGTGGCGACGAACAGCTTCCTGGCCTCCGGCGGTGACAACTTCACCGTCTTCGCCGAGGGCGTCACGGAGGGGACGGGTCTGATCGACTTCGACTCCTTCCAGGCGTACCTGGAGGACAACTCGCCGCTTAGCCCGGAGGACTACACCGGCCGGGTCAGCCTCGGTGAGGCGGAGGAGCCGGGTGCGCCCGCCGCAGAGGTGACCGTGTCGGACACCACCGTCACCGCACGTGACCGGGTCACGGTGTCGGTCACCGGCTTCGCGGCGCACGAGCGGGTCGTCCTGTCCCTGGGTGGTGCCCGCCTGGGCGCCCTGCGGACCGACGCCGACGGGGCGGGCGCGGCGCTGGTGCGCATCCCGCAGCGGGTTCCGGCCGGTGCGGGGGAGATCGTCGCGACGGCCCCCAGGTCGGGCGTGACCGCCACGGTGCAGGTCGAGGTGACCGAGCTGGTCCGCAGCCGCGCCGGCGGCTGAGCCCGGGGCCGGCCGGCCGCCGAGGTCGGCCGGCCCCGTTCCTGCACGACGGCTGGAGGCCGGCCCCCATGAGGGGCCGGCCTCCGGCTGTCGGTGCCCCGGGCCTGGTGGCTCAGTCCGCGTGGGCGGGCGCCACACCGGCTCGCAGGGTCCGGGCGACCGTCTGCAGCAGGGGGTGGCCCGGCAGGTCCTCGACGAGCACGGGCAGCGGCAGCGACCAGTTGGGACGGTCGTCGGCGCCGGGCATGTTCGGCCGGCGCTGCTCCCCGACGGCGTCGTCCAGCGTCGCCGACAGCAGCAACGACGGCGCCGTCGCCAGCAGTGCGTGCGCCTGCTCCACCGCCTGCTCGACCGTGGCGTCGTCGGAGAGCCCCGGGAGGTGCGCCAGCAGCGACTGCCGGCCGCGCTCCAGCTCCTCCTCGGTGCCCGTGCCGTGCTCCCGCTGCTCGTCGACGTCGGCCTCGGTCCACAGCCCCGCCACGGTGGGCAGGTCGTGGGTGGTGATCGCCGCCATGGCCTCGGCCGGCCATTCCGCGGGGGCGTCGTCCTCGAACCACAGCAGCCGGTAGGACAGCACCCCGTGCTCGGCCATCGCCTCGCGGACCCCGTCCTCGACGGTGCCGAGGTCCTCACCCACCACCAGCGCCTGGGCGCGGTGGCTCTCGAGGGCGACGATGTTCAGCAGATCCTCGGCCGGATAGCGGACGTAGGCGCCGTCCGCCGCGCTCCCGTCGGCCGGCACCCACCACAGCCGGAACAGGCCCATGACGTGGTCGATCCGCAGGCCACCGGCACCGGACATGGTGGCCCGGATCGACTGGATGAACGGTTCGTAGTCGGCGTCGCGGAGCCGCCAGGGGATCAGCGGCGGGGAGCCCCAGTCCTGGCCGGCCGAGTTGAACGCGTCCGGCGGCGCGCCGACGCTGACCCCGTCGGCCAGCACCTCCTGCCACGTCCACGCGTCCGCGCCGCCGCCGGCGAAGCCGATCGGCAGATCCTGGATGACGGTCATGCCCTCGGCGGCGGCGGTGAACTGCAGCTCCAGCGCCCACTGCAGCCAGGCGTGGAAGGCCACGACGGCGCCGTGCCGCTCGGCGTAGGCCGCGACGGCCGGGCCGTCCGGGCGCCGCAGCTCCTCGGGCCAGGCGTGCCAGTCGGCGCCGTGCTCCTCGGTGATCGCCGCCCACGTCGCCCAGTCCTGCAGCGTCCGCCCGCGCTCCTCCCGCCAGCGGGCGAAGGCCTCCCCGCCGCCGTGGGCGAAGAAGATCCGCATGAGCACCTCGCGCTTGCGCGCCCAGATCGCGTCGCGGTCGATCAGCGGCCCCTCGGACAGCGCGCGGCCGGCGTCGGCCTCGAGGTCGACCGCGTCGGCCCCGGGCACCTCGTCCACCCGCAGGTAGATCGGGTTGCGGAACCGGCGGGTGGCCGGCAGGTAGGGGCTGGCTTCCTGCTGCGCGATGGGGGCGACGGCGTGCAGCGGGTTGATCAGCAGGAACCCTGCCCCCTGCTCGTCGGCCATCTGCCGGAGGGCCCGCAGGTCGCCGAGGTCGCCGATGCCCCAGCTGTCCCGGCCGCGGGCGGCGTACAGCTGCACCGCCCAGCCCCACGCGCGGTCCTCGGGCAGCCAGCAGCGTCCGGGCGACACGATCAGCCGGCGCCGGCGGCCCTCCGGGGACTGCAGCCAGTGGTAGCCCAGCGGGAAGTCCTCCGGCAGCTCGCCGTCGATGTGCCGGACCTCGCCGTCCTCGCAGACGACGTCGGCCTCGTCCACCTCGAGCGCATCCCCGGGCCGGGCGACGATCGGCGCCCGGTCCTCCAGGTCGGCCGGCGGCTCGCCGATGACGGCGCGCAGCTGCTCGATCGTCTCCTGGGCTACCTGGTGCTCCTCGTCCAGCGCGTCCAGCCAGCTCGCATCGATGCCCCAGTCGTCTGTGGTCGGCTTCGTCGTCACCCCGCGATCCTCGCCGGGTGCGCCCCGGCTCGCAGTCCGGACCGGCGTGGCGCCGCTCTCGTCCGGCGCCGGCTCGCGATCGACCCCGACGCGTCCCACGTGGCCGCGCCGTCGGGACTCGGGTAGGCATCGGGCCATGCCGGTGATCGGGTTCCACAACTCCCACGAGCAGGTGCACCCCGCCGCGTTGCTGGACGCCGTCCGGCACGCCGAGGAGGTCGGGTTCACCGCCGCGATGTGCTCGGACCACCTCACCCCCTGGAACCCGCGGCAGGGCGAGTCGGGGTTCGCGTGGTCGTGGCTGGGGGCGGCGATGGCGACGACGTCGCTGCCGTTCGGCGCCGTGAACGCGCCGGGGCAGCGCTACCACCCGGTGATCGTGGCCCAGGCGATCGCCACCCTGGGCGCGATGTTCCCGGGGCGCTTCTGGGTCGCCCTGGGCAGCGGCGAGGCGATGAACGAGCACGTCACCGGCGACGCCTGGCCGCGCAAGTCGGTGCGGGACGCCCGGCTGCTGGAGTGCGTGGCGGTCATCCGGGCGCTGCTCGCGGGGGAGGAGGTCAGCCACGACGGGCTGGTCACCGTCGACCGGGCCAAGATCCACACGCTGCCCGAGCAGTCTCCGGCGCTGATCGCCCCGGCCGTCAGCGTGGCCACCGCACGCAACGGCGCGGCATGGGCCGATGGGCTGGTGACCATCAACCAGCCGCCCGACAAGCTGCGCGAGGTGATGGCCGCCTACCGCGATGCCGGCGGGCGCGGCACGCTGGCCCTGCAGGTGCACCTGTCCTGGGACCCCGACCCCGACCGGGCCCTGGCGATCGCGCACGACCAGTGGCGCAGCAACGTCTTCCCGCCGCCGCTGTGCTGGGACCTCGACAGCCCGGAGGCCTTCGAGCAGGCCAGCGCGCACGTGCGGCCGGGCGACGTCATCGGGCCGGTCCGGGTGTCGGGCGACCTGGGGCAGCACACCGCCTGGCTGCAGGAGTACCTGGAGCTCGGTTTCGACGCGGTGTACCTGCACCACGTCGGCAAGGAGCAGCGGCCGTTCCTGGACGCGTTCGGCGAGCACGTGCTGCCGCAGCTCGGGGTCACCGCCCCCGGCCCCGTCGAGGCGGTGCAGGGGTGAGGATCACCGACACCAGCGACCTGTGGTGGAAGAACGCCGTCGTCTACTGCCTCGACGTCGAGACCTACCTGGACTGGGACGGCGACGGCTGCGGCGACTTCGCGGGCCTCGCCCAGCGGATCGACCACCTGGCCGACCTCGGCGTCACCTGCCTGTGGCTGATGCCCTTCTACCCCACCGCCGAGCGCGACGACGGCTACGACATCACCGACTTCTACGGCGTCGACCCGCGGCTGGGCACCCACGGTGACCTGGTCGAGGTGATCCGGACGGCGAACGACCGCGGCATCCGGGTGATCGCCGACCTGGTGGTGAACCACACCTCCATCCACCACCCGTGGTTCGAGTCGGCGCGCCGGAGCACCGACGCCCCGTTCCGCGACTTCTACGTGTGGCGCGCGGACGAGCCGCCGGACACCAGCGACCAGGTGGTCTTCCCCGACCAGGAGGACAGCATCTGGACGCTCTCGGAGGAGACGGGGGAGTGGTACCTGCACCGCTTCTACAAGGAGCAGCCCGACCTGGACGTGACCAACCCGCGGGTCCGGGACGAGATCGCCAAGATCATGGGCTTCTGGCTCCAGCTGGGGCTCTCGGGGTTCCGCGTGGACGCGGTGCCGTACTTCCTGGAGACCCAGCACGCCGCCGCCGACGACCTGCCGCAGCCGCACGAGTACCTGCGGGCGCTGCGCCGGTTCCTCACCCGGCGGTCGGGGCCGGCGATCCTGCTCGGCGAGGTGAACCTGCCCTACGAGGAGCAGGTGACGTTCTTCGGCGGCCCGGACGGCGACGAGCTGACCATGCAGTTCGACTTCGTCGGCATGCAGGCGATGTACCTGTCCCTGGCGCGCTGTGACGCCGGCCCGCTCACCGAGGCCCTCCGGTCGCGGCCGTCGATCGCCTCGGACACCCAGTGGGCCACGTTCGTGCGCAACCACGACGAGCTGACCCTCGACAAGCTCTCCGAGGACGAGCGCGCGGAGGTCTTCGCCGCCTTCGGCCCGGACCCGCGGATGCAGCTCTACGGCCGCGGGCTGCGCCGGCGGCTGCCGCCGATGCTGGCCGGTGACCCGCGCCGGATCCGGCTGGTCTACAGCCTCATGTTCGCCCTGCCCGGCACCCCGGTGCTCTTCTACGGGGAGGAGATCGGCATGGGGGAGGAGCTCTCCGCCGACGGGCGGCAGTCGGTGCGGACGCCGATGCAGTGGGACGACGGGGTCAACGGCGGCTTCTCGACGGCCGGGCCCGACCGGCTGCCCGGACCCGTGGTCCGCGGCGGGTTCGCTCCCGAGTTCGTCAACGTCGCCGACCAGCGACGCGACCCGGATTCGCTGCTGTCGTTCATGAAGCTGCTGATCCGCCGGTTCCGGGAGTCGCCGGAGCTGGGCTGGGGGAGCTTCGAGCTGCTGGACCAGCCGCACGCGGCCGTGCTGGCGCACCGCTGCGCCTGGGACGACGGGGCGCTGATCGCCGTCCACAACCTGGGCGCCGAGCCGTGCACGGTCCCGCTGCGGTTGCCCGACCTCGGCGGTGCGGGGCTGCACGACCTGTTGCAGGAGGGTGCCACCCCGGTGGCCGACGACGGCGCGGTGGAGCTGGCGCTGGACGGCTACGGGCACCGCTGGCTGCGGGTGGTGCGGCAGGGGAGCCGCCGGCTGCTCTGAGCGCGGCGGTGGCCGACTGCACCCGGCCGGTCACGCGCTGACCTGCGTTCCCGTGCCCGGGGAGGGTGAGGGATGACCCACGCCGCGGCGGCGGGGTGTCCTGCGGCGTTCGCGGTGCACCTGTGCCTAGCGTGGCCCGTGAGGTGAGTGCGATGAGCGAACGAGACCAGACCATGTCCCTGCCCGAGCCGAGCGCCGACGGCGCCGGCGCCGGTGCCACCGCAGCGGGAGCCGCCGGGCCCGTCCCGCCGCTGCCCGACCCGACACCGGTCGACGACCCGGGAGGCACGCCCACGGTCGGGCACGCCACCGCACCGGTGAGCGTGCGACCGGCCCCCCGCAAGCCACGGCGCGGCCCGATGACCGTCATGGGCCCCTGGGCCCCGGTCGCCGGCGGCCTGCTCGGACTGTTCCTCGGCCTGGTCGTCGTGCTGCTGCTCGCCGGCTCGGCGGACGCCTTCGACGACCGGCTGGCGCTGGCGTTCGCCGTCGTCGGCCTCGGCCTGCTCGGCGCCGCCGGCGTCCTGCTCGCCGACGAGGTGCGGATCGTGCGCCAGCGCTCCCGGGAGGCCGGGGTGCGGCCGCAGTGGGTGGAGGCGACGGCGGGGCTGGTGAACGGGCTGACGCCCGCCCGGCTGCTGCTGCTGGTCAGCGCGTTCGTGCTGTTCCTCTCGGCCTACGTCGCCGGCTGACCGAGCCGGCGGGCGCCGGTCGTGGTCATGGCGCGGCCTGACCACGACCGGGCTGCACCCGCCGGGCGCGGGGCTCGTTCAGAGGTAGGCCTGGACGCCCAGGTGGACGGCGAGCCCCAGGCCGGCCAACGCGATGAGCCGGCGCAGCAGCGTCTGCGGTGCCCGGCGCACGACGCGCGGCCCCAGGCGCCCGCCGGCGAACAGCCCGAGGGCCAGCGGCAGCGCCGCGGTCCAGGCGACCGGGGCCAGCACCACGAACGCGACGGCGGCCACCGCGTTGGCCATGCCGAGCATGACGTTCTTCAGCGCGTTGCTGCGGGCCAGCCCCTCGCCGGTGCCGAGGAGGAACAGCGCGAGCAGCATGACGCCGGCGGCGGCGCCGAAGTACCCGCCGTACACGGCGACGGCGAAGGTGGCCACGGGCAGCCACCGCGGGTCGGGGGTCGCCGCCTGCGCGGCCATCCCCTCGACGGCGAGCTCGCGCGGCGAGCGCTGCAGGACGAGGACGAGGGACGCCCCGGCGACCAGCCAGGGGACGATCCGCTCGAACGCCGCGGACGGGGTGAGCAGGAGCAGCGTGGCGCCGGCGGCGCCGCCCAGCACCGCCCCCACGGCCAGCCGCCCCACCCGTCGTCCCTGGCCGCGCAGCTCCGGCCCGGAGGCGCTGACCGACCCGGCGCTGTTCAGCACGAGCGCCACGGTGTTGGTGACATTGGCGGCGACCGGAGAGAGGCCGGTGGCCAGCAGCGCGGGGTAGCTCACCAGCGAGGCGAGCCCGGCGATGCTGCCGGTCAGCCCGGCCCCCACGCCGGCGGCCACGAGGAAGAGGAATTCGAGGACGCTCACCGGGAGACGAGCACCCCGATCGCCACCACGCCCAGGACGACGATCGCCGTCCGCAGCACCGGCTCGGGCAGTCGCCGTCCGTAGCGGGCGCCGACGTGCCCGCCGGCCAGCGAGCCGACGGCCAGCAGCCCGGCCGCCGACCAGACCACCCGGTCGGTGGCGACCACCACGTAGGCGCCGGCCGCCACCGAGTTCACCGTCAGGGTCAGCACGTTCTTGATCGCGTTGAGCCGCTGCAGGGGCTCCCGCAGCAGAAGGCCGAAGACGCCGATCTGGATCACGCCCTGGCTGGCGGCGAAGTAGCCGCCGTAGGTGCCGGTCAGGTAGGCGGTGCCGACGAGGGCCGCGTGCCGTCCCGGGCCGATGCGGGGAGTGCGTCGCTCGTCCGCCCCCCGCCGGGCCAGCCGGCGCCGGACCAGCGGGTGCGCGGCCACCAGGACGACGGCGAGCGCGATCAGCACCGGCACCACCGCCTCGAACGTCGCGGCGGGCAGGTGCAGCAGGAGGAAGGCGCCGGTGAGCCCGCCGAGGACGGAGGCGGGGATCAGCCGCAGCAGCAGGGGCCACTGCCCGCGCAGCTCACGCCGGTAGCCGATCGAGCCGGTCAGGTTGCCGGCGATCAGGCCCAGCGAGTTGCTGATCGTGGCCGGGACCGGGGGGATGCCCACCCCGACGAGCACCGGGAAGGAGACCAGCGTCCCGGAACCGATGACGGCGTTGATGCCACCGGCCGCGACGCCCGCCACCGCGACGGCCACCATCTCCCACGCGGTCATGCGGTCATCGCCGACGAGCCTGGCACGCCAGGACCCCGCCCGGGCGGGCAGGTGGGTGTGATCGTCGCCGCGCCGCGCCGCGCCGCGCCGCGCTACCGGTGCCCGTCGGCTCCTGAGGGGCAGGACCCCGGCCGGGGCCGGTAGACAGGGGCCATGGACACCACCGCCGATCTCGGCGAGCTCGCCCGGGCGGGTGATCTGCGCGCGCTGCACGAGGTGCTCGCCGAGCTGGACGTCCCCAGCACGGTCGACGAGCTGGAACGGGTCGATCCCACGACGCGGGCGGTGGTGTTCCGCCTGTTGCCCAAGGACCGCTCCCTGGCGGTGTTCGAGGACCTCGACCCCGCGCTCCAGCGGGAACTGCTGGACACGCTGCGGGAGGAGTCGACCCGGGAGCTGATCACGGGGCTGGACCCCGACGACCGGGCGAACCTCTTCGACGAGCTGCCGGCCACCGTCGCCGCGCGGCTGCTCTCCGGGCTCGATGCCCGGGAGAGCGCCATGACCACGGAGCTGCTCGGGTACCCACAGGAGTCCGCGGGCCGGCGCATGACCCCCGAGGTGGTCTCCGTCCCGGTGGGCAGCACGGTCGCCGATGCGCTGGCGATCGCCCGCAGCGAGGAGCCGCACGCCGAGACGATCTACACCCTGCCGGTGATCGGGGCGGGACGGTGCGTCGTCGGGGTGGTGTCCCTGCGCCGGCTGTTCGTCAGCGACCCCGACGCGCGGGTCGACGACGTGATGAGCGAGCCCGTGGTGGTGCGCACCGAGGACGACCAGGAGGTGGCCGCGCGGGTGCTGCGCGACCACGGGCTGGTCGCGGTGCCGGTGGTCGACCGGGAGGGCCGGCTGGTCGGGCTCTTCACCGTCGACGACGCCATGCGCGTGCTCGAGGCGGAGGAGAGCGAGGACATCGCCCGTGCCGGCGGTGCCGAACCGCTCGACCGGCCCTACCTCACGGCGGGCGTCGTGGGCCTGGCGCGCAGCCGGGTGGGCTGGCTGCTGGTGCTCATCGCCGCGGCCACGCTGACGGTCAACGTGCTCGACTACTTCGAGGACGTCCTCGCCGAGGTGGTGGCGCTGGCGCTGTTCGTCCCGCTGCTGATCGGCACCGGGGGGAACACCGGTGCCCAGGCGGCGACCACGGTCATCCGGGCCATGGCCGTCGGCGACGTGCGGTTCGGCGACCTGCCGCGCGTGGTGGGTCGCGAGATGGCCACCGGCGCGCTGCTGGGGGCGCTGCTCGGGCTCGTGGGCTTCGCGCCGGCCGCCTGGCTGGTGGGGGTGGAGATCGCCGTGGTGCTGTGCTCCGCGCTGCTGGTGGTCTGCACGCTCGCCACCACCGCCGGGGCCCTGACGCCGATGCTCGCCCGGCGGGTGGGGGTGGACCCGGCAGTCGTCAGCGCGCCGTTCATCACCACGTTCGTGGACGCGACCGGCCTGATCGTCTACTTCCTCATCGCCCGCGCGGTCCTCGGGATCTGACGGTCGCGGAGCGGCTCACGGCTTGACGGCGAGGACCGGACGGTCGGCGTCGAGGAGGATCCGCTGCGCGCTGCTGCCCATGAGCAGCTTGCCGACGGGGGAGCGCTTGCGCAGCCCGATCACGATCACCGACGCGTCCACCTCCCGCGCCACGCGCAGCACCTCGTCGGCCGCCTCGCCGTCGCGCATCCCCTGCCGGAGCTCGAGTGCGACACCGGCGCGTTCGGCCCGCTCGGTGATGTCGCGGACGGTGTCCTCGTCGGCGACCTCCACACTGACCGGGGCGCCGCCGCGCGCGGAGTTGAGCACCAGCACTCCCTCGCCGCGGCGGGCCGCCTCGGCGATCCCTGCGTCGAGCGCAGCGCGCCCCTCCGGGGTGGGGACGAATCCGACGAGGACGGTCATGCGGGCTCCTTGGCGGGACGGGCGGGGGACGAGGAGCAGTGTCCCCGAGAGCCCGGGTGAGGAAACCGTGGAGAGCCCCGGCGACGGCGTGCTCCATTCCAGTGCTGCAGAGAAGCCCCGAGGATCGATACCTTGCGTGCATGGGCTTCACGTTGGAGCAGCTCCGCGGCTTCGTGACCGTCGCTGACGAGCTGCACTTCGGCCGGGCCGCGGCCCGGCTCGCGATGACGCAGCCTCCGCTGAGCCGGCAGATCCAGAAGCTTGAGCGCGCGGTCGGCGCACAGCTGCTGGAGCGCGACAACCGGCGAGTCGCCCTGACGGCGGCGGGGCAGGTGTTCCTGGCCGAGGCGCGGCGCCTGCTGGCGCTGGCGGACTCGGCGCCCGAGCTGGCCCGCCGGGTGTCGTCGGGGTCCAGTGGCGTCGTCCGGATCGGGTTCACGGCCGCCTCGACCTACGGCGTCCTGGGCGGTCTGCTCAACGAACTGGCGCGCGAGCTGCCCGACGTCGACGTCGACCTGGCCGAGATGGTGACGCGCGAGCAGGTGGCCGCGCTGCTCGACGAGGAGATCGACCTCGGCCTGGCCCGCCCGCCGTTCGACGCCGAGACCTTCCAGTCCCGCCTGCTGCACCGCGAGCCGATGCTCGTGGCCGCCCCCGTCGGCCACCGGCTGCTGGAGCTCGGACGACCGGCCACCGCCGCCGACCTCGCCACCGAGCCGGTGGTCATGCACTCGCCGACCCGGGCCCGGTACTTCTACGACCTCGTGGTGGGCGTCGTCCCGGTTGCCTCGGAGAACGCCGTGCACGTGGTGGGTCAGGTGCTCACGATGCTGTGGCTCGTGGCGGCCCGTCGCGGCATCGCCTTCGTCCCCGGCTCGGCCGCCCGGTTGCCTATCGACGGCGTCGGGTTCGTGCGGCTGGAGACGGCGGTGCCCGAGCCGGTGGAGCTGCACCTGCTGTGGGCGAAGCAGGCCAAGAACCCGGCGCTCCGGCGGGTGCTGGAGGTCCTCGAACGGCGAACCACCGGGTGACGGTGTCGGCCTGACCATGTTCTGAGGGCATCGAGCGATACGCAATCGCTCTTGGACACGCATCCATCCGCCTTCCTACCGTGATGCCGACCGCCGCCACCCGGTGCGCCGTAGCGCCCCCGGAGCGGACCCGCCGGACCCGAGGACCCACCCGTGACGCTGCTTGCCCCGGATGCTCTCGCCGACCGGCTGAAGTCCGGCCTGCTCTCCTTCCCGGTGACCCACTTCGACGCCGACCTGCAGTTCGACGAGCCCCGGTACCGGAAGCACCTGGCCTGGCAGGCGAGCTTCGACGTGGCCGGCCTGTTCGCGGCCGGCGGCACCGGCGAGGGCTTCTCGCTGACCTCCGCGGAGCTGGACCGGGTCGTGCGTGTCGCCGTCGACGAGGTCGCCGGGCGGGTCCCCGTCATCGCCCCGGCGACCGGCGGGACGGCGGTGTCCGCGGCGCAGGCACGCGCGGCCGAGGCAGCCGGGGCATCCGGGCTGCTGCTGTTCCCGCCCTATCTGACCGAGGCCAGCCAGCGTGGCCTGGTCGAGCACATCAGCGCGGTGTGCCGGTCCACCGACCTGGGCGTCATCGTCTACAGCCGGGCCAACGCGGTGCTCAGCGACACCACGGTGGCCGAGGTGGCCGAACGCAACCCCAACCTGATCGGGCTCAAGGACGGCGTCGGGGACATCGAGCAGATGACGCGCACCTACGCGCGCGTCGGTGACCGGCTGATCTACATCGGCGGGCTGCCCACCGCCGAGACGTTCGCGCTGCCGCTCCTCCAGCTGGGCGTGACCACGTACTCCTCGGCGCTCTACAACTTCCTCCCGGAGTTCGCGCTCAGGTTCTACGCCGCCGTGCGCGCGCAGGACAGGGGCGCCGTGTACGGCATGCTCAACGACTTCGTGCTGCCCTACACCGAGATCCGCGACCGGGCCAAGGGCTATGCGGTCTCGATCGTGAAGGCCGGGCTGACCGCCGTCGGCCGGGACGGCGGCCGGGTGCGCCCGCCCCTGACCGACCTGACCGAGGCGGAGCTGGCCGAGCTGACGGCCCTGGTCTCCAAGGTCTCCTGAGCCCGCACCTGCCTCGACGCGCCCCGCTGAACCCCGCACCCCTGAGGAGCACCCCATGGACGTCGTCAGCATCGACCCCCGAACCGGCGAGGCCGCCGAGGTCGTCGCCCAGGAGACCACCACCGAGGAGGTCGACCGCCTCTGCGCCGCGGCGCTGGCCGCCGCGCCCGCCCTCGACGAGTTCGGCCGGGCAGGCCGTGCCGCCCTGCTGCGCGCCCTCGCCGACGCCCTGGAGGGGCGCCGGGAGGACGTCGTGGCCGTCGCCGACCGCGAGACGGCGCTGGGCACCACCCGGCTGAACGGCGAGCTGACCCGGACCTGCTACCAGCTCCGGCTGTTCGCCGAGGTGCTCGAGGAGGGCAGCTACCTCGAGGCGGCCATCGACCACGCGGGTGACACCCCCATGGGCCCGCGGCCGGACCTCCGCCGGATGCTCGTGCCGATCGGTCCGGTGGCCGTGTTCGGCGCGAGCAACTTCCCGCTCGCCTTCTCGGTGCCCGGCGGTGACACCGCGTCGGCGCTGGCCGCCGGCTGCCCCGTCGTCGTCAAGGCGCACGGCTCCCACCCGGCGACGTCGCAGCTGGTGTTCGAGGTGCTCGCCGAGGCCGCCGGCAAGGCCGGAGCGCCCGAGGGCACCCTCGGCATCGTGCACGGGCTGCAGGCCGGGGCCGACCTCGTCGCCCACCCGGCGATCCGCGCGGTCGGCTTCACCGGCTCGGTCAACGGCGGGCGCGCGCTGCTGGAGATCATCGAGCGGCGTCCCGACCCGGTGCCGTTCTTCGGCGAGCTGTCCAGCCTCAACCCGCTGGTCGTCACCCCGCAGGCCGCCGTCGAGCGCGGCGAGACCATCGGCCGCGAGCTGGTCGGCTCCATCACGCTCGGCGGCGGCCAGTTCTGCACCAAGCCCGGGCTGGCCTTCGTGCCGGTCGGCCCCGAGGGCGACCGGGTCGTCGACGCGATGGCCGAGGCGGTCCGCTCGGCGCCGGCACCGGTGCTGCTCAACGAGGGCATCGCCGCCGCATACGGCCGCATCTCCGACGGCCTGGCCGCCGCACCGGGCGTCGAGGAGGTGGCCCGGGGCGAGCAGGCCCCGGACGAGGGTTTCCGCGCCGTCCCCCGGCTGCTCACCACCGCCGCCGCCGACCTGCCGGAGGAGGTCACCGAGGAGTGCTTCGGACCGGTGAGCGTCGTCGCCCGCTACGACGGCGAGGACGAGCTGTTCGCCGCCTTCGCCGCTCTTCCCTCGTCCCTGACCGCCACGGTGCTGCGCGGTGACGGCGAGACCGAACTGCCGCTCGCCGTCTCGCAGCAGCTGCGCACGCTGGCCGGCCGGATCGTCTACGACGCCTACCCGACCGGCGTCGCCGTCTCCTGGGCCCAGCACCACGGCGGGCCGTGGCCGTCGACCAACTCCCAGCACACCTCGGTGGGGACGACGGCGATCCGCCGGTTCCTGCGGCCGGTCACCTGGCAGGGCGCTCCCGCCGAGGTGCTGCCGGAGGAGCTGACGGACGGCTACCAGGGCATCCCGCGGCGGGTCGACGGGAAGCTGCAGCTGCCCCGGGGCTGAGCGGGTCGCCGCCGATCAGTCGTGCGCGGTGACGCAGATCCACCGCTTCAGTCCCTGCGGCCGGCGTCCACGAGCCGGATGACGGCTGCGCCCTCCTCGTCGGAGGCCGCGAGGTCGACCTCGACGTCGAAGCCCCAGTCGTGGTTGCCCTCGGGGTCGTCGACGATCTGCCGCACGCGCCAGACGTCCGGGCGCTTGTCCCAGATCAGCAGTGCGGGGCCGCGGGCGTCCGCGCCGGTGTTCACCTCGCCGTGCTCGGCGAAGTAGGCCTGCACCACCTCGCCCCAGCGCTCGGCGTCCCAGCCCGAGCCGGCGTCCAGCTCGCCCAGGTCGTACCAGCGGCGGCGGGCCCACAGCTCGACGCGGCGGAACAGCGCGTTGCGGACCATCGCGGTGAACGCCCGCTCGTTGCCGGTCAGCGGGCGCGGCCGGGCGGGGACGGCGACCTCCGCCACCGGCCCCTGGTCGGCATCGGTGAGCGCCTCCCACTCGTCCAGCAGCGAGGAGTCGACCTGGCGCACCAGCTCGCCGAGCCACTCGACGAGGTCGGTGACCTCCTCGGTGCGCGCCGCGGCCGGCACCCCCGAGCGCAGCGCCTTGAACGCGTCGGAGAGGTAGCGCAGCACCGCCCCCTCGGCGCGGGTCAGCCCGTAGGTGTTCACGAACTCCCGGAAGGTGAACGCCCGCTCCCACATCTCCCGGACCACCGACTTCGGCGACAGCGCACCGTCGGCGGCCCACGGGTTGGACTGCCGGTAGACCTCGAAGGCGTGCCCGAGCAGCTCCTCCAGCGGCTTGGGATAGCTGATCTCCTCGAGCAGCTCCATCCGCTCGTCGTACTCGATGCCCTCGGCCTTCATCTGCGCGACCGCCTCGCCCTTGGCCTTGTTGAGCTGGGCGGCGAGGATCTGGCGCGGGTCGTCGAGCGTGGCCTCGATGACGCTGACGACGTCGAGCGCGTAGGTGTCCGAGTCGGGGTCGAGCAGGTCGATGGCGGCCAGCGCGAATGTGGACAGCGGCTGGTTGAGCGCGAAGTCCGGCGGCAGGTCCAGCGTCAGGTCGTAGCGGCGGCCGTCGGGCTCCGGCTCGGGCAGCCGCTCCAGGACGCCGGCCTGCAGCAGGGAGCGGGCGATGCCGATCGCGTCGCGGATCAGCTTCAGCTGCTTCTTGCGCGGCTCGTGGTTCTCGGTGAGCAGCCGGCGCATCGCGGTGAACGGGTCACCCGGCCGGTCGACGACGTCGAGGATCATCGCCGTCGTCACCCGCATGTGGCTGGTCAGCTTCTCGGGTTCCCCCTCGACCAGCCGGTTCATCGTCGACTCGCTCCACGGCACCATGCCGTCGGGGACCTTCTTGCGCACCAGCTTGCGGCGCTTCTTCGGGTCGTCGGCCACCTTGGCGAACTGCTTGAGGTTCTCCACCTCGTGCTCGGGCGCCTGGACGACGACGGTGCCCGCGGTGTCGTAGCCCGCGCGGCCGGCCCGGCCGGCGATCTGGTGGAACTCGCGCACCTGCAGCAGCCGGGTGCGGGTGCCGTCGTACTTCGACAGCGCGCTGAAGACGACGGTGCGGATCGGCACGTTGATGCCGACGCCCAGGGTGTCGGTGCCGCAGATGACCTTGAGCAGCCCGGCCTGGGCGAGCTGCTCGACCAGCCGCCGGTACTTGGGCAGCATCCCGGCGTGGTGGACGCCGATGCCGTGGCGGACCAGCCGCGACAGCGTCGTCCCGAAGGCCGACGAGAACCGGAAGCCGCCGATCATCTCGGCGATCGCCGCCTTCTCCTCCTTGCTGCAGACGTTGACGCTCATGAGCGCCTGTGCGCGCTCCAGCGCGGAGGCCTGGGTGAAGTGGACGACGTAGACCGGCGCCTGCTGGGTGTCGAGCAGCTCCTGGATCGTCTCGTGCATCGGCGTCGTCGCGTAGTAGTGGTGCAGCGGCACCGGGCGGACGGCGTTGGCGACCAGCGCGGTCGGCCGGCCGGTGCGGCGGGTGAGGTCCTCGCGCAGGAAGGTGACGTCGCCCAGGGTGGCGCTCATCAGGAGGAACTGCGCCTTCGGCAGCTCCAGCAGGGGGACCTGCCAGGCCCAGCCGCGGTCGGGGTCGCCGTAGAAGTGGAACTCGTCCATCACGACGAGCGCGTCCGCGAGCTGCTCCGATTCGCTGCCCTCGCGCAGCGCGATGTTGGCCAGGACCTCGGCGGTGCAGGCGATGATCGGGGCATCCCGGTTGACCGCCGCGTCGCCGGTGAGCATGCCGACGTTCTGCGCGCCGAAGATGCCGCAGAGCGCGAAGAACTTCTCGCTGACCAGCGCCTTGATCGGTGCGGTGTAGTAGCTGCGCCGGCCGGCGGCCAGCGCGGCGTACTGCGCGCCGGTGGCGACCAGCGACTTGCCGGAGCCGGTCGGGGTGGCGAGGACGACGTTGGCGCCGCTCACCAGCTCGATCAGCGCCTCCTCCTGGGCCGGGTACAGCGGCGTGCCGCCGGCCTCGGCCCAGGCGGCGAAGGCCGCGAACAGCTCGTCGGGATCGCCGCCCCTCACGCGCAGCGCGGAGAGGTCGGCGGGGTCGTCGAGCAGCGGGGGAGCGGCGGTCGTGGTCATCAGGGCTACCAGCGTGCCCGACGACCTGCTGCTTCCGCTGAGCCAGGTCCGGTAGGGCGTTCGTGTCCGAGAGACGGTAACGATCCGGTAACGACGAGTGTGGCGATGTGTGGGGTGCGTCGTAATCGGAGAGGAAGGTGAACAACAGGTAAACGAAAGGTGGCTGGGACCATGCGTGGACGTTTCTGCCCGGAGTGCCGGTGGACCGTGGTGACCGACCCCGCGGGCCGGCGTCGGCTCGAGATGCGCTGGGTGCCGCTCGGCGCCACGGCCAACCAGGCCCCGGTGGCGCGCGCGGCGTGACGGAGGGCCGCGTCCTCCCCGGGACGTGGCGGAGCGAGACACCCGACCCGGGCGGTAGGAGGGGTGCACAACGACGTGCGCCTCTCCCACCGCCCGGGTCGTGTGCTGTGCAGCCGACACCCGCCGGTTCCGCGGGGTTCCGCCGGGGTAGCGCGCGGAGCAGGAGGTGCGGGCCGCAGGGGCCCGCGCCCGCTGCCAGTCGCTCCGGAGGACCGTCATGTCATCACCCCGTCCCGAGACCCAGCCCGCCCAGCAGCAGAGCGTTCCGGGCACGCTCGGGGAGATGGACCCGAAGCCGGACCACGGCGAGGAGAGCTACCACGGTTCCGGAAGGCTCACCGGCAAGGCCGCGGTCATCACCGGTGGGGACAGCGGCATCGGCCGCGCCGTCGCCATCGCCTTCGCCCGCGAGGGCGCCGACGTCCTGATCTCCTACCTCAACGAGCACGAGGACGCGCAGGACACCGCGAAGTACGTGGAGCAGGCCGGCCGGAAGTGCGTGCTCGTGCCCGGCGACATCTCCGACCGGGCGCACTGCAAGACGATCATCCCGAAGGCCGTCGAGGAGTTCGGCCGGGTCGACATCCTGGTCAACAACGCCGCCTTCCAGATGAGCCACGACTCGCTGGAGGAGATCTCCGACGAGGAGTGGGACTTCACCGTCGCCACGAACCTCTCGGCGATGTTCACCCTGACCAAGGACGCCATCCCGCACATGCAGCCGGGTGCCTCGATCATCAACTCGTCGTCGGTGAACTCGGACAACCCGAGCCCCAACCTCATCGCCTACGCCATGACCAAGGCCGGCATCGCGAACTTCACCGCCAGCCTCGCGCAGCTGTACGCAGAGAAGGGCATCCGGGCCAACAGCGTCGCCCCCGGCCCGGTCTGGACGCCGCTGATCCCCTCGACGATGCCCGAGGAGAAGGTCGACAGCTTCGGCCAGCAGGTGCCGCTGGGCCGCCCCGCGCAGCCGGCCGAGCTGGCGCCCGTCTACGTGATGCTGGCCAGCGACGAGGCCTCCTACGTCTCCGGCGCGCGGATCGCCGTCACCGGCGGCAAGCCCATCCTCTGAGAAAGGGCCCCGGTGCCCCCCACCCGCTCGCAGGCTCGCGGTGGGGCCCTGCACCGGGGCCGCTCCGTCACGTCATCGTCGCGATGCGGGCGATGTCGGCCGGGCGGACGCGGCAGCAGCCGCCGACCAGCCGGGCGCCCGCGGCCTGCCACTCCTCGAGGGCATGCCCGGGGATCCCCGGCGTCCCGGTCCACGACCGGGACGCCGGGTCCCAGCTCTCACCGCTGTTCGGGTAGGCGACCAGTGGCTTGCCGGCCGGTGCCGCGGCGCGCAGGGCCGCTGGCAGCGCCGACGGCGCGGTGCAGTTGACGCCGACGGCGACCACCTCGTCGACGCTCGCGGCCATCGCGTACACGTCGGCCGCCCGCTCGCCGCGGCGGGTGCGGGCGACGCCATCGTCGTCCACCACGGTGGTCAGCGACAGCCACATCGGCACACCCAGCGCCTGCGCCTCCAGCAGCAGGGCCTCCACCTCGGCGGCGGCCGGCACCGTCTCGCAGGCCAGCACGTCCGCGCCCGCGTCGGCCAGCAGCGCCATCCGCGGCCGGTGGAACTCCCGCAGCCGCTCGACACCCACCTCGGAGACGTAACCGCCGGTGTACTCGGAGCCGTCGGCGAGCATCGCCCCGTACGGGCCGACCGAGCCGGCCACCCACCCCGGCCCCTGGCCTTCCCGGGCCAGCGCCACCGACGACGCGATCAGCCGGCGCGCCTCGGTCGCGCCCACGCCGGCGGCGGCGAATCCCGCCACGGTGGCCTGGTAGCTGGCCGTCGTGGCCACCTGGGCACCCGTGGCCGCGAACGCCGCGTGCGCGGCCACGATCGCCGCCGGGTCGTCGCGCAGCAGCCGCGCCGACCACAGCGCCGAGGAGACGTCGTGACCGCGCGCCTCCAGCTCGGTGGACAGGCCCCCGTCGAGGACGACGGGTCCGGCGGCGAGCGCATCGGCCAGCGGAGGCATGCCTTCGATCATCCCGCGGTACAGGGCTGTCCATGGTGTTCATCTGGAGCAGCGGCTGGGGTCCTCGTCGGCGGCGTCCCCGGTACGGGGGCGGTTACCGCGGGCACTACGCGGGCCACTACCGCCGCGGGTACGGGCCGCCGCCCGGCTACGGCTACGGCCGGCGCAACGACTCGTGCCTGCGCGATCTCCTGTTCCTCAACACCGGCTGCTGCCTGGCCAACGCCGTCGGGTGCGGCATGGACCTGCTGCTGGTCGCACCGCGCTCGCTGCCGGCGATCCGGGAGGGCCGGCAGGGCAGCGGCGCGGCGGCCCACCTGATCGCCGCCGTCCGCTACTACCAGCGGGAGATCAGCCCGAAGCGCCGGCCGTGCTGCCACTTCACCCCGACGTGCTCGGCCTACGCGATCGCGGCGCTCGAGACCCACGGCGCGCTGCGCGGCTCCTGGCTGACCCTCCGCCGCCTCGTGCGCTGCCGCCCCGGTGCGGCTGCCGGTGCCGATCCGGTGCCCGCCTGACCCCTCGCCGGGGTCAGCCCCAGGGGTGGTCGCCTACGGTGCGGCGGTGACCCCCGGGGACGGCGCGACGGCGGGTTCCGCGACGTGGCGCGACGCCGCGTGGCGGGCCGCCGCCCTGGACTGGGCTGCGGCTCGGCTGGTACGCGCGGGGCTCGAGCCGGACGGCCCGCCGGAGCAGCCGCACGTGCGGGCCTGGTCCACGGCCTTCCGCATCCCGGTGCGGGGCGGGGGCGCGGTGTGGCTGAAGGCGGTCGGGCCCGGGTCCGCCCAGGAGCCGGTGCTGGCCGAAGCGCTCGGGCGCTGGGCGCCGCAGTGGGTGCTGCCGCCGATCGCGGTGGATCGGGAACGACGGCTGGTGCTCCTGCCCGACGGCGGGCCGACGCTCCGCGGGACGGGCTCGACCGAGCCCGCCGCGTGGGCGGCGATGCTCGCCGACCACGGCCGCCTGCAGGTCGAGGTCGCGGAGCACGCCGAGGAGCTGGTGGGCCTGGGCGTGCCCGACCACCGACCGGAACGCCTGCCCGAGCTGGTGGAGGACCTGCTGGCCGACGACGAGGCGCAGCGGCCCGGCCGCCCCGACGGCCTCGCCGCCGACGCCCGCGCCCGCGTGCTGGCCCGCCTCGGCGAGTACGCGGGAGCGTGCCGGGAGCTCGCCGACGGCGGCCTCCCGGCCACCGTGCAGCACGACGACCTGCACGACGGGAACGTGTTCGTCCGCGACGGCCGCCACCGCTTCTTCGACTGGGGCGACGCCTCGGTGGCCCACCCGTTCCTCGTCCTGCTGGTCGCCCTGCGGTTCGCCGGCCGCGTGCTCCGGTTGCCCGATGGCGACCCGGCGCTGCGCCGGCTGCGCGACGCCTACCTCGACCAGTGGCTCGACTTCGGCGCGGCCGAGGACCTGCGGCGGCAGTGCGATCTGGCGCTCCACGTCGCCCCGCTGCAGCGCGCGCTCACCTGGCGCCGGATCCTGCGCGGCGTGCACCCGACCGAACGCGCCGAGTGGGCCGGCCAGGTGGCCGGCTGGACCGCCGAGCAGCTGGAGCGGGGACCGCTGCCGCCCGGTCGCTGACCCCGTCGGCCAGACTGGTGCGGTGCCCCTGACCGACGACCCCTCCGGTGACCTCGCCGTCACCGGGTCCCTCGTCGTGCCCGCGGCCGCCCTGTCGTGGCGGTTCTCCCGGTCATCGGGCCCCGGCGGACAGGGCGTGAACACCGCCGACTCGCGGGTGGAGCTCTCGGTCTCGCCCCTGGACCTCCCGGGCCTCAGCGACCACCAGCGGGCACGGCTGGCGTCACGGCTCGGGACCCGGCTGGTCGACGGCGTGCTGACGGTCGTCGCCAGCGAGCACCGGCAGCAGCTGCGCAACCGGCAGGCCGCCCGCGAGCGCCTGGCGGCCGTCCTGCGTGCCGCACTGGCCCCGCCGGCTCCGGCCCGGCGGCGCACCAAGCCCACCCGTGGCTCGAAGGAGCGGCGGATCGAGGCGAAGAAGCAGCGCGGCCAGCTGAAGAAGCAGCGCCGCAACTGGGACTGACGGTCGGACGTTCCCGCGGGAACGTCCCCGCGGGAACGTCCCCGCACCGGCCGGTCAGCTCAGCCGCTGCTGCAGGTGCACCGTGACCTCCTCGCCCGCCTGGCTCTTGCCGATGGCCGAGCAGATCGCCGCGCGCAGGGGCAGCCAGTGCGGGCCGGTGCCCGACGGCATGAGGGTGGCCGCGAAGGCGTACCCGTCGGCGGTGCCGGTCACCTTCACCGCCCGACGGGTGCCCAGGAGCTCCGCGGAGTCCGGCACGACCAGGTACGTCGGGAAGGCGCCGTCCTTCTCGATGGGCGCGGTGAAGGTGAGGTCCAGCGTGGTGGAAGGGTTCATGCCTCCGTAGACCGGAGCGGAACCGGTAACTCATCGCGGCGCCGCAGCAGGTACGCCCGCTCGCGGTCGTTCCGGACCAGCCGGAGGGCGGCGTCGTAGGTGACCCGCGCGTCGGCGGTGCGGCCGAGGCGGCGCAGGAGCTCGGCGCGGACGGCGGGCAGGAGGTGGTCGTGGGGGAGCTCCAGCCGGTCCACCAGCGCCAGCCCGGCGGCCGGCCCCTCGACCTCGGCGACGACGACGGCGCGGTTCAGCGCGACGACCGGGCCCGGCGCGAACGCCAGCAACTGGTCGTACAGCGTCAGGACCTGCCGCCAGTCGGTGTCGGACGCCGTCGGCGCGTCGCTGTGGACGGCGGCGATCGCGGCCTGCAGCTGGTACGGGCCCGGGCGATCGCGCCGCAGGCACTGCCGCACCAGCGTCTGGCCCTCGCCGATCAGCTGCCGGTCCCACCGCGACCGGTCCTGCTCGGCCAGCGGCACGAGGTCGCCGTCGGCCGTGCTGCGGGCAGGTCGCCGCGACTCGGTGAGCAGCATCAGCGCCAGCAGGCCGGTGACCTCGGGCTCGTCCGGCATCAGCTCGGCCAGGAGGCGGCCGAGCCGGATCGCCTCCGCGCACAGGTCCGGGCGCACGAGCCGGTCCCCGGACGTGGCGGTGTGCCCCTCGGTGAAGACCAGGTGGACGACGGCGAGCACGGCCGGCAGCCGATCGGGCAGCTCCGCCTCCCGCGGCACCCGGTACGGGATCCGGGCCGTGCGGATCTTGGCCTTCGCGCGCACGAGGCGCTGGGCCATGGTGGCCTCGGGCACGAGGAACGCCGCCGCGATCTCGGTGGTGGTGAGGCCGCCGAGCAGCCGGAGGGTGAGCGCCACCCGGGCCGGTGTGGCCAGCGCCGGGTGGCAGCAGGTGAAGATCAGGCGCAGCCGGTCGTCGTGCACGGGTCCCTCCTCGACGGGCTCCGGGGCGCCGCCGAGCAGCGCGGCCTGCAAGTACCGGTCGGTGCGCACGGATTCCCGCCGCCAGCGGTCGATCGCCCGGCGGCGGGCGGTCGTGACGATCCAGCCGGCCGGGCTCGGCGGGATCCCCTCGACCGGCCACCGGGCGAGGGCGGTGAGGAAGGCCTCCTGGACCGCCTCCTCGGCGGCGTCGACGTCGCCGAGGAGGCGGATCAGGACGGCGACCGCCCGGCCGTGGTGCGCGCGGAACACCCGCTCGACCTCGGCGACGGCGTCGTCCACGGGCGTCAGAAGGTCTGCGCGACGGGCCGGACCTCGACCGGCAGGCCGCCGAGGACACGGGCCAGCTTGCCGGCCCAGCCGAGGGCCTGGTCCAGGTCGTCGGCCTCGATCACGTCGAACCCGCCGATGAACTCCTTGGCCTCGGCGTAGGGGCCGTCGGTGACGAGCACGTCGGCGCCCTCGGCGCGGACGACGGTCGACGCCTCCGGCTGGTGCAGCGCAGCGGCGAAGACCCAGGCGCCTGCCGCCTGCATCTCCGCGTTGAGCGCCGCCAGCTGCTCCATCACCGGCGCCAGCTCCTCCGGCGGGGGGACCTCGCCGACCGGCTGGATGATGCTCAGCAGGTACTGGGCCATGGTTGCCTCCTGGGGTTCGGCGCCGGTCCGGTGCCGGTCGCTCACCCCCTGTACGAGCGGGGACCGGCCGGATCGACACCTTCGCGCGGAAATCTCCGCACGGCCAGGACCGGCGCCGCGCCCGCCGCGTCAGCCGGCGAGGACGGCGGCCATCACCCGCCGGGCCCGTCGGCCCTCAGGCACCGGCAGCAGCGGGTGCACGTGCACCAGGCCCTCCTCCTCGTGGTGGTCGACCGGCACTCCGGCCGCGCGGGCGCGGTCGACCAGCAGCCGGGTGTCCGGGCTGGTGATGTCGCGGGTACCGCTGAAGACGGTCAGCGGACCGAGCCCGGCCAGCTCCCCGAACAGCGGGCTGACCAGCGGATCGGTGAGCGGGAGGTCGCCGCGCCAGAGCTCGATCGCCGCTCGGGTGCCGGGGCGGGCCAGCCAGGGGTCCTGCGGCTCGACGAGGTCGATCTCGGGGTTGGCCAGGGTCAGGTCCAGCGCGGGGGAGACGAGCACGGTCCGGTGCAGCGGTGGCACGCCCCGGTCGCGCAGGAGCTGGGCGGCGGACAGCGCGATCTGACCGCCGGCCGAATCGCCCACCGCGGTGACCTGCCCGGCGCCGTACCGGTCGACCAGCGCGCCGACGAGGTCGGCCACCTGGGGCACCACCGTCGCCGCCGTCCCCACCGGCGCCAGCGGGTAGACGGGCACGGTGATCGCGGCGCCGCTGCGGGCGGCGAGCCGGGCGACCAGGCGCCAGTGCAACGGGTGGATCTGGTTCACCCAGGCACCGCCGTGCACGTAGACGGCGGCACGGTCCGGCATCCGGGTGCGGGGGAGGACGCGGTAGACCGGCCAGCCGGTCGCGTGGCCGACGTCCACCGCGATCTCGACCGGGCCGAGCCCCCGTGGCGGTCCGTACGGCGCCGGGCGCAGCATGCGCTCCTGGACGCCGCGCAGCATGAGCTCCGGGCGCTCGAACTCCCGCCGGAAGCGGAGCAGGCGGAGCAGCGGGGGGAGCAGGCGGCTGGCAGGGCTGGGCACGGGGCCTCCGGGGTCGGCAGGTCGGGGGCGTCCGGGCTCCGGACGGCGGTCAGCTCAGCGAGAGCGGCTCGCGGACGAGGACCCACAACGGCAGCTCGTCGTCGGTGGTGCGGGTGGTCTCGGTGACCTGGAAGCCGAACCCGCGGAAGAACCGCACGTTCGCCCACCCGAACACCGCGGCCGCGGCGGGCGTCCGCTCGGCGTCGCAGCGCACCAGCACCGGCGCCAGCACGGCAGCGGCCAGGCCGCGCCGGCGGGCGGAGGGCCGGACACCGAGGTGCCGCAGCCGCCAGTGCGGCCGGTCGGGCAGCGCGGCGGTCACCAGGGCCTCGGTCTCGGCGACCACCCGGGCGCGGTCCCCGGAGAGGTAGGGGAGCTCACGCGCCAGGGCGGCGCGCACGTCGTCCGGCAGGGGCCGGGTGCCGGGCGCGCCGGCCGGCGGCTCCCAGACGGCGACGGCGTCGCGGTCCTCGGTGACCCAGGCGGTGCCGGTGGCGACGCCGCGGTGGGCGGCGTCGAGCTCGTGCAGCCGGGTGAGCCGCTGCATGCGGCCGTCGTCGGGCAGGGCCCAGCGGGTCCAGCGGGAGTCGGCCAGGGCGACGGTGAGGGTGGCGGCGATCGCCGGGACGTCGCGCTGCTCGGCCACCCGGACGTCGGGCCCCGGTTCGTCGGGGTCGTCGATCCGCCGGACGATCGGGCCAGAGGGGGTCACCCCGGAATCCCACCACGTGCCCGGCACGCGCACGGGGCCGCCCCGGCGGGACGGCCCCCGCTCGTGGCCCCCTGCAGGGTCCCGCCGCGAGCCTGCGAGTGGCGGGGGGCAGGGGGTCCTCTCAGAAGCCGGCGCGGTCGACCTTGCGGTGGTAGCGCTCGCCGAGCTTGCCGCCGAGGACGGCACCGACGAGGGTCAGCACCAGGACCGCGACCAGGGCGATGATGCCGCCGGTCGTGGCGGTGCCCTCGTCGATGGGGATGCGCGGCAGGTTGAGCTGCTGGAGCACGTTGTACTCGGAGCCGAAGAGCAATCCGGCCACGGCCAGCGCGAGGACGACGAGCAGGCCGATGACCCACACGGCGATGCCCTGGCGGGCCCCGTCGAAGCGCGCCATCCGGCCGGCGACGTACCCGCCGGCCAGGTAGGCGAGGAAGAGGACGACCAGCAGGACGATGCCGCCGACGATGCCGATCGTGTCCGCCTGCTCGGTGGCCTCCTCGACCGACGGGACGCCCTGGGTGAGGCCGACGGCGACACCTGCGGCGCTGATCAGGGCGACCAGCAGGACGGCCAGCCCGTTGGCGGAGAGCCAGCCGAAGAACGCTGCGCCCCACTTGATGCCGCCGTAGCGGGAGTGCTGCGCGTCCACGGCGTCACGGCCGGCGCCCCGGGTGGGGTGCGCTCCGTCGGTGCGGATGCCGGCGTCGTCGCCGTGCGGGGAAGAAGCTGGGGTGGACATGCGGGGAACTCCTCGAGGAGGGGGGGCGGCGGGCGGGGGCGCCGGCCGGTGGTGCGGGGTCCGGCGGCGTCGGCGGGCACGGGGCCGCGCCGACGCCGCCGGACTGCGGGCCGGGGTCAGCGGCGGGGGCCGTCGGTGTCCTCGACGTCCAGCTCCACCTGCTCCTTGCGGACCTCTCCGGTGACCGTCTCCTGCTCGGTGACGGTCTGGGTGTCCAGGCGCACGCGCTCGACCGGCACGGCCTCCTTCGCCACGACCGGGCGCTCGGCGTGCAGCACGACCTCGTGCTCCTCCTCGGAGATGGTCGGGCCGTCGAGGGCGTCGCCGACGTTGGCGTCGGTGATGGGCTCGCGCTCGACGCGGATCTCCTCGCGCGACACCGGCACGGTCTGCGAGACGTTCTCCGAGACGACGTACTTGCGCAGCCGGGCGGAACCGGCCTCCACCCGCTGGGTCCCGACGTGCAGCCGCTCCTCCGAGCGGGTCATCGCGTCGTCGGTCGTGGGCCCGGAGGTGTCGTGACCGACGGCCCCGCGGGCGGTGTCGGTGTCGGTGCCGGTGGTGTCGGCGCGGGTGGTGTCGGTCCCGGCGGTGGCCAGGCCGTAGTACCGGTACAGCTCGGTCTCCTCCGCGGGGGACAGGTGCCCGTCGGCGTCGACGTTCGGGGCGTTCTTCACCTTGTCCTTGGCGTAGGGCACGCGCAGCTCCGTGCCGGAGATGTCGGCGTCGGCCAAGGGCACGAAGGTCTCCTTGGTGCCGAACATCCCGGTGCGGACGGTGGCCCACTCCGGGCGGCCGGTCTCGTCGTCGAGGTAGACCTCGCCGACGGTGCCCAGCTCGCCGTCGGGGCCGACGGCGGTGCTGCCGATGACGTCGCTGAGCTGGTGCTCGGTGATCATGCGCGGAACTCCTGGCGGGACGAGGGGGAGGGATGCCCCGGCCCGCCGCATCTCGCGCAGACGGGGACAGCCCCTCCGGTGCCCGTGCATTTACGACGTAAACGCATCTCGCGGCGCGGCGCGCGGTGCCCCCGGGATCAGGTGCGCGGGTCCCCGCGGCGAGGGGCGCGCCCCTCGGTCAGCACGGTCTCCAGGCGACCGAGCAGGTTCTCCAGCGCCTCCTCGAACTCGGCAGCCGACTCGTCGAGCGACAGCAGGGGCTCGAGGCGGACGACGGTCGGGTAGGCGTCCAGGTCCGTGCCGGCCGCGGCGTCGGGCACCTCCTCGGGCTGGTCCTCCGGGCTGATCTTCACCCCCTGCTGGGACACCTCCAGGAGGAGGTGTCCCAGCAGGAAACTGGAGTACGCCCGGTACGCCGCGACCGCGGCGGCCTCGGTGAAGCCGCTGTCGATCAGGGCGTCGAGGAAGGACTCGACCCAGCGGAGGCTGCGCAGCGGCGGCCGGACCCACGGGGCGGCGGGGGGACGCGTGGCGACCAGGGGGAAGACCTCCGGGTGGGCCAGGGCGATCCGCCGGACCCCGTGCGCCAGCCGCTGCAGGTAGTCCTGCCAGCCGTGGGAGGCGCTCAGGTGCACGTCCGGGTCGCCGTAGAGCTCGTCCACGACCGACTCCACGACCCCGTCGAGCAGCTGCTCGCGGCCGGGCACGTAGCGGTACAGCGCCATGGCTTCCACGCCGAGGTGGGCCCCGAGCCGGCGCATGGTCAGCGCGGCGAGGCCGTTGGCGTCGATGAACTCGATGGCCGCGCCGAGGATGCGGCGCCGGTCGAGCCCGGCGCGGCCGGCGCCGGGTGGAGCGGCCGGCACCGCCGCGGCTGCTCCACCACGGCCTTCGGGGCTGTCGGGGTCGGCGGCCGGGTCCGGCTCGGTCATCGGTCTCTCCCTCGGTCGGTGAGATCTGCCGGTGATCATGCTGGGTGGCGGCCGCACAGCGCCGGGCACCCTGGTGTGAGGCCGACGGAACCCAGCGTTGACGCCGAGGTCCACGAAGGGAAACGCCCGCCCCCGAGGCTGGCTCCCGTGCCCGCCTCCGTGTCTCCCGCCGCCGCGATCGAGGGCATGCGCACCTCCCGTACGACGAACACGCACTGCCCCTACTGCTCCCTGCAGTGCGGCATGGCCGTCACCGCCGGCGACCGCCCGGCCACGCTCGTCCCGCTGGACTTCCCGACGAACCGCGGTGGTCTCTGCTCCAAGGGCTGGTCGTCGACCGAGCTGCTCGACCACCCCGAGCGGCTCACCCGCCCGCTGGTCCGCGCGGTGCCCGGCGACCGCACCAGCCCGCTGGTGGAGTCGAGCTGGGACGAGGCGCTGGACCGGGTGGTCGCCGCGATCGAGCGCACCCAGGGCGAGCACGGGCGCGACGCCGTCGGCTGCTTCGGCGGGGGATCACTGACCAACGAGCAGGCCTACCAGTTCGGCAAGTTCGCCCGGATCGCGCTGCGCACCAGTGCGATCGACTACAACGGCCGGTTCTGCATGTCCTCGGCGGCGGGCGCGGCCAACCGCGCGTTCGGCATCGACCGCGGGCTGCCCTTCCCGCTGTCGGACATCGCCGAGGCCGACGTCGTCGTCCTCGTGGGCAGCAACCCGGCCGACACCATGCCGCCGGCCATGCAGTGGTTCGACGCCGGCCGCGAGCGGGGCGCGCAGCACGTCGTCGTCGACCCCCGGCGGACGGCCACCGCCCGGAACGCCGCCCTGCACCTGCAGCCCCTGCCCGGCACCGACCTGGCGCTGGCCAACGGGCTGCTGCACATCGCGCTCGCCGAGGGGCTGGTCGATGAGGAGTACGTCGCCGCCCGCACCACCGGGTTCGAGGACGTGCGGGCCGGCGTCGGCGCGTACTGGCCCGACCGGGTGGAGCGGCTCACCGGCGTGCCCGTTCCCGACCAGCGGCGCACCGTCTTCGCCCTGGCCCGGGCGGAGAAGGCGATGATCCTCACCGCGCGCGGCGCCGAGCAGCACCGCAACGGCACCGACACCGCCCAGGCGTGGATCAACCTCGCCCTCGCCCTGGGCCTGCCGGGCCGGCCGGGCAGCGGCTGGGGCACCATCACCGGCCAGGGCAACGGGCAGGGCGGCCGCGAGCACGGGCAGAAGGCCGACCAGCTGCCCGGCTACCGCTCGCTCGCCGACCCCGCCGCCCGCGCGCACGTCGCCGCCGTCTGGGGCGTCGACCCCGACGACCTCCCGCAGCCGGGGAGGTCGGCGTTCGAGCTGCTCGACGCGCTCGGCAGCGACGGCGGCGTGCGCACCCTGCTGGTGCTGGCCAGCAACGTCGCGGTCAGCGCGCCCGACGCGCGCCGGGTCATCAGCCGGCTCGGCGACCTGGACTTCCTCGCCGTCAGCGACTTCTTCCTCTCCGAGACCGCGGAGCTGGCCGACGTCGTCCTGCCCAGCGCCATGTGGGCGGAGGAGGCCGGGACGATGACGAACGTCGAGGGCCGGGTCATCCGGCGCCGCCGGGCACTCGACCCGCCCGACGGCGTCCGCGACGACCTCCAGCTGCTCGCCGAGCTGGCCGGCCGCCTCGGGGTCGGCGAGAAGTTCAGCGGCGACCCGGAGACGGTGTTCGAGGAGCTGCGCCGCGCGAGCGCCGGGGGAGCGGCCGACTACGCGGGCATCAGCTACCGGCGCATCGACGAGGAGCGCGGCGTCTTCTGGCCCTGCCCCGCCCCGGAGCACCCCGGCACGCCACGGTTGTTCACCGAGCGGTTCGCCACCCCCGACGGCCGGGCCCGGTTCCTCCGGGTCGAGCACGCCGACGCCCACGAACTCCCCGACGCCGACCACCCCTACGTGCTCACCACCGGCCGGGTCCTGGCCCAGTACCAGTCGGGCACCCAGACCCGCCGCACGCGCAGCCTCCAGCTGGTCGCGCCGAGCCCGCGGGCGGAGCTGCACCCCGACCTCGCCCGCCGGCTCGGCATCGCGCAGGACGACGTCGTGGAGCTCACCACCCGCCGCGGCCGCGCACGGTTCCACGCCCAGGTCACCGACACGATCCGGCCGGACGTCGTCTTCGTGCCGTTCCACTGGGCCGGCGCGAACGCCCTCACCGACGCCGATGCGCTCGACCCGACGTCGAAGATGCCGCCCTTCAAGGTCTGCGCCGTCGCCGTCGCCCGCGTCGCCGGTCCCGAGGAGCAGATCCCGCCCCCGCCCGCGGCCACCCAGCCCCGACCGGCCGGCCACCGGCCCGCCCCCGCGCCCGTTCCGCACCCGCCGTCCCGCTCGACGACGTCCCGCTCCGCGACGATCAGGAGAACCCCCGTGAAGAGCACCCCCCGCTTCCTGCAAGGCGTCTTCCCGATCACCGGCGAGGGGCTGGCCAAGCCCGGCCCCGTCGACCCGGCGCTGCGCTACACCGTGCCCCCCGGATGCAGCGCCCAGGCCCTGTACTTCCGCGGCGGGAACGCGACCACCGAGCTGGTCTACGTGCTGCTGGTGCGCGACGGCGAGCCGATGCGCTGGTTCCCGATCGGGGCGAAGGCCGACACCCACGTGCCGCTGCGCGTCGTCGAGGACCTGGTGGGCGGCTCCGTCGTCGAGCTGCACGCGGCGGCCCCCGAGGGCGTCACGGGCGAGATCGTGGTCGACCTGGGACTGGTGGAGGTCTGAGATGACGACGATCCTGGGCGCGCGCCTCACCGCCGCCACGACGCTGCACCTGGACGACGACCCCGATCCCCGCGGCCGGCTGGTCGTGGTGGGCAACGGCATGGCCGGTGCCCGCTTCGTCGAGGAGGTGCTCGAGCGCGGCGGCGGCGAGCAGTTCCGCATCACCGTCTTCGGCGACGAGCCGCACGGCAACTACAACCGGATCATGCTCTCGCCGGTGCTGGCCGGGGAGTCGCACGAGGACGACATCGTCCTCAACTCCCACGACTGGTACGCCGACAACGGCGTCGACCTGCGCGCCGGCGTCCGGGTCGAGCGGATCGACACCGCGGCCAAGCAGGTGCACGCCGCCGACGGCAGCGTCACGCCCTACGACCACCTGGTCCTGGCCACCGGCAGCTACTCCTTCATCCCTCCGATGGCCGGCGTGCGGACCGACGACGGCGCCCTGCTGCCCGGCGTGTACGGCTTCCGCACCATCGACGAGACCCGGGCCATGCTCGAGGCCACCGGCCGCTGCCGGCGAGCCGTGGTCATGGGCGGCGGGCTGCTGGGCCTGGAGGCGGCGCGGGCGCTGCAGGGCCACGGCCTGCAGGTCGAGCTCGTGCACGCCATGCCGTGGCTGATGAACGCCCAGCTCGACGCCGAGGCCGGCGCGATCCTCAAGAAGAGCGTCGAGTCCCTCGGCATCACCGTGCACCTCGACGTCCTGGCCACCGAGGTGCTCGGGAACGGGCACGTGGAGGGGGTGCTGCTGAAGGACGGCCGGCGGCTGGACTGCGACCTGCTCGTGGTCGCGGCGGGCGTGCGGCCGCACGCAGACATCGCGCTGCGCTCCGGGCTGGAGGTGGAGCGCGGCATCGTCGTCGACGACCAGCTGCGCACCGACGACCCCGATGTCTACGCCATCGGCGAGTGCGCCCAGCACCGCGGTGAGGTCTACGGTCTCGTCGCGCCGGCCTGGGAGCACGCGAAGGTGCTGGCCGACGTGCTCACCGGCACGGACCCCGGCGCCGAGTACCACGGCAGCCGGACCGCCACGAAGCTCAAGGTCGCCGGCGTCGACGTCGCCGTGATGGGGATCAGCACCCCCGAGCGGGACGACGACGAGTTCCTGGTCATCTCCGAGCCCAAGCGCGGCGTGCACCTGTCGGTGGTGATCCGCGACGACAAGCTGGTCGGCGCGACGCTGCTGGGTGACACCCGCAAGGTCGCCTTCCTCACCCAGGCGTTCGACCGGGGTGCCCCGCTGCCGGAGGAGCGGATCCGGTTGCTGGTCGACCTCTCCGACGGGGCGGAGGAGGTGGGCGTCGCCGACATGCCGCACGACAGCCAGGTGTGCAACTGCAACGGCGTCACCAAGGGCGACATCTGCGGTGCGGTCAGCGGTGGCTGCGGCAGCGTCGGCGAGGTCATGGACCGCACCCGCGCCGGCAAGGGCTGCGGCTCGTGCAAGTCGCTGGTGAAGCAGATCGTCGAGTGGGCCGCCGACGGCGACCTCGCCGAGGACCCCGCGGCGTCCTGGTACGTGCCGGGCGTCCCCATGCCCAAGCCCGAGCTGATACGGGCCATCCGGGAGCACGACCTGCGGAGCGTGTCCGCGGTCTTCGCGACGCTCGCGCCCGGCGGGAAGGAGGACGCGAAGTCGAAGATGGGGCTCACCTCGCTGCTGAAGATGATCTGGGGCCACGACTTCGTCCCCGAGAAGGACGGCGAGTTCATCAACGACCGGGTGCACGCCAACATCCAGCGCGACGGCACCTTCTCGGTCGTCCCGCAGATGAAGGGCGGGGTCACCACACCTGCGCAGCTGCGCAAGATCGCCGACGTCGCCGAGAAGTACGAGGTGCCCATGGTCAAGGTGACCGGCGGCCAGCGGATCGACCTGCTCGGTGTCCGCAAGGAGGACCTGCCGGCGATGTGGGCCGACCTGGGCATGCCCAGCGGCTACGCGTACGGCAAGAGCTTCCGCACGGTCAAGACGTGCGTGGGCAGCGACTTCTGCCGCTTCGGGCTCGGCGACTCGACGCAACTGGGGATCGACCTGGAGACGCGATTCCAGGGCATCGAGAGCCCGGCGAAGATGAAGCTCGCCGTCGTCGGGTGCCCGCGGAACTGCGCCGAGGCCTACGTGAAGGACGTCGGGGTCGTGGCCATCGGCAACGGGAAGTGGGAGGTCTACGTCGGCGGCGCCGCCGGGGCCACCATCCGCAAGGGCGACCTGCTGGCCACGGTCGGCTCCCCGGAGGAGGTCATCACCCTGGCCGGGCGCTTCATGCAGTACTACCGGGAGAACGCCAACTGGCTCGAGCGGACCTACGACTTCGTGCCGAGGATCGGGCTGGAGAAGATCAAGGCCGTGCTGCTCGAGGACAGCGAGGGAATCGTCGCCGACCTCGACGCGAACATGCAGAAGTCGGTCGACGCCTACACCGATCCCTGGGGGCAGGACGGCAGGGAACCGGCCACGCCCGGGCAGTTCCGCCCGTCGCTCCCGCTGATCCCGCTGCCGAAGGTGCCGGTCCGATGAGCCTGAGCAGCCCCGCCGCCGCCCGGCTCGACCACACGCGCGAGCCGGCCCGCCCGACCACGCCCGGCACGGAAACCGGCAGCCCTGCCACGGGCGTCAGCACGCCCGGGCCGGCCGCGCCGATCCAGGGTCGCGAGCACGTGGTGGGCCGGGTGGCCGACATCCCGTTCGGCGAAGGCCGGGCGTTCGTCGCCGGCGGTGTGCAGGTGGCGGTCTTCCGGCTGCGCGACGGCTCGCTGCACGCCACCCAGGCGGCCTGCCCGCACGCCGGCGGACCGCTCGCCGACGGGCAGACCGACGTCGACGTGCTGGTCTGCCCGCTGCACCTGTTCGCCTACCGCTGGGACGACGGCGCCTCGACGTCGGGAGCCGCACCGATCCGCGTCCACCCCGTGCGCGAGCAGGACGGCAACGTGGTCGTCACCGTGTGAGCTCAGCGGACGCCGCAGGGCGGGCGCGGACGTGCATGCGTTCGCCCTGGGGGCCGAAGAGGGTGAGCGCCTCGGCCGGCTCGGGGAACGGGTTGGAGAAGGCGTGCGGTACGCGGGTGTCGAACTCGACGACCTCCCCGGGCTCCAGCACGAAGTCGCGGGGGCCGAGCCGCAGCCTGATGCGTCCGGAGAGCACGTAGAGCCACTCGTAGCCGTCGTGCACCTTCTGCTCGGTGTTGTCGGCGTGCCAGCGCGGCGGCATGACCTGCTTGTAGGCCTGCAGCCCACCGGTCTGCCGGGTCAACGGCACCATCGTCGCGCCCGCGTGCTGGATGGGGCGCCCGTGCACCCGCGGATCGGCCGGGGCCGGCACGTCCACCAGGGCGTCGAGGGCCACGCCGTACGCGCGCGCCAGGGGGAGCAGCAGCTCCAGGGTGGGCCGGCGGCCGCCCGACTCCAGCCGCGACAGCGTGCTCACCGAGATGCCGGTGTCCTCGGCGACCTCGGCCAGCGTCCGGCCGTGCTCGCTGCGCAGCGCGCGCAGCCGTGGGCCCACGTTCTGCAGCACGTCGTCGTCCGTCATGGCGTGCAGTTTGCCATCGCAGCAAGCTTCGTTGCCACAGGGACTCACTCCGGTCCAGAGTGGCGGGCATGGACGAGCGATACGACGTGGTGGTCATCGGAGGCGGCGCGGCAGGGCTGAGCGGAGCGCTCACCCTGGCCCGCGCCCGGCGCAGCGTGCTGGTCGTGGACGCGGGGGAGCCCCGTAACGCACCGGCCGGGCACGTGCACAACTACCTCGGCCGGGAGGGCACCCCGCCGGCCGAGCTGTACGCGGTCGGTCGCGGGGAGGTGGAGGGCTACGGCGGGGAGATCGTCTCCGGCCGCGTCGTCTCGGTCCGCCGCGAGGACGACCGGTTCGCCCTCGATCTGGAGGGCGGCGCGGGGGTGTGCGCCCGGCGGGTGCTGCTGGCCACCGGGCTGACCGACGACCTGCCGGGGATCCCCGGGGTGGCCGAGCGGTGGGGGAGCACGGTGCTGCACTGCCCCTACTGCCACGGCTGGGAGGTGCGCGACCGCGCGGTCGGCATCCTCAGCACCGGCCCCATGGGCGCCTACGCGGCGAACCTGTGGCGGCAGTGGACCGACGACGTCACCCTCTTCGTGCACACCGGCGCGGAGCCGACGGACCAAGAGCTCGAGCGGCTGGCGGCCCGCGGCGTCCGGATCGTGCGGGGCGAGGTCGCCGGTCTGGAGGGGGCAGCGGACGTGCGGCTCGCCTCCGAGGAGGTCGTCGAGCGCGACGCCGTCGTCGTCGCGCCGCGCTTCGTCGCCAACGCCGAGCTGGTCGCCGACCTGGGGGCCGTGCCGGTGCCGATGGAGATGCACGGAACGGTGCTGGGCACCCACCTGCCCGCCGACCCGACCGGGCGCACCGACGTGCCCGGCGTGTGGGTGGCGGGCAACGCCGGCGACCTGAGCGCGCAGGTGATCGTCGCGGCGGCGCAGGGGCTGCGGGCCGGCGCGATGATCAACGCGGACCTGATCGAGGAGGACACCGCGGCTGCGGTGGCCGCGAAGCGGAGCGTGGCCGCGTGAGCGCCGTCGACCGGGAGTCCTACGACGAGCTGTACCGCTCGGCGCCGGCGGTGTGGAGCGGTCGCCCCAACCGGCAGCTCGTGGTCGAGGCGGCCGGGCTGGCGCCCGGGACCGCGCTGGACGCCGGCAGCGGCGAGGGCGGCGACGCCCTCTGGCTCGCCGAACGGGGCTGGCGGGTGACGGCGGTCGACTTCTCGCCCGTCGCGCTGGAGCGCGGCGGGAAGGCTGCCCGCGCCCGCGGCCTGGACGGCCGGATCGAGTGGCTGCACGCCGACCTGGACGGGTGGGCACCGCCGGAGCGCCGGTTCGACCTGGTGACGGCGCACTACCTGCACGCGAGCTGGACCGACCGGGAGGGCGTTTTCCGACGGCTCGCGGCCGCCGTCGCGCCGGGCGGCACCCTCCTGGTCGTCGGCCACCTCCACGGTCAGGGGCGGGGTCACGGGCACACCCACACGCACGACCCCGGCGTGCTCTACACGGCCGAGGACGTCGCGGCGGCGCTCGACCCGGTGGAGTGGGCGGACGTCGTCACCGAGACCCGGGACCGGGACCCCGGGGCGGCGGAGCGGACCGGCAACCCCGTTCCGGACACGGTGCTCGTCGCGCGACGGCGAGGCTAGTGCGCTCCCGGTGCCCGTCCGCGGGATGCCGCTCCAGCCGCCGCCACCGCTGCCGGCTGCCGCCGCCGGCGCAGGTGGCCCCCCGCCCGGCGGTGACGCGCCTCCTCGGCCAGCTGGCGCGCGGCGATCAGCGCGGCGCTCTCCGGTCGCTGGTCGTGCTTCCCGGGCATCGCGGCCTCCCTTCCGTCCCTCTGCCCTGTAGACGCGTCAGGGGAGTGGAACGGACCACCGGATCCGGTAACGAATCGGCAACGATGCGCCGCGGGTCAGCTGCGGGGCAGGCCCAGCTCGGCGAGGGCGGCGGCCACGGCTTCCTCGCGCAGCACCTCCAGCACGAGCAGCCGGTGCACCAGCACACCCCGACGGGTCAGCCGCAGGTCGGCCATCCGCAGCCGGGGCAGCGCCGCACCGCCGGGACGCGGCCGGGCGGGCGGCGGGTCGAGGAGGCCGGCGCGCTGCAGGTCGGCCACGTCCTCCCGCGCGCCCCACGCCACCCACCCCCGGGGGTCGTCGTCCAGCGGCGTCATGGGCAGCGGCACCCGATCCCGCCGGCCGACGGCGGCGAGCAGCGCGAGCTGCCGCCAGCCCAGCGTCCCGATCAGCCGCAGCGCGCGGCCGACGAGCTCGGCGTCGATGTCGGGGGAGACGGCGACCTCGGCCAGGAGGTAGCCGAGGTGGCGCACCCGCCGCTCGTCGGTGGACGAGCGGGCGGCGAGCAGGACGGCCTCGGCCAGCTCGTCGGCGACCGGGCGGTTGCCCGGGCGGGCGGTGAAGAAGCCGTCGGTCCGCATCGCCCGGCCGGCGCGGTGGACGGTCACCGCGTGCTCCACCGCGAACGCCAGCGCAGCACCGGCCCGCACCCGTTCCCGCGCTCCGGAGACGCCGGCGGCGTCCTCCGCGGTCGTGCGCAGCACAGCGGCGAACCGGTCGTCCACCTGCACCCGCGCCGCCGCGGGCTCGAAGACGACCGTCGCCGCTGCCCCGCTCATCGACCCGGCGACGGGGCTCCCGGCCTCGATGAGGGTGCGCCCGGTGCTGGTCTCCTCGGCTGCGGTCACCCGGCGATCTTCGTCGCTGCGGCGGTGTCGCTGCACCCCGGGACGGGGCGGGCTCACCCGCTGGGGCCACGGCCCACCGCCGGGCCCGGCCCCGGAGGGCGGACCCGGCGGTGCGCCGGCCCGTTCGTCAGACGCCGGCGCGCTGCATCAGCGTGCCGCGCCGGAGGTAGACGAACCAGGTCACCGCGACGCACACGACGTAGAAGCCGCAGAAGCTCCGCAGAGCCGTCTCGACGCCGCCGGTGGCGCCGTAGGACTCCGAGACCACCCGGGGGATGAAGACGGCGCCCAGCGCGCCCACCGCGGAGATGATGCCGACCGCGGCGGCGGTGTCGCGCCGGGCGCGGTAGAGGACCTCCGCCGGGCTGTCGCCGGGGTACCCGGCGGCCGCCTCGGCCCGGTAGATGATCGGGATCATCCGGTAGGTCGAGCCGTTGGTCATGCCGACGACGGCGAAGAGCACGAGGAAGCTGGCGAGGAAGCCGCCGAAGCTCCCGGCGCGCAGGAACGCGATCGCCGCGCCGATGGCCACCGCCTGCCCGACGAAGGTGACGACGGTGATCCGCGCCCCGCCCACCCGGTCGGCGAGCCAGCCGCCGAACGGCCGCGACAGCGAGCCGACGAGCGGGCCGAGGAAGGCGTAGCGGTAGGTGTCGGCGGCGAACTCGTTGGCCAGCACCAGGGGGAAGGCGCCGGAGAAGCCGATGAACGAGCCGAACGCGCCGATGTACAGGAACGACATCACCCAGGTCTGCTTCCGGCGTGCGATCGCCGCCTGGTCGGCGACGTTCGCCTTCGCGCCGGACAGGTTGTTCATGCCGAACCACGCGCCGGCGACCGCCAGCAGGATGAACGGCACCCAGATCAGCGCGACGTTCTGCACGTACCGGGCCTCACCGCCGTCGGTCGTCCCGGTGCTGCCGCCCACGACGGCGAGCGCGCCGAGGGTGACCGCCAGCGGGCCCACGAGCTGGATGATCGCGACGCCGATGTTGCCGCCGGCGGCGTTGAGCCCGAGCGCGAAGCCCTTCTCCTTGTCCGGGTAGAAGAAGGAGATGTTCGCCATCGACGAGGCGAAGTTCCCCCCGCCGAAGCCGCAGGTGATGGCCGTGAGCACCCAGAACCAGTACGGCTGCCCGGTGGTCGCGGCGATCGTGAGGAGGGTGACCGGGACGAAGAGCAGGGCGGCGCTGACCACGGTCCAGTTCCGGCCGCCGACCAGCGCCGGCATGAAGGTGTAGGGCACCCGCATGATCGCGCCCACCAGGCCGGCGGTGGCGACCAGCCAGAACAGCTGGTCGCTGGTGAACCCGTAGCCGATCGAGGCCAGCACCGCGGTGGCGACGCTGAACATCTGCCAGACGCTGAACCCGATGTTCTCGGCGAGCACCGACCACGCCAGGTTGCGCCGGGCCACCGGGCGGCCCTGCGGCGAGGCCCAGAAGCGCGGGTCCTCCGGGTCGTAGTCGTCGATCCAGCGGGGGCCGCGCCGGGCCGCGGCGGGAGGGGCGGAGGCCGGTGCGGCCAGCTCGCCGGTGGGGCGGGCGGTGGGGGTGGTGGTCATGGGCGCATCCCTCGGTTCCCCGGCCGCCCGACGGGCGGCTCCTCGTGGCGTCCGACGCTAGGAACCGGCCGTTTCCGCGTGGCCGCGCTCGTGTGACCTCTCGGGAACGACCCCCTCACCGCGCCGATCGCGCGGTGTGAGCACGCGGCCGGCCGGGTGGTCGGTGGGCCGTGCCACCATCGCCGCATGGCGATCGAGGTGCGCCCGGCCGTCCGCTTCGCCGACGTGGCGACGATGGTCGGCCCGAAGCGGCCGGACGCGAACGTGTGCTGGTGCCTGAGCTACCGGCTCCCGACGTCGAAGGAGAACCGCGAGCTGGTCGGGCCCGCGCGCGGCGAGCGGGTGCGGCAGCTGGTGCGGGAGGACCCGCCACCGGGGGTGCTCGCCTACGACGACGGCGAGGTGGTGGGCTGGGCGGCGATCCACCCGCGCTCCGACACGAGCTTCGCCCGCAACCGCAGGATCCCGCGGATCGACGACCTCGACGTCTGGTCGCTGTGGTGCGTCCGGGTGCGCCCCGGCCACCGGGGGAGGGGGCTGGCCCACCACCTCGTCGCGGGCGCCGTGGAGTTCGCCCGCGCGCACGGGGCCCCTGCGGTCGAGGCGTACCCCGTGGACAACGACGGGCAGCGGGTCGACCTCACCATGGCCTACGTGGGCACGCGCGCGCTGTTCGAGCGCGCCGGGTTCGGAAAGGCCGCCGACACCGGCTCCGTCGTCAACGGCTTCCCGCGCGTGCTGATGCGCCTCGACCTGCGCTGAGGCTGCGCCGGCGTCTCACACCCGCAGGCGGTAGCCGCGCTTGACGACGGTCTCCACCAGCGGCGCGCCGAGCGCCGCGCGCAGCCGGGTCACCGCCATCTCGACCGCGTGCCCGTCCCCGCCGCCGGGGAGCGCGGCCACCAGGTCGGCCCGGGGGAGGACGTGGCCGGGCCGGCGGGTCAGCTCCCGGAGCACCGCCAGGGGTCCCGGCGGCAGCTCGACCAGCTGCCCGTCGACGACGGCGGCGTGCCCGCGGACCTGCAGGGTGTGCGGCCCGACCTGCAGCACCGGGTCCCGCTCGGGGAGCCGGGCCACCACCTCGCGGGCCAGCGCCCCCAGGCGCGCGCGGGCCGGCTGGAAGGACGGGATCCCGGCCGCGTCCAGCGGCGCGGCGGTGACGGGGCCGACGGCGACCGCCTGCACGCGGTCGTTGAAGGCCGCCACCAGCGCTTCCCGGTGGCCGGTCTCGTCGGCCACCTGCAGCAGGCTCGCCGCCGCCGGCGCGCTGGTGAACGTGACGGCGTCGACCGCACCGGCGGCGATGCCGGCGACCAGGCGGCGGACCGGGGTGACGTCCTCGGGCGGCACCCAGCGGTACACCGGGACGGTGAGCACGTCCGCGCCGCTCTCCCGCAGGCCGGCGACCAGATCGGGCAGCGGATCACCGTGCAGCTGGACGGCGATCCGCCGCCCGGCCAGCGGCCCCTCGGCCCCGGACAGCAGGTGTGCGAGCACCTCGGCGGACGACTCCGACTCCGGTGACCAGGCGTCGACCAGGCCGCCCCCGCGGATGGCTCCGCGCGCCTTGGGGCCGCGGGCCAGCACGCGCGAGCCCGACAGGTGCGCGACCAGGGGCAGGTCCCAGGCCTCGGCGGCCTCCAGCCAGCCGCGGAAGCCGACCCCGGTGGTCGCGATCACCAGGTCAACCGGGGCCGCCAGCACCCGGCGCGTCGCCGCGACCAGCTCCGTGTCGTCGGAGAGCGGGACGATGCGGATCGCCGGGGCGTAGACGACGCGGGCGCCGCGGCGGTCCAGCAGCGCCCCCAGCTCCTCCTTGCGGCGGGCGGCGGTCACCGCGACGGTGTAGCCGGCCAGCGGCAGCTCGGTCGGCTGTTCCCGGACGGTGTCGGTCACGTGTCCCCCTCGCGTGCGGTCGGTCTCCATGGTCGCCGTCCGGCGTTACCGATGTGTGTCGCGACCCGGCGCGCCCGGTCGGACGTGAGCCGGGTCACCGTCCGCCGTCGACCACCACGTCGGCCCGGGCGCGCGTGCCGTCGGCGGCGTAGTGAGCCGCCTCGGTCAGCTGCCAGCGCCGCCACTCGCCCGTGAGGTGGGCACCGTCGCGGGCCAGGCCCCGGGCCAGCCGGATCGATGGGTCGGCCTCCACCCAGATCCGCAGGCTCGCCCAGGGGTCGACCGGCCGTGCCCCGCTGCCGCAGCCCTCGACGACCAGCACCGCCGGCACGGGCACCGGCGTCGGTCCGGTGGCGAAGCGCCCGGCCGCCCAGTCGTAGCGGTGGTAGCTGCCCGGCCGCCCCTCGGCCAGCGGCCGCAGCACGCCGGCGGACAGCCGCGCCGGAGCGCCGGTGAGCGTCCACCCCGCGTACAGGTCGTCCATGTGGACGGTGACGACGACCCCGGGGAGGACGGCGGCCAGCCGAGCGGCGAGGGTGGTCTTGCCCGAGCCGGCCGGGCCGTCCACGCAGACCAGCCGCGTGGCGGCCAGCCGGGGGGCGGTACCGAGCACCCGGTCGGCCAGGGCGGCCGCGGTCAGCGCGGGCGCAGGGTCCACGTCGGCACCGCACCGCCGTCCCCGACGACCAGGCCCCGGCTGGCCAGCAGCCGCAGGTGGGCGTCGGTCTCGGTCACCGCGAAGATCCGCATCCGTCGCGCGTACTGGTCCCACGGCCGGGACCAGGTCAGGTGGGCGGCCAGGTCCCAGGGGGTGGCCCCGGGGTGCTCGGCGATCGCGGTGAGCAGCTCGGTCAGCCGCCGCTCGTGGTGGTCGGTGAGCGCGTCGGCGCGGTCGGCCAGGCCGCGGAACCGCCACTCGTGACCGGGCAGCACCTCGGACGGGTCGAGCTCCCGCACGGCGGCCAGCGAGCCGAGGTAGTCCCGCAGCGGGTCCGGGGAGCCGCCTCGGGTGCTGGAGATGTTCGGGCTGATGCGCGGCAGGACGTGGTCCCCGGAGAAGAACAGACCGGTGCGCTCCTCGGCGAAGCAGAGGTGGCCGGGGGTGTGACCCGGGGTGTGGACCGCACGCAGCGACCAGCCGGGGAAGGCGGCGCGGTCGCCGTCCTCCAGCAGCCGGTCGGGCACGGCCATGCGGGTGAAGCCGGAGAGGTTCTCCGCGCCTCCGACGTCCCCCACCGCCTCGTCCCGCGGAGCGCCCAGGCGCACGAGGAACTCGACCTCGTCGTCGACGGCCGCCTGCGCGTCGGTGGCGGTCAGCCGGCGGACCGCGTCGGCGTCGGCGGGGTGCATGGCGATCCAGGCGCCGCTGGCCTGCCGGACGCGGGCGGCGAGCCCCAGGTGGTCGAAGTGCAGGTGGGTGACGAGCACGCCCCGCACGTCCTCGATCGAGCCACCGAGGGAGGCGAGCCCCTCGGTCAGCGCCGACCAGCCGGCCTCGCTCTCCCACCCGGTGTCGACCAGGCCCAGCCCGCCCCCGTCGAGGGCGAGGACGTAGACGTTCACGTAGCGCAGCGGGTTGTGCGGGATCGGCACCGGGACCGACCACAGGTCCCCGCGCAGCCGCTCGACCGGGGGCATGGCGCGGTCGTCCCACGCCGCGCGCTGGGCGGTGCCGGTGATCTCCACGACGTCGCACTCTGCCAGCCGTCGCCGGCACCCGGGCTGACACCATGGGCTGGTGAGCGGTTCCCCGGATCCCCTGCCTGCTGTCTCGGTCGCCCCCCGCCGGCTGCGGCTCCTGCTGACCGCCGTCGCGGGGGTGGTCGTCCTGGTGGCCCTGCTGGTCGCGCTCGGCCTGCCCTCGACCCAGAACACGGTGGTGGACTACGGCCTGGACGACCAGGTGGCCATCGCCGGCCTGGGCCTCGTCCTCGGTGCGGGGATCGTGTTCCTGGGCCGGTCGCGGGTCGACGCCGATGCTGCGGGCGTGCGCGTCCGCAACGTCGTCGTCCACCACGAGCTGCCGTGGACGGCGGTGCGGGCGGTCCGGTTCGAGCGGAAGTCGGCGTGGGGAGCGCTCCTCCTGGAGAACGGGGACGAGGTCTCCCTGCTCGCGCTGCAGGCCGCCGACGGGGAGCGGGCAGTCCGCGCTGTCGAGGGGCTGCGCGCCCTGCACGCCGCGGCCCGGGCGCAGGACCCGGTCCGGCCACCCCTCCTCTACGACGACTGAAAGAGGGCCCCGTCCTCCTCACCCCTCGCTCCGCTCGGGGCGAGCCTCGGGACGGGGCCGTTCCAGCACGTCGCCGGCTGGTCCGGCACGTCGCCGCAGGGGGGAATGACCGGGGGGCTCGGGACGCTGTAGCATGGACGTGCCTCCCCGCTACATCGAGGCGCGCGAACCACCCGGCGGCCCTGCCCAGGGCCGCTGATCCAAGAGGAGCCCGCTCCCACCTGACGCCCTCCAGGCGCCCAGGTCCCGGATCGCGAGCACCGGCCACCGGTCGGTGATCGCGTGCGCACGACCTGCACGGGTCGTGGGCCACCGGCGAGTGGGCCCCGTGAGCAGACGCTCACGGGGCCTTCTGTCCGTCGGCGCCCGGATGGGCCAGCGACTCCTCCCACGCAGCAGCGTAAGGAGAGGCCATCACCGAGCCCCGCATCAACGACCGCATCCGTGTCCCCGAGGTCCGCCTGGTCGGCCCCGAGGGCGAGCAGGTCGGCATCGTGTCGATCGGCGAGGCGCTGCGCCTGGCACAGGACTCCGAGCTCGACCTGGTCGAGGTCGCACCCATGGCCCGGCCGCCCGTCGCCAAGCTCATGGACTACGGGAAGTTCAAGTACGAGTCCGCCCAGAAGGCCCGCGAGGCCCGGCGGAACCAGGCGCTCACCGTCATCAAGGAGATGCGGCTGCGCCTGAAGATCGACCCGCACGACTACGAGACCAAGAAGGGCCACGTCGAGCGCTTCCTCAAGGGCGGCGACAAGGTCAAGATCACCGTGATGTTCCGAGGCCGCGAGCAGTCGCGCCCGGAGATGGGCTACCGCCTGCTGCAGCGGCTGGCCGCCGACGTCAGCGAGCTGGGCGTCGTCGAGTCCAACCCGAAGCAGGACGGCCGGAACATGGTCATGGTGATCGCCCCGCACAAGGGCGCGCAGACGGCGCAGGAGAAGCGCCGCCCGAAGGGCGAGCAGGCCGAGGAGCAGGCGCCCAGCGCCTGACCGGCACCAGCACCACCGAAGACGGCCGGTGGCCGCGGCGGCTCCGTGCCGCCGCGCGCACCGACACCAGACGACAGGGACCGAGGACATGCCGAAGCAGAAGACCCACAAGGGCACCGCCAAGCGGGTGCGCATCACGGGCACCGGGAAGCTCATGCGCGAGCAGGCGAACAACCAGCACAAGTTCGAGCACAAGTCCGGGACCCGCAAGCGCCGGCTCGACCAGGACCAGGTCGTCTCCCCGGCCGACGCCAAGAACCTCAAGAAGCTCCTGGGCATCTGAGCGTCCCCTCCACCGACCTTTAGAGAGACAGGAGCACTTCCGTGGCACGCGTGAAGCGGGCGGTCAACGCCCAGAAGAAGCGCCGGACGACCCTCGAGGCGGCCAGCGGCTACCGGGGCCAGCGGTCGCGGCTGTACCGCAAGGCCAAGGAGCAGATCCTCCACTCGGCGACCTACAGCTACCGCGACCGCAAGGCGCGCAAGGGTGACTTCCGCAAGCTGTGGATCACCCGGATCAACGCGGCGGCCCGCCTCAACGACATGACCTACAACCGGTTCATGCAGGGGCTGAAGCTCGCCGGTATCGAGCTGGACCGCCGCGTCCTCGCCGAGCTGGCCGTGAACGAGCCCGCCGCCTTCGCCGCCCTGGTGGAGAGCTCGCGGGCCGCGCTCGCCGCGAACCCCGAGGCGACCGGCACCCAGGCCGCCTGAGAAAGGACCACCCTGCCCCCCACGCCTCGCACGCTCGGCGCGGGACCCTGCAGGATGGCCGTTCCAGCACCTCACCAACCGACGCCGTCGGTGACCGGCCCTCCGCGGCCGGCGCCGGCGGCGTCGTTGTCTGTCCCGGGCGAGATCTGCACACTCGCCCCCATCAGCGCCCCATGAGGGCCACTGTGCAGATCTCGCACGGGGAGGAGACCGCGTGACCGAGCTGCTCACCGAGCGCTCCGCGAGGATCGCCGCCGCGCGCAAGCTGACCCGTCGGGCCGGCCGGGACGCCGCCGGCCTCTTCCTCGCCGAGGGGCGGCAGGCGGTCGCCGAGGCGCTGGCCCATCCGGCCGGCGTGCGGGAGGTGTTCGCCACCGAGGCCGCGGCCGAGGGGCACGCCGAGCTGCTCGCCACCGCGCCGGTCCCGGTGCGGCTGGTCACCGAGAAGGCGGCCGCGGGGCTGTCGGAGACGGTGACGCCGCAGGGGCTGGTGGCGGTCTGCGCGCTGCGCGACGTCCCCGCCGCGGCCCTGACGACGGCGCCGCCGCGACTCGCGGTCGCGCTCGCCGAGCTGGCCGACCCCGGCAACGCCGGCACCGTGCTGCGGACGGCGGACGCCTGCGGGGCGGGCGCGGTGGTCTTCGGCGCGGGCTCGGCCGACCCCTACGGCGGCAAGGCGGTGCGGTCGAGCGCGGGCAGCCTGTTCCACGTCGACGTCGTCCGCGGCGCACCGCTGGGCGAGCTGCTGCCGGCGGTCCGCGGCGCCGGCGTGACCGTGCTGGCGGCCGACGGCGGGGGAGAGGCGGAGCTGCCGGAGCTCGTCGCCGACGGCCGGCTGGGCGGGCCGGTGCTCTGGCTGTTCGGCAACGAGGCCCGCGGCGTGCCCGCCGCGCTCGCGGAACTGGCCGACGCGCGGGTCCGCATCCCCATGCGGGGTCGCGCCGAGAGCCTGAACCTGGCCGCGGCCGCCGCGATCTGCCTCTACACCACGCAGCTCGCGCAGTCGGCCTCGACCGCGGGCGCGTAGGCGGACCTGCCGGCGGAGCCGGGCAACACCGGGTGGACGGAGCCTCGCGGTCGACCGGACGTGCTCGTCCCCCCCGCGGCGCGGGACGGAGGGATGATGGCTGCGGACAGGCTCTCCCCGGTACGTCGAGCAGGGCCGCGAGGGAAGGTGGCTGTCACCGTGGAACACGTGCACCAGGTCGCCGATGCGCCGGCGATCCCTCCGACGGACGGACGCCGTTCGCGGTGGACCGAGCACCGGCGGGCGCGCCGGGAGGACCTCGTCGGGGCAGCCGTCGAGGCCGTCCGCCTGGCCGGTCCCGACTTCTCCGTCGACGACGTGGCGCGCAGCGCCGGGGTGTCGAAGACGGTGATCTACCGGTACTTCAGCGACAAGGATGAGCTGATCGACGCCGTCCTGGAGCGCATCTCCCAGGCCATCCTGCTGCCCCGCCTGCTGGGCGAGCTGACCGCCGGCCGCGCCGACGACCGTGCCCAGCTCCGGACGGTGATCGCCGCCTTCGTGTCGCTGATCGAGGACGAGCCCGCGCTCTACCGCTTCGCCTACGCCCAGGCCGGGCGCGCGGGGCGGGCGGATCTCGTCGCGGCCACCGAGCACGCCGTCGCCACCGCGCTCGGCGGCCTGCTGGCTGCCCGGCTCACCGAGGCCGGCCGCCCGGTCGACGGCGCGATGACGTGGGCCTACGGCGTCGTGGGCATGGTCCAGCTGGCCACGCACTGGTGGTCGGGGGCCCGCACGGTGTCCGCCGCCGACCTGGTCGACCAGCTCACCGAGCTCGCCGACGGCGGACTGGGCACGCTGCTCCCGCCGCGCGGCTGAGCGCCGCCGCCGAGAAGGCAGCCCCGGTCGCGGGCAGAGGGATGGTGCGCCGACTCAGCGCCGCGCGACCGGCAGCCGCCCGGCTGCGCGCTCGGCGACCGACAGCAGCCCGGCGACGTCGTCGGCGTCGGCGGGGTAGCAGCCGGCACCGGTGCTGACCCCGGCGACCACGGGCGTGCCGTCGAGCGCCACCGGGCCGCCGGCCGCCTCTGCCAGCTCGGCGCGGATCCGTGCCGCCTCCCGGACGGCACTGTCGGCCGCGAGGCCGGGGAGCACCACCACGAAGGAGTCACGGGCCCAGCGCGCCACGAGGTCTCCCCGCCGGAGCCGGCCGCGGAGCCGCTGCCCCGTGGCGGTCAGCAGCTCCTCGGCGGCGGCCGGCCCGTAGCGGTCCTCGATCGCGGCGAGCCCGTCGACGGCGACGACGATCAGCGCCACGGCGTCGCCCGCACCGCGCGCGTTCCACAGCGCGGTCTCCGTCTGCTCCTGCACGTGCCGGCGGGTCGCCAGCCCGGTCAGCGGATCGGTGACCGACAACTCCTCGATCCGGGCCAGGTATCCGCGGGCGCGGTCGCGCTCCTGCTCCAGTGCCCGCTGTGCCAGCACCTGCTCGGTGACGTCGACCTGGACGCCGATGTACTGGACCACGGCGCCGGCCGCGTCGGTGACGGGCGCCAGGTGCAGCTCGTTGTACCAGGGGGTGCGCTCGGGGCCGCGGAGGTTCACCAGCACCTCGCGGCACTCCTCGCCGGCCGCGATCGCCGCGCGGATACGGGCCAGCGCTCCGGGGTCGGTGTCGGGGCCCTGCAGGAAGCGGCAGTTGCGGCCGAGAAGTTCCTCGCGCGGCACCCCGGCGAGCCGCTCGAAGGCCGGGTTCACGTACACGAGCGGCTGGTCGGGCAGGCGGACGTCGACGAGGCACACGCCGCTGGGCGTCGCCTCCAGAGCGCGCCGCACCAGACCGGCGTCGCCGAGCAGGTCGAGCCCCGCGGGCGCCGGGGAGCCGGGCCGTACCGCGGAGCGGGTGGGTGCGGCGGGGAGCGTCCGGCCGGCGCGGGGCGCGACCCGGCCCAGCAGGCTGCCCGCGGCGCGGACGGCGACGTCGCGGTCGTAGGTCAGGGCGTACTCGAACTCCCGCTGCAGGTCCGGGCCGGTCGTCCCGAGGTCGCGGGCCAGCAGCGCCACGGCGAAGTGCGGGGCCAGGACGACGACGTCCCACTCGCCGCGCACCGGGTCGTCCCCGGCCAGGTCGGTCCCGCGCAGACCGGGCAGCGGCTCGGTGGGGAGCCCTTCGCCGAGGGCGGCCACGAAGCCGGTGCGCTCCACCAGGTCGCGGTACCGCTGCGTCGTCGACGGGGTGAAGTGCCGGGCCTCCTGGAAGGTCGCGGTGACCACGCAGGTCTCGCCGAGGCGCAGCGCCTCCCGTTCGAGCTGCTTGCTGAGCTCGATGAGCAGCGCCTTCGGGGCCCGGCGCAGCGCGGTACCCGCGGGCAGGCAGGCGAACGGTGAGCCGGGCTCGGTGCCGGAGCCGGGGGGCGCGACCGGCGCCGGCAGTGATCCGAGGGGGCGCTCGCAGGCCGGCTCCGGGCTGGGGCGGCCGAACAGCCAGCCCTGGCCGAGGGTGGCGCCCAGCGCCCGGGCCATGGCCAGGTGGGCGTCGTTCTCGATGCCCTCGGCCAGCACCGCGGCCCCGGTGGCCTGCGCGTAGGCGTTGACCGCGTTCATGATCTGGGCGATGGCCGGGCCGGGGCGTTCCTGCACCAGCCGCAGGTCGAGCTTCACCACGTCGGGACGCAGGATCGGCATGAACGCCAGCGACATCGCCTCGGCGCCCACGTCGTCCAGGGCGACGCCCCAGCCCAGCTCGCGGACGCGGGCGACCGTGCGCAGCAGTTCGGCCGGACGGGCGGCGAGCGCGCGCTCGGTGATCTCCAGGACCACCCGGAGGCCGCCGGGGGCGGAGCCGGCGATCGCCAGCAGCTCGTCCAGCGGGGCGGTGTCGAGGACCTCGGGCTCCACGTTGACGAAGAGGGCCAGCGGAGCCGGCAGCCCGTGCCCGACCGCGCCGGAGAAGGCGGCCACGCGGCAGGCGGCGTCCAGCTCGGCGAGCACACCCGCCTCGCGGGCGGCGGCGAAGAGCAGATCCGGTCGCTGCAGCGGCCCCTCGGGTCCGCGCGCGAGGGCCTCGTAGGCGACGACCGCGCCGGTGTCGAGCTCCACGATGGGCTGGAAGACGCTGCGCACCCCGCCGGGGCGCAGGGCCGCGGCGAGGGCAGCGTCGAGCTCGGGGCGCACGGGGTCCACGGAGGGGGGGATCGGCCGGCGGGTGCCGGGGCCGGAGCCGGGTCCCCGCACCCTCCCCCGAAGGGGGGAGTCAGCCGGGCAGGGTGATCAGGACGACGGCGGCCGCGGCGGCCCCCAGCCCGGTCAGCTGGGCCGGCACGAGCCGCTCGCGCAGCACGAGCTGGGCGAGCACGACGGTGCTGACCGGGTACAGCGAGGCGAGGACGCCGGTGATCGCCAGCGGGCCGCCCTGCTGCGTGGCCAGGAGGAACAGCGCGTTGGCCGTCATGTCGCCCAATCCGGAGACCAGCACCAGCGGGAGCGCCGCGCGCCCCGGCTGCAGCGACTGCCGGGTGGCCAGCGCGACCCCGACCACCAGCACCACCGAGGCGAGCCGGGCGGCGACGAGCGGGGTGAGGCCGGCGTCGGCGGAGGTGCGGTCCAGCAGCACGAAGAACAGGCCGAACGCCGTTCCGGCGACCAGCGCGGGCCCAAGGCTGGCGGGGCGGGCGGCGCGCAGCGCCCGCAGCCCGCTCTCGGCCGAGACCAGGACCACTGCGGCCAGGGCGAGCACGATGCCCGCCGTCGCCCAGGTGCCGATGCGCTCGCCGTCCAGCACGCCGACCAGCACCGGCACGGCGGCGGCGGTGAGCGCGGTGACCGGGGCGATGACGCTCATCACCCCGCCGGCCAGCGCGCGGAAGAAGACCAGCAGGCCGCCGGCACCGGCCAGCCCGGCGGCGGCGCCCCAGGCCAGGTCCGCCGCGGTGACCGGCCCGCCGAGCCAGGGCAGCAGCGCCACCAGCGCCAGCAGCCCGGCGGCCTGGGACACCGCGACGACTGCGGAGACCGACGCCCGGCGGCTGGCGAGCCCGCCCAGGAAGTCGGCGGCGCCGTAGACGACGGCGGACGCCAGCGCGAGCACGACGGCCACGCCCACCTCCGGAAGCTCCCTCGTGATCAGTGGAAGGACCCCGTCCCCCTCGCGCCTCGCCCGCTCGGCACGAGCCTCTGGACGGGGCCGGGGTGAGCCTGGACGCCGGTTCCGGCGACGTCCGGCATCCTCGCACCGGAACCCAGGCGCGGGCGCAGGCGGTGGGCGGGCAGAATGGCTCCCCGTGTCTGGCGCCAACGATCCCTACGACCCCAAGCAGGTCGCCGCCCTCTCGCCCGAGGCCCTCGACGAGGCGGTGCGGGCCGCGCTCGGGGCCTTCGCGGCGGCCGCGGACCTGGAGGCGCTGGCCGCCGCCCGCCCGGCGCACCTCGGCGACCGCGCTCCCGTGCTGCTCGCCCGCCGCGAGCTGGGCGCGCTGCCCCCGGCCGCGCGCAGCGACGCCGGCAAGCGGGTGAACGCCGCCCGGGTCGCGGTGACCGAGGCCTACGAGGCGCGGAAGGCCGAGCTCGAGGCCGAGCGCGACGCCCGCGTGCTGGCCGAGGAGCAGGTCGACGTCACGCTGCCGTGGGACCGCAACCCCCGCGGCGCACGGCACCCGCTCACCACCCTCATGGACCGGATCGCCGACGTCTTCGTCGGGATGGGGTACGAGGTCGCCGACGGCCCGGAGCTCGAGGCCGAGTGGCTGAACTTCGACGCGCTGAACTTCGGCCCCGACCATCCGGCCCGGTGGCTGTCGGACACGTTCTTCGTCGCGCCCGAGGACTCCGGCCTGGTGCTGCGCACGCACACCAGCCCCGTCCAGGCGCGCACCATGCTCGACCGGCAGCCGCCGATCTACGTCGTCGCCCCGGGCCGGGTCTACCGCACCGACGAGCTGGACGCGACGCACCTGCCCGTCTTCCACCAGGTCGAGGGTCTGGCCGTCGACCGCGGGCTCACCATGGCCCACCTGCGCGGCACCCTGGACCACCTGGCCCGCCAGCTGTTCGGCCCGGACGCGCGCACCCGGTGGCGGCCGCACTTCTTCCCGTTCACCGAGCCGTCGGCGGAGTTCGACGTGTGGTTCCCCGAGCACCGCGACGGCCCGCAGTGGGTCGAGTGGGGCGGCTGCGGGATGGTGAACCCCCGCGTGCTGCGGGCCTGCGGGGTCGACCCCGACGAGTACACCGGGTTCGCGTTCGGCATGGGCATCGAGCGGGCCCTGCAGTTCCGCTCCGCGGTGTCGGACATGCACGACATCGCCGAGGCCGACGTCCGCTTCACCCTGCCGTTCGGAGTTGAGCAGTGAAGGTCCCCGTCAGCTGGTTGTCCGAGCTCGTCGACCTCCCGGCGGGCATCACCGTCGAGGAGCTCGACGACGCCTTCGTCCGGCTGGGCTTCGAGGTCGAGGACGTCGTCCGCCCGCCGGTGACCACCGGCCCGCTCGTGGTCGGCCGGGTGCTCGAGATCGAGGAGCTCACCGGTTTCAAGAAGCCGATCCGCTACTGCCAGGTCGCGGTGGGGGAGAGCGAGCCGAGGGGCATCGTCTGCGGCGCCCGGAACTTCGCCGTCGGCGACCTGGTGGTGGCCGCGCTCCCGGGCGCCGTGCTGCCCGGGGACTTCGCCATCGCCGCGCGGAAGACCTACGACCACGTCTCCGACGGGATGATCTGCTCGGTCCGCGAGCTGGGCATCGGCGAGGACCACGCGGGGATCCTCGTGCTGGGGCAGGAGGGCTACGAGCCGGGCACCCCCGCCGCCGACGTCCTCGGCCTGGACGACGTCGTCTTCGACCTCGAGGTGACGCCGGACCGCGGCTACGCCATGTCGCTGCGCGGGATCGCCCGCGACCTGGCCGGCGTGCTGGGCGTGACCTGGCGTGATCCGGCCGACCTGCCGCTGCCCGACTGGTCGGGTGCCCCGGCGTGGGAGGTCACCGTCGCCGACCCCGACCGCTGCGACCGCTTCTCCATGCTCGCCCTGGAGGACCTCGACCCGGCCGCGCCGAGCCCGTGGCCGCTGCGCCGCCGGCTCGCGCAGTGCGGGATCCGCAGCATCTCGCTCGCCGTCGACGTCACCAACTACGTGATGCTCGAGCTCGGCCAGCCGATGCACGCCTTCGACCGCGCCGCCGTCACCGGCCCGATCGCGGTCCGCCGGGCGACGGCGGGGGAGCGGCTCACCACCCTGGACGGCGCCGACCGCGCGCTCACCGACGACGACCTGCTCATCACCGACGGGTCCGGCCCGATCGGGCTGGCCGGCGTCATGGGCGGGGCGTCCACCGAGATCGGGGACGCCACCACCGCGGTGCTGCTGGAGGCCGCGCACTGGGAGCAGAACGGCATCTCGCGCGGGGTGCGCCGGCACCGGCTGCCCAGCGAGGCCGGCAAGCGCTTCGAGCGCGGCACCGATCCCGAGGTCACCGTCGTGGCCCTGGCCCGGGCGGCGGCGCTGCTCGTCGAGCACGGCGGTGCGCGGGTCGTCGGCGCGCCGGTGGACGTCGACGTCCGCGCGCCGCGCGCGGCGATCGCGCTGGATGCCGGGCTGCCCGGCCGGATCGCCGGTGTTCCCTACACCCGGGCCCAGGTGCTCGAGGTGCTCACCGCCGTCGGCGCCGAGGTGAGCGGCGACGGGGACGCGCTGCGCGTCACCCCGCCATCGTGGCGCGGCGACCTGCAGGAGCCGGCCGACCTGGTGGAGGAGGTCGTGCGGTTCCGCGGGTTCGACGAGATCCCCTCGATCCTGCCCACCGCCCCGCCGGGTGGCGGGCTCACCGAGCGGCAGCGGCGGCGGCGCAGCATCGGCCGGGCGCTGGCCCACGCCGGCTACGTGGAGGCCCCCGCGTTCCCCTTCGTGGGGACGGCGCAGCTCGATGCGCTCGGCCTGCCCGCCGACGACGACCGCCGCCGGGTGATCACCGTCCGCAACCCGCTGTCGGAGGAGGCGCCGGCGCTGCGGACCACGCTGCTGCCCGGGCTGCTCGCCGCCCTGGGCCGCAACCTGGCCCGCGGGCTCCGCGACGTCGCCCTCTTCGAGCACGGCTCGGTCTTCCCCGGCGGGAGCGGCGCCGCCGCCCCGCTGCCCGGCGCCGACCGCCGCCCGGACGACGCGACGCTGGCCGCCCTGCTGGGTGCGGTGCCGGCGCAGCCGTGGCACGTCGCCGTCGTCCTCACCGGGCAGCGCGAGCCCCGCGGCTGGTGGGGGTCGGGCCGGCCGGCCGAGTGGGCCGACGCCGTGCAGGCCGCCCGCACCGTGGCCGAGGCAGCCGGCGCCGAGCTCACCGTCGAGCAGGCCGAGCGGGCGCCCTGGCACCCGGGCCGGTGCGCCGCGCTGCTCGTCGCCGACCGGGTCGTCGGGTACGCCGGCGAGCTGCACCCCAAGGTCTGCGAGGCGCTGGGGCTGCCGGCCCGCACGTCGGCGATGGAGCTCGACGCCGACGCGCTGCCCGTGCCGCCTGTGCCTCAGGCGCGGTCGATCTCCGCCTTCCCGCCGGTCCGCATGGACCTCGCGCTGCTCGTGCCGGAGACGGAGCCCGAGGCCCGGGTGCAGGCGGTGCTGCGGAGCGGGGCGGGCGAGCTGCTGGAGGACCTGCGGCTGTTCGACGTCTACACCGGCAGCTCGGTGCCCGAGGGGCAGAAGTCGCTGGCGTACTCCCTGACGTTCCGCGCGCCGGACCGGACGCTGACCAGCGATGAGGCGCGGGTCGCCTTCGACGCCGCGGTCGCCGCCGCCGTCGTCGCGAACGGAGCGCAGCTCCGTGGCTGACGAAGGACCCCGTCCTCCCCGCGACGGGGCCGTCCTGTCGGGTTCGGTGGCACTGGTCACGGGCGCGTCCACCGGGATCGGGCGGCACCTGGTCGAGGGCCTCGCCGCGCGCGGCATGGCCGTGGCCGGGCTGGCACGCACCGAGGACCGGCTGCGCACCGCCATGGCCGAGGTCGCCGAGGCCACCGGTGCCCGGACCCTCGCCGTCGCCGCCGACGTCACCGACCGGGCCTCGGTGGAGGAAGCCGTGGGCCGGGTCCGCGAGGAGCTCGGCCCGGTCGAGCTGCTGGTCAACAACGCGGGGCTGATCGACGAGCTCGAGGTGCCGCTCTGGGAGGCCGACCCCGACCAGTGGTGGGACGTCGTCACCAGCCACATCAAGGGCGGCTTCCTGCTGGCGCGGACCGTGGTGCCGTGGATGGTGCTGCGCAACCGCGGTCGGGTGGTGGACATCGCCAGCGGGATGAGCGTGCGGGCGCGGCCGGAGTACTCCGCCTACTCGGTGGCCAAGACCGGTCTCATGCGGATGACCGAGGCCCTGGCCGGCGCCCTGGAGGGCACCGACGTGCGCGCCTTCGACCTGTCACCGGGCGTCGTGGACACCCCGATGACCCGGTCGATGCGCATGTGGGAGGGCTACACCGACTGGACGCCGCCCGAGAAGGTGGTCGAGCTGGTCGCGGCGATCGCGGCCGGCGAGCTGGACCAGTGGTCGGGCCGGTTCCTGCGCGCGGGCGCCGACGACCTCGACGTCGTCGGCTCGGTGACCCCGGAGGACGCCGCGCGCCAGCTCCGCCTGCGCCCCTACGGCGACGACGACCCGGTGGCCTGACCTCTCCCGGAGCGGGCACACGACCGTTGACCGCGCCGCACCGGAGTGCCACGGTGCGGTACCGGCGCGACGGTGCCGACCCCGGGCCGGTCGGGAGATGTGTCATGACCGCTGGTTCCTCGGGTGCGCGGATGCTGATCAGTTTCTCGCTCGGGTGCCTCGTCGCGGTGACCGCCTGGTTGTGGCGGATGGTGTGGGCGGACAGCGGGGCGTTCGCGTTCCTGCTCTTCGGCGTCCCGCTGGCGTGCGCGGCGCTCGCCCTGTGGGTGGAGAGCGCGACGGCGTCCCGGCGGGCGCCCGCGGTCCTGGTCGTGCTGGCGGCCGTGTCCGTCGGGTGGTCGTTGCTGAACGGCCTGGGGATCGGGCTGGCCCTCCTGCTGCCGTCGCTGCTCCTGCTGGCCGCCGCGGTGGCCTCGTGGACCCACCGGGCGCGGTCGCTCCCGACCTGACCTCCGGTCCCCAGCGAGGTGCCGGCCGTCTCCGGCGCAGGGCCCGGCCGTGAGAACCGCCTGACCGGGTCGGGGCCGGCGCCGACCCGTCAGCCGGCCGGGTCGGCCAGGATCTGCCGCACGTGCGCCAGCGCGGTGGCGACCTCGGTGAAGCTCGTGCTCAGCGGGGAGAGGCCGACCCGCAGCCCGCGTGGCCGCCGGAAGTCCGGGATGACGCCCCGCCGCCACAGCTCCGCCACGACCGTCTTCATCGCGTCGTGCTCCAGGGTCACGTGCGCGCCCCGGCGCTCCGGATCCCGCGGGGAGGCGACCGTCACGCCCAGCGGGGACAGGACCTCGTCGGCCACGGCGATCGCGAACTCCGTCAGCTCGACCGACTTGGCCCGGACCGCCGGCATCCCCGCCCGGTCGATCAACGCCAGCATGTCCTCGACCGGGATCATCCCGAGGATCGGCGGCGTACCGCTGAGGAACCGGCGGATGCCGGCCGCCGGCACGTACTCCGGCCCCATCGCGAACGGGTCCGCGGCGCCCATCCACCCGGTGATCGGCTGCACCAGGTCCTCCTGCAGCCGCCGGGCCACGTAGCCGAAGGCCGGGGCGCCCGGCCCGCCGTTCAGGAACTTGTAGCTGCAGCCCACGGCGAGGTCGACCTCGTCGGCGTCCAGCCGCACGTCGACCGCGCCCGCGGAGTGGGAGAGGTCCCACAGCACCAGCGCCCCGGCCTCGTGGGCGGCCGCCGTGATGGCCGGGACGTCGGCGATGTAGGCGGACTTGTAGGCGACGTGGCTGAGCAGCACCAGCGCCGTCCGGTCGCTCAGCAGCCCGGTCACCTCCGCCGGCTGCACGCCCGTCGCCGGGTCGGGTTCGATCCAGCGGACGGTGCGGCCGGTCTCCGCGGCGACCCGGTCGAGGACGAACCGGTCGGTCGGGAAGTTCTCGGTGTCGGCGACGATCTCCGCCCGGTCGGGACGGGCGTCCAGCGCCGCCCGGAGCAGCTTGTAGAGCATGACCGTGGTCGAGTCGCCGACGACCGTCTGCCCCGGCGCCGCCCCGAGCACGACCCGGCCGATGGCATCGCCCACGGCCGTGGGGCGGTCCATCCAGTGCTCGTCCCACGCCCGGATGAGCCGCTCACCCCACTCGCCGTCGACGAAACGGGTGAGCCGGTCGCGGGTGACCCTCAGCGGACGGCCGAGCGAGTTCCCGTCGAGGTAGGCGACCACGCCCTCGGGCAGGACGAACTCGTCCCGGAGGTCTGCCAGCGGGTCGAGCCGGTCGAGCTGGGCCGCCCGCTCGGTGACCCCGGCCGGGAGCAGGTCCAGCACGTCGGGCGATGGCTCGCGACCCATCGAGGCAGCGGTCACGGGATCAGGCACCGATCCCGGACCGGACCGTGTAGAGCTCGGGGAAGAAGGTCAGGTCCAGGGCGCGCCGGAGGAAGTCCACCCCCGAGCTCCCCCCGGTGCCCGTGGCGAACCCGATGGTGCGCTGGACCGTGCGCAGGTGCCGGAACCGCCACAGCTGGACGCCGTCCTCCAGGTCCACCAGGTCCTCGCAGGTGGCGTACTCCGCCCAGTGCGCCTCGGTGTCCCCGTAGATCGTGCGGTACACCGGCAGCAGCGCCGGGGTCTCGACCCACGCCTGCCGGACGTCGCGGTGCAGCACCTCCTCCGGCACGGGGTGCCCCCGGCGGTCCAGGAACCGCAGGAAGGCGTCGTAGACCGTCGGCGAGTCCAGCAGCTCGGTGAGCAGTTCCTGAGCGGCCGGCTCGGCGGCGAAGACCGCCAGCATGCGTTCGTTCTTGTTGCCGAGCAGGAACTCCACGGCCCGGTACTGGTAGGACTGGAAGCCCGAGGAGTTGCCCAGCACGCCGCGGAACTCGGCGTACTCGCTAGGGGTCAGGGTCGCGAGGACCGACCACTGCTCGGTGATGGTGCGCAGGATGTGCTTGACCCGCGCCAGGCCCTTGCGGGCGTGCTGGACGTCGTCGCGGTCGAAGTCCGCGCGGACCGCGCGCAGCTCGTGCAGCGCCAGCTTCAGCCACAGCTCGGTGGTCTGGTGCTGGATGATGAACAGTGGCTCGTCGTGGTGGTCGCTGATCGGGCGCTGCACCGACAGCAGGGTGTCCAGCCCGAGGTAGCCCCCGTAGCTCATCCGTGCGCTGAAGTCGGTCTGCACGCCCTCCTCGAGCGGCCGGACCCCGTCCTCGATCGCCATGGCGCCGCTCCTCCCGGATCCGGTGACGCGTTCCGCGGTCCGGTAGTACTACCGCATGACCAGTCTGCGCGGCCGGGCAGGCGCCGGAGGTGAGGACCGGTCGGTCCTGACCCGGCCGGCCTCCGCGCCGGACGCCGTCCTGACCTACGGGCCGGGCCCGGACCAGGTGGCCGACGTCCGCTTCGGCCGGTGCGCCCGGGGCGACCGGCCGCTGCTGGTCGTGCTCCACGGCGGGTTCTGGCGGCCGGCGTACGACCGCGTGCACCTGCGGCCGATGACCGAGGCGCTGGCCGCCGCCGGGTGGACGACGGTGACCCCCGAGTACCGGCGCGTGCCCGGCCGCCCCGACCTGACCGTCGGCGACGTGGACGCGGCGGTGCGCTGGGCGGCCCGGGCGGAGGAGCTCCCCGGCCGGCCCGGGCGGCGCCTCGTGCTCACCGGGCACTCCGCCGGCGGGCACCTCGCGCTGCTGGCTGCCGCCACGGTCCAGCCCCCGGACACCCCGGCCGGGGTCGTGGCGCTCGCGCCGGTCGCGGACCTGCAGCGGGCCCAGGTCCTGGGCCTGGACGGCGACGCGGTCGCCTCCTTCCTGGGGGACGACGCCGTGGCGCGGCCCGACCTGGACCCCGTCCGGCTGCCCGCGCCCCGGGGCCGGGTGCGCATCGTGCACGGGACGGGCGACCGCATCGTCCCGCGGGAGGTCGCCGAGTCCTACGCCCGGCGCCACCCGGCCGCGGTGCTCACCACGGTGCCGGCCGGTCACTTCGCGGTGGTCGATCCGCGCAGCGCCGCCTGGCCGGCGGTGCTGGGGGCGCTCGACGACGTCGGCGGCGCGAGATGACGCCCGGGTCCGGGGAACCCGCATGAACGGTCATGCATGGTCGTGTATGGTCATGCATTGTGAGCGCAGCGCAGACGTGGACGGTCGGGGTCACCGGCGCCACCGGGTACGCGGGGGGCGAGGTGTGCCGGCTGCTGGCCGGGCACCCGAACCTCCGGCTGGCCGGGGTGCACGCCAACTCGAGCGCCGGCCGACGCCTGGGTGAGCTGCAACCCCACCTGCTGCCCTTCGCCGACATGGTCGTCCAGCCCAGCGACGCGGCGAGCCTCGTCGGCTACGACGTCGTCGTCCTGGCGCTGCCCCACGGCGAGTCCGCAGCCATCGCCGACCAACTCCCGGCGGAGACCCTGGTCATCGACTGCGGCGCCGACCACCGGCTGAACGACCCCGCCGCCTGGGCGCGCTGGTACGGCGGCGTGCACGCCGGCACCTGGCCCTACGGCCTGCCCGAGCTGCCAGGGCAGCGCGAGACGCTGACCGACGCGACGCGGATCGCCGTCCCGGGCTGCTACCCGACCTCGGTCACCCTCGCGCTGGCCCCGGCGCTGGCCGCCGGCCTGGTCGAGCCCGACGTCGTCGTGGTCGCCGCCAGCGGCACCAGCGGCGCCGGCAAGTCGCCCAAGCCGCACCTGCTCGGCAGCGAGGTCATGGGCGCGGCGAGCGCCTACGGCGTCGGGGGAGTGCACCGGCACACGCCGGAGATGATCCAGGGCCTCTCGCAGGCCGCCGGTGCGCCGGTGGGCGTCAGCTTCACCCCGACCCTGGTGCCGATGAGCCGGGGCATCCTCGCCACCTGCTCGGCCCCGTTGACGCCCGGCACCGACGCGGCCGCCGCGCGCGCGGCGTACGAGCAGGCCTACGCCGACGAGCCGTTCATCCACCTGCTGCCCGAGGGGCAGTGGCCCACCACGGCGCAGGTGCTCGGCGCCAACACCGTCGCCCTGCAGCTGGCCGTGGACGCCGACGCGAACCGGCTGGTCGTCGTGGCGGCCGTCGACAACCTGACCAAGGGCACCGGGGGAGCGGCGATCCAGTGCGCCAACCTCGCCCTGGGCCTGCCCGAGACCACCGGCCTGCCGGTCGTAGGAGTAGCGCCATGACGTGCACGGCACCGAAGGGCTTCGCCGCCGCCGGCGTGGCCGCCGGCCTGAAGTCCAGCGGCGACCGCGACGTCGCCGTCGTCCTCAACACCGGCCCGGACGACGCCGCGGCCGCCGTCTTCACGACCAACCGCTTCCCGGCCGCGCCGGTGCTGTGGAGCCGCCAGGTGCTGGCCGGCGGGCGCTGCCGGGCCGTTGTCCTCAACTCCGGCGGCGCCAACGCCTGTACCGGGCCGGAGGGCTTCCAGGACACCCACGCCACCGCCGAGCATGCCGCCGCGCAGCTGGACATCGGCGCGGTCGACGTCGCGGTCGCCAGCACCGGCCTCATCGGGGTCCGGCTGCCCATGGACAGGCTGACCGCCGGCGTCACCGCCGCGGTGAAGGGGCTGACCGAGGACGGCGGGGCCGACGCGGCCCGGGCGATCATGACCACCGACAGCGTGCCCAAGACGACGGCGCAGGAGCGGGGCGGCTGGACCGTCGGCGGGATGGCCAAGGGCGCCGGCATGCTCGCCCCGAGCCTGGCCACGATGCTCGTCGTGCTGACCACCGACGCCGCCGCCGACCCCGACGCCCTGCAGCGGGCGCTGAAGGCGGCGACCGCTGTCAGCTTCGAGCGCGTGGACTCCGACGGTTGTCTGTCCACCAACGACACCGTCATCGCCCTGGCCAACGGCGCGAGCGGCTCCGCCCCCACGGAGGCGGAGCTCACCGAGGCGCTGACCGCCGCCTGCACCGACCTCGCGATGCAGCTGCTGGCCGATGCCGAGGGCTCGACCAAGGACATCGCCATCACCGTCCGCAACGCCGCGACCGTCGAGGACGCCCTCACCGCCGGCCGGGCCTGCGCCCGCAACAACCTGCTCAAGACCGCGCTGTTCGGCAACGACCCGAACTGGGGCCGGGTGCTGGCGGCGATCGGCACCACCGACGCCGCGTTCGAGCCCGACCAGGTCGACGTCACCATCAACGGCGTCACCGTCTGCCGGGGCGGCGCGATCGGCGACCCGCGGGAGGGCGTCGACCTCACCGGCCGGGAGATCACCATCGACGTCGACCTCCGCGCCGGCGCCGAGCAGGCCACCATCTGGACCAACGACCTGTCCATCGCCTACGTGCACGAGAACTCGGCCTACTCCACATGAGCGAGCACCAGGACCCCGCACCTCAGGACGCTGCACCTCAGGACCCCACGCCCCCGGACGTGCGGATCGACGAGCCGGCGCCCCCGCCCAGGCTGCCCCGCCGGGTCGGCACCAGCCGGGTCATGCGCACCAAGGACCCCGAGGGCGACGCCGCGAAGGTCGCCGTGCTCACCGGCGCGCTGCCCTGGCTCAAGGAGTTCCACGGCAAGGTCGTCGTCATCAAGTACGGCGGGCACGCCATGGTCGACGACACCTGCCGCCGGGCGTTCGCCGAGGACATGGTCTTCCTGCGGACCTGCGGCATCCTCCCCGTCGTCGTGCACGGCGGCGGGCCGCAGATCAACGCCATGCTGGCCAAGCTCGGCATCACCAGCGAGTTCCGCGGGGGCCTGCGGGTGACCACGCCGGAGACCATCGACGTCGTCCGCATGGTGCTCACCGGCCAGGTGGGCCCCGACATCGTCGGGCTGATCAACCAGCACGGCCCGATGGCGGTGCACCTCTCCGGCGAGGACGGCGGGCTGTTCACGGCCCGGCGGACCACGGCGGTCGTGGACGGCGCGCCGGTCGACGTCGGGCTCGTCGGCGACATCGCCGCGGTCGACACCACCCCGGTCACCGCGCTGCTGGACGCCGGGCACATCCCCGTCGTCGCGAGCGTCGCGCCGGACGCCGACGGCGTCGTCCACAACGTCAACGCCGACACCGCGGCCGCGGCGCTGGCCGCGGCGCTGGGCGCGGTCAAGCTCGTCGTGCTCACCGACGTCGAGGGCCTCTACGCCGACTGGCCCGACCGCGGGTCGCTGGTGCAGCAGATCGACGCCCGCGAGCTGGCCGAGATCCTGCCCACGCTGGACGCCGGGATGATCCCGAAGATGGCCGCCTGCCTGCGCGCGGTCGAGGGCGGGGTGAAGCGGGCGACCGTCGTCGACGGCCGGACGCCGCACGCCCTGCTCCTGGAGACGTTCACCACCGAGGGCACCGGGACGATGGTCGTCCCGGCGAGGGACCAGAAGGAGGGCACAGCATGACGACGCACACCGAGGAGCTGGCCCGCCGCTGGTCGGCCGTGATGATGAACAACTACAAGGCGCCGCCGGTCGCGCTCGACCACGGCGCCGGAGCGCAGGTCTGGGACGTCGACGGCCGCGAGTACACCGACCTGCTCGGCGGCATCGCCACGACGATCCTCGGCCACGCCCACCCCAAGGTGGTCGAGGCGATCACCACGCAGGCGGCGAAGCTGGGCCACGTCTCCAACCTGGCCATGCACGAACCCGGGATCCAGCTCGCCGAGCGGCTGCTGGAGCTCGCCGGCCGGCCCGGACGGGTGTTCTTCTGCAACTCCGGCGCCGAGGCCAACGAGGCGGCCTTCAAGCTCAGCCGGCTCACCGGCCGCTCGCAGGTGATCACCGCAGAGGGCGCCTTCCACGGCCGGACCATGGGCGCCCTGGCGCTCACCGGTCAGCCGTCGAAGGCGGCCGCGTTCGCGCCGCTGCCGGGCGGGGTCTCCTACGTGCCCTACGGCGACGAGGCGGCGCTGGCCACGGCGGTCTCCGAGCAGACCGCCATGGTGCTGCTCGAGCCGATGCTGGGGGAGGGCGGCGTGCTGCCCGCGCCCGCCGGCTACCTCGCCGCCGCCGCCGCGGCGGCGTCCGGTGCCGGGGCGCTGTTCGCCGTCGACGAGGTGCAGACCGGCATCGGCCGCACCGGCTCGTGGTTCGCCCACCAGGCCGACGGCCTGCACCCCGACGTCGTCACGCTGGCCAAGGCGCTCGGCGGTGGGCTGCCGATCGGGGCGATGCTCGCCTTCGGCGAGGCGGCCGACCTGCTGACGGCCGGCTCGCACGGCTCCACCTTCGGCGGCAACCCGATCGCCGCCGCCGCCGCTCTGGCCGTCCTCGACACCATCCGCGACGAGGGCCTGCTGGAGCGGGCCAAGGAGCTCGAGCACCGGTTCACCGCCGGCATCGAGGCGCTCGGGCACCCGGGCATCAGCGGGGTCCGGGGGAGGGGCGCGCTGCTCGGCGTCGTCCTCACCGCCGACGTCGCCGCGCCGCTGGAGACCACGCTGCGGGCCGCCGGCTTCCTGACCAACGCCGTCGCGCCGGGCGTGCTCCGGCTCGCGCCGCCGCTCGTCCTGACCGACCAGCAGGTGGACGCCTTCGTGGCCGGGCTCCCTGCCGCCCTCGACACCGCGATGGAGAACCACCAGTGACCCGGCACTTCCTCAAGGACGACGACCTCACCCCGGCCGAGCAGGCCGAGGTGCTCGCCCTGGCCGCCTCGCTCAAGGCGACCCGGCACACCGCCGAGGCGCCCACCCCGCTGCGCGCGGCCAACGGGGTGCCCCGGGCCGTGGCGGTGCTGTTCGACAAGCCCTCCACCCGCACCCGGGTGTCGTTCTCCGTCGGCGTCGCCGAGCTCGGCGGGTACCCGCTGGTCATCGACGCCGGCAGCAGCCAGCTGGGACGCGGCGAGCCGATCGAGGACACCACCCGGGTGCTCGACCGCCAGGCCGCCGCGATCGTCTGGCGGACCTTCGGCCAGGACCGCATCGAGGCGATGGCGTCGGTGAGCCGGGTGCCCGTGGTCAACGCGCTCACCGACGAGTACCACCCCTGCCAGATCCTGGCCGACCTGCAGACGGTGATCGAGCGGAAGGGCTCGCTGGCCGGGCGCTCGATGACCTACCTCGGTGACGGCGCCAACAACATGGCGCACTCCTACCTGCTCGGCGGCGCCACCGCCGGCATGCACGTGCGGATCGGCTCACCGGAGTCGTTCCGGCCGGACCCGGCGGTCCTCGACCGCGCAGCGAAGATCGCGGCGGGGACCGGGGGCTCGGTGGCCTGGACCGCCGACGCCGCGCAGGCCGCCGAGGGCGCCGACGTGCTGGTCACCGACACCTGGGTGTCGATGGGGCAGGAGGACGAGTACGACGCGCGCGTCGCACCGTTCCTGCCCTATGCGCTGGACGGCGCCGCCCTCGCCCGCGCCGCCGACGACGCCGTCGTCCTGCACTGCCTCCCGGCCTACCGCGGCAAGGAGATCGCCGCAGAGGTGATCGACGGCCCGCAGAGCGCGGTCTGGGACGAGGCGGAGAACCGGCTGCACGCCCAGAAGGCGCTGCTCGCGTGGCTCCTGGAGCGGTCGTGACCGGGCCCGTCCGTCCCGGAGGGCGCGCGTGACCTCCGCCCTCACCCGCTCGGCGCGCCAGGCACGGATCCGCGAGCTGATCGAGGCGCGGGCGATCACCTCGCAGACGCAGCTGGCCGTGCTGCTGGCCGAGTCGGGCATCGAGGTCACCCAGGCGACGCTCTCGCGGGACCTGGAGGAGCTCGGCGCGGTGAAGCTGCGCGGTTCCGACGGCGCTCCGGCGTCCTACGTGCTGCCGCCGGAGAACGCGCCGCTGCGCCCGGCGCAGGCCGCGCCCGCCCGGCTCACCCGCCTGCTCGCCGACCTGCTGACCGGAGCCGAGGGCAGCGCCAACCTGGCGGTCCTTCGGACACCGCCCGGCGCGGCGCAGTTCCTGGCCTCCGCGCTGGACAAGGTCGGCCTCCCCGACGTGCTCGGCACCATCGCGGGGGACGACACTCTGCTGGTCGTCTCCCGCGCGCCCGACGGGGGGCCGGCCCTGGCCGACCGGCTGCGGGCGCTCGCGCAGCGCACGCCGGCCGTCTATCCCGAACTGAGCGCCGACCTGGAAGAGGAACCCGGCACGTGAGCAGCACGGCACCTGGATCGCAGACCCGCCTCTGGGGCGGACGGTTCGGCGGTGGCCCGTCGCCGGCGATGGCGGCGCTGTCCAAGTCGACCCACTTCGACTGGCAGCTGGCTCCGTTCGACCTGGCCGGATCGCGCGCGCACGCCCGCGTGCTGCACCGCGCCGGTCTGCTCACCGACGACGAGCTGGAGCAGATGCTCGGCGCACTGCGCGAGCTCTCGGACGAGGTCGAGGCCGGCACGTTCACCGCGATCGAGAGCGACGAGGACGTGCACGAGGCCCTGGAGCGCGGCCTCACCGAGAAGCTCGGCGCGCTCGGCGGCAAGCTGCGCGCCGGCCGCAGCCGCAACGACCAGATCGCCACCGACCTGCGGCTCTACCTGCGTCACACCGTGCGGGCGCTGGTCGGCGAGCTCTCCTCCCTGGAGTTCGCGCTGCTCGGCCTGGCCGAGCGGTACCGCGACGTCGCGGCCCCGGGGATGACGCACCTGCAGCACGCCCAGCCGGTGCTCATCAGCCACCAGCTGCTCGCGCACGCCCACTCCTTCGCCCGCGACGTCGACCGGCTGATCGACTGGGACAAGCGCGCGGCCGTGAGCCCCTACGGCTCCGGCGCCCTCGCCGGCTCCTCGCTGCCCCTGGACCCCGACGCCGTCGCCGCCGAGCTCGGGTTCGACCGCGCCTCGGACAACTCCATCGACGGCGTGAGCGACCGCGACTTCGCCGCGGAGTTCTGCTTCGTCGCCGCGCTGCTCGGCGTGCACCTCTCCCGGCTGGGCGAGGAGGTCGTGCTCTGGACGTCGACCGAGTTCGGCTGGGCCCGGCTCGACGACGCCTGGGCCACCGGCTCGTCGATCATGCCGCAGAAGAAGAACCCCGACATCGCCGAGCTGGCGCGGGGCAAGTCCGGCCGGTTCGTCGGCAACCTGACCGGCATCCTCACCATGCTCAAGGGTCTGCCGCTCGCCTACGACCGGGACCTGCAGGAGGACAAGGAGCCGGTCTTCGACTCCATGGACCAGCTGCTCCTCCTGCTGCCCGCGGTCTCCGGGATGATCGCGACGCTCACGCTCCGCCCCGAGGTGCTCGAGGCCGCCGCACCGCAGGGCTTCGCGCTCGCCACCGACGTCGCGGAGTGGCTGGTGCGCCAGGGAGTGCCGTTCCGCTCGGCGCACGAGATCAGCGGTGCGATGGTCGCCTTCAGCGAGGAGGCGGGCCTGGAGCTCGACCAGCTCGACGACGACCAGCTGGCCGGCATCGACGAGCGGCTGACCCCCGACGTGCGCTCGGTCCTGTCGGTCCGCGGCGCGCTGGCCGCCCGCAGCACCCGGGGCGGGACGGCGCCCGAGCGGGTCGCCGAGCAGCTCGCGACGCTGAAGGACCTCGCCTCCGAGCACGGGCGCTGGGCGTCGTCGTCGCCGGTGGCGCCGGCCCTCTGAGCGTGTCGTCCCACCCCGCCCGGCCCGGGCCCGGCCCCCTCGTCCGCGCGGAGGACCTGCTCGGGCCGGTCGACGTCGTCGCCCGCTCGCTGCTCGGCTGCTGGGTGGTCACCGAGCGCCCCGAGGGCACGGTCGCGCTACGGCTGACCGAGGTCGAGGCCTACTCGGGGTCCGGGATCGATCCCGCGGCGCACTCGCACCGGGGCCCGACGCCGCGGGCGGCGATCATGTTCGGACCACCCGGGCGGCTCTACGTGTACTTCTCCTACGGCGTGCACTGGTGCGCCAATGTCGTGGTGGGCCCCGAGGGCGACGGCGAGGCGGTGCTGCTGCGCGCCGGTGAGGTGGTCGTGGGGGAGGAGCTGGCCCGCGCGCGCCGACCCTCCGCCCGCACCCCGCGCGACCTCGCCGGTGGACCCGCCCGGCTCACCCAGGCGTTGGGCATCGGGCGCGCCGATCTCGGCACCGACCTGCTGGACCCGGGCTCGCCCGTGCGGCTGCACCGGGGGTCGGCGCCGGCCGCCGTCTCCGCCGGACCGCGGGTCGGCATCAGCGTGGCCGCCGAGCTCCCGTGGCGCTTCTGGGAGACCGGCGCTCCGTCGGTGAGCCCGTTCCGGGCGGGTGGGAAGCCGCGGCGCAGGCGCGCCGGGCAGGATGGACCCCCGTGACCCCCTCAACCGAGCCCGGAGTGATCGACGAGCTGCACCGCCGCGGGCTGATCGCCCAGAGCACCGACGAGGCCGCGCTGCGCGCCCATCTCGCCGAGGGTCCGGTCGCGTACTACGCCGGCTTCGACCCGACCGCGCAGAGCCTGCACGTCGGGCACCTGCTCCAGTTCATGGTCCTGCGCGCCCTCCAGCGGGCCGGGCACCAGCCCGTGGTGCTCGTGGGCGGGGCGACCGGCCTGATCGGTGACCCGCGCCCGTCCTCCGAGCGCCAGCTCAACGACCGCGACACCGTCGCCACGTGGGTGGAGCGCATCCGCGAGCAGGTCGCACCCTTCCTGGAGCTGCCTGCGGAGGCGGAGGGGGCGCGCCCCCCGATCTACGTGAACAACCTGGACTGGACCGCCCCGGTGTCGGCGATCGACTTCCTCCGCGAGCTCGGCAAGCACTTCCGGGTCAGCCAGATGCTGGCCAAGGAGGCGGTGTCGGCCCGGCTGAACTCGGAGGCGGGCATCAGCTACACCGAGTTCAGCTACCAGATCCTGCAGGCCAACGACTACCGGGAGCTGCACCGGCGGCACGGGGTCACGCTGCAGACCGGCGGCTCCGACCAGTGGGGCAACCTCACCGCGGGCATCGACCTGGTCCGGCGGACCGAGGGTGCGCGGGTGCACGCGCTGAGCACCCCCCTGGTGACCAAGGCCGACGGCACCAAGTTCGGGAAGTCCGAAGGCGGGGCGGTGTGGCTGGACCCGAAGCTCACGTCGCCGTACGCCTTCTTCCAGTTCTGGCTGAACGCCGAGGACGCCGACGCCCGCGCGTGGCTGCCCCTCTACTCCGAGCGTCCCGCCGAGGAGGTGGCGGCCCTGGTGACCGAGAGCCTCGAGCGGCCGGCAGCCAGGGCGGCGCAGCGGGCGCTGGCCGAGGAGCTGACCCTCCTCGTGCACGGCCCCGAGCAGCTCCGCCAGGCCGAGGCAGCCGGGCGGGCGCTGTTCGGCCGGGACGACCTCGCCTCCCTCGACGCAGCCACCCTGACGGCCGCGCTGGAGGAGGCCGGGAGCACCACCGTGGGCGGCGACGTGCCGACGATCGCCCAGCTCCTGCAGCAGACGGGGCTCGTGGGCAGCCTGTCCGAGGCGCGGCGCACGGTGAAGGAGGGCGGCGCCTACCTCAACAACGAGCGGATCACCGATGCCGACGCCGTGCCGGCGCAGGGGGCCTGGCTGCCCGGGGGGTGGCTCGTCCTTCGCAGGGGGAAGCGGTCGATCGCGGGCGTGCGCCGGGCCGGCTGAGGCCGCCGCGCCCCGTGTGAACGGTCGATGTCGGGGGCGTGGCCGCAGCGTGTCGGGCGTCACGGACCCCGGGTTTGACCCGCCCCTGGGCGCCGTGTAACTTTCTCTTTGCGCCGCGCGGCCCGGAAGGGCCGCCGGACCGGGGCCCGGGTAGCGGGTCACTGGAAACCGGCGTAGAGTTGGACATCCAGCCAGGGACGAAGCCCGCGAGGGTCTAGTTCTTGCGCGTCCGCTCCTTGAGAACTCAACAGCGTGCCGAAAGTCAGTGCCAAGTAATACCCCGTGCCCTGGCCACTGTGTGGTTGGGGCTGGGATTCCTTTGGTTGATTGATATCGCGAGTGTCAGCTCGCGGTTCTCAGCTGCGATCAAATCATCTACGGAGAGTTTGATCCTGGCTCAGGACGAACGCTGGCGGCGTGCTTA